>JABITU010000328.1 GCA_018668195.1 Tateyamaria sp. | reverse complement strand
GGTTTCCTTGTTCTGATCGGCGCAGCAGCCGCAGGCACCAATGCACGGACCTATGAAGCAGCTGTTCTCAAAACACTTGGGGCCACACGCGGACGCATTTTGCTTAGCTTCACACTCCGCTCTGCCCTGCTGGGGTTGGCCTCTGGCCTTGTTGCTTTGGCGGCAGGTATTGCAGGTGGATGGGCCGTCAGCACCTTTGTCATGAACATCGAATACACCGTGATTTGGCCATCGGCATTGGCGATCATCGCGGGGGGTGTTATTGCAACGCTTGTCGCTGGTCTTTTGTTCGCATGGGGCCCACTGGCGGTGCGCCCAGCCCAAGTGCTTCGGGCCCGAGAATAAGGACAAAACCATGAGCGATCCACACTTCTTTGGCTATGGCAGCCTCGTCAACACGGCGACCCACATTTACCCCAACGCGCAAAAGGCGACTCTATCGGGATGGCGCCGTGCATGGGTTCGCAATGGCGGCTATGGCACCATCCTTTTGACGGCTGTTCCGGCTGATCCTTCCGAACAAATTCAAGGTCTGATCGCCGCGGTTCCCAATGCCGATTGGGCCGCTTTGGATGAACGCGAAACTGGATATCGCCGCATTCCGTCAGCGGGCAAAGTTAGCCATGGTGGTGATCCATCAACCGATATCGCCCACTATGCAGTGGCCCCGGAAGACATGCTGATGGAGGGTGATCAGGTTATCCTGCTTAGCTATCTTGATGTGGTTATTCAGGGGTATCTGCAACAATTTGGTCAGGACGGCGTTGATGCATTTTTCGCCACCACCGATGGATGGGATATGCCAATCCTAAACGATCGCGCCGCGCCGCGGTATCCGCGCAGCCAAATCCTAAGCGCCTCAGAAACCGCGCTGGTGGATGGACATCTGGACCGCATCGCGGCCCAGATAATCAGTTCTTAAGCGCGGGCTTTTACAACCTGCAAAAGTGTCATCGTCGCGGACATATCTGGCCCGTGACTTTGGCCTGTCAGCGCTTTGCGCAGCGGCATGAACAAGCCCTTGCCTTTGCGGCCAGTCGCTTCTTTTACGGCACCCGTCCATGTTTTCCAAGTGGTGTCGTCGAACGGACTTTCAGGCAAAATAGCCATCGCTTGGGCCACAAATTCTGCGTCTTCATCGTCGATCACTGGGTCGGCACCTTCGCTGAACAATGTCCACCACGCAGCCAAATCTTTTAGCGTTGTGATGTTGTCACGCGTGACCGTCCAAAATGTTTCGGCCAGATCAGTAGGAACGCCAAGATCAGCAATCTGATCGGCAACGTCAGCCAATGGTTTTGCCTGCAACACATTTGCTGTCAGCGGGAACAGGTCAGCGACATCAAATTTCGTCGGTGCTGTGCCAAAACTACCCACGTCAAAGCCTTCAATCAGTTCGGACATTTCGCTGCGCAGCTCCATTGGATCAGACGACCCAAGACGCGCCATTAATGACAGCAGTGCCATCGGCTGAACGCCCTGCTCACGCAGATCACGCAGGGCCAAAGTGCCCAGACGTTTCGACAGCGCCTCGCCCTTTGGACCGGTCAGCAACGAGTGGTGTGCGAAGGACGGTGGGGTCATGCCCAGCGCCTTCATGATTTGAATTTGGGTGGCCGTGTTGGTCACGTGGTCAGACCCACGCACAACATTGGTCACGCCCATGTCCGTGTCATCGACAACAGATGCAATTGTATACAGAACCTGACCATCGCCGCGGATCAAAACCGGATCACTGACAGAGGCCGCATCGATAGAGATATCGCCAAGAATGCCGTCTTTCCAATTGATACGTTCCTGATCCAACTTGAAACGCCAGACGCCATCACCGCGCTCAGCACGCAGGGCATCGCGCTCTTCAGCACTAAGGTTCAACGCCGCGCGGTCATAGACCGGTGGTTTGCCCATGTTCAGCTGTTTCTTACGCTTCAGGTCCAACTCAGTCGGGGTTTCGAACGCTTCATAAAAACGATCAATGCTGCGCAGTTTTTCGGCGGCATCGGCGTAACGGTCCAGACGTTCTGACTGACGCTCAACCTTGTCCCAGTGCAGGCCTAACCACTCCAAGTCCTGCTTGATCCCATCAACGTATTTCTCTTCCGAGCGCACCGGATCGGTATCGTCGATACGCAGAATGAAAGTACCACCAGCCTTGCGGGCAATCAGGTAATTCATCAGCGCAGTGCGCAGGTTACCTACGTGGATATAGCCGGTAGGCGATGGGGCGAAACGTGTGATGGTCATTTGCGTAAACTCCTATGCGGGGTTTGAGTGTCATAGGGGGGGCGATTTGTCCAGTTCGATGCGCACGGGTGTGGGGGAGATTTCATTGCAACACTTGAACCGTCTAAACTCAAGTAACGTCGGCTGACTTGGGCAAAGCGACCTACGTCGTTGCGGAGCTATGTCATGCAAGATGGTAAGAATATAAGTTGTTAAGATAAGCCTTATCTTCGATACGGAAATGGGTTTGCCCAACATATTTATAACCTTGTGCCAGGTAGAATACAATTGAAGGAGAGTTTTCCGCATTGGTCGTAAGCCAAACAGATCCAGCCTCCTTTTCACTCGCATACTTAGTTGCAGCATCTAATAATCGCCTTCCAATACACTTACCAT
>JABITU010000327.1 GCA_018668195.1 Tateyamaria sp. | reverse complement strand
AGCGATGTTCAATGCCATTTGGCGCACAGATCATGTCAAACCGTATGAGCCGTGAGTAAGCGGTGTTCCGATTACGGGCTTGCTCATAAAACGCCTAAGCCAAAGTCATGCCAAGTGGCCTACTTTTGCTCCGCTACGCTGGCAGGTTTTTACGCCCCCGTTGACACACCATGCTTTTGGTATGCATCACGCCATCTATAGAAACTGGACCTGCCGATCCCAAAATATCGACAGGCTTTGCAGGTATCGCCAATCTTCTCGGCGTGCTGGAGCACTTTAAGTTTGCGTTAAACGTCGCATTCTTCGCTCGTCATGAATACGTCCTCCATCCCAAATCAAAAAATTTACAGGGAGTGTCTCGGGAGCCCGTACATATCTACATTGGGCGTCCGCGCAGGCGCAGAAAAAGGCTCTCTTCGTCGTTGTTCCTGAAATAAGGGACACTTGGCGGAGGGGCGCGGTCTGTGATGCGAGCATTAATCTCGCTTAAGACAACTTCGGTGATAAAGGGCATATCAAAGCTGCGTGCCTTGTCCAAGGGAACCCACTGCAAGTGAGACAGCTCGTCCGAGGCGCGGCTGAAATCGTCCGGGTCTGATGTCAGATCATCAGCATCTATCATAAAAAATCGGGCGTCAAAGCGACGGGGGCGACCCGGCGGTGTCAGCGCGCGAAACACAAATTGCAGTGGTCCTGCATGCGGGCGGTGGCCGGTGGCTGCGAAATCCTTCCAGTTGGTGGGGGCGTCTGGCCAGCCGCCGGGTTGTCCCAAGACCTGACCGGTTTCTTCGAACAATTCGCGAATTGCGGCGGCGGCCAGTGCAGGGCCAAGGCCTGGAGTGCTGTCCTCATCCAGGCGCGTGTCATTGGGGGCGGTCAGCGGGCTAGCCAGCGGCACATTGTGATCAGAGATATCTACGGCACCGCCTGGAAAAACGAACTTGTTGGGCATGAAAACTGCACGTGCGCCGCGTTGGCCCATCAGAATGCTAGGATGGGTGTCACGGTCGCGCAGAACGATCACCGTTGAGGCGTTTCGGACCTGGCGTTTGTCGATTTCGGTCATCTGTTATTCTGCCTTTTATAGTGCGCTTGGGCAGGGTGGCGATCACTAGGTTTGACCAAAGCCGCCCATTTTCCGTGCCCACTGTAAACCCACGATGGCCCCCTTTAGCCTTGGTAGAAGGTAGAGCGACAAGCCGACGCAGCCAACCGCAAATATTGTAAAAAGCACCAACGGCTCGGGTCGCCATGTTACAAAAGTCAAGTGCAACAGAGGTGCCATTAGGTGTCCGACAAGCAGAATGGTCAAATATGCGGGCCCGTCATCGGCGCGGTGGTGCGAGTAGTCAAGTTTGCAAACTGGGCAGTTTCCAGCCACCTGCAAGTAGCTTTTCAGCAGTCGCCCCTGACCACAGCGCGGGCACCGTCTGCGCCAGCCTCGAAGGAGGGCAGGGCGCAAGCGACGTATTAATGTCTCACGCGGATCGTGCGACATGCGCGACTGGTCTGATTCATTATCCATACCTAAGTCCTTAGCGGTGGCCGCCAAACATTGATGGCCCGAGTGGCAAATGGAAATTGCGCAAACTGTCCTTGCGTCCCCATGTCGCGCTGGCCCATCGAATGCTGGAGCGAAATTTATTTCGACGGAATTGCGAGACTGATGCGTTTGACATCTATCAGACTGCTGAAAAGAGCAGGATTGGCAGAAAAGCAAAATACACGGAGAGGCACTATGAAACGAACAACGTTATTCGCAGCCGTAGCATCCACCACGCTGGGTGTGTTCACTACCATGGTTATGGCCAATACGCACGATCCCGATTTCTCGGCCCTTGATACGAATGGAAACGGCGAGGTCACTCTGCAAGAGATGCAGGCCAGCGCACTAGTTCGTTTTGGCACTGCTGATACCGATGGCGACGGATTTTTGACTGCTGCAGAACTAGAAGCTCATGCCAAAAATCTTGCAGCGAAGCGTTCACAGCGGATGCTAAAGCGGATGGATGTAAATGCGGATGGTAAGCTGTCGCCCAGCGAGATGCAGGGCCGTCGCGATCCTGCGCGCATCTTTGACCGTATGGATGCCGACAGCAGCGGTGCTCTTTCTAAGCAAGAGTTCGAACAAGCACAGGCCAAAATCAAACGCTATCGCAAAAGCCGCCTTTTGAAGAATTGACCGGCCAGTGCCCCCACTCCTTGTTAATTGGGACGGGGGCATTGTAGCCACAACATCAGGATGACGATGCTCTTTGATGATCAGACCGATGCGGATGATTCAGCCCTGCTGGCTCGTTATGCGCGTGGTGATGCGGCAGCGGCCCGCGCGTTGACCGCCCGGCTGGTGCCGCGCGTACATGCACAGGCTTTTCGGATGCTAGGAGATGCGACCGAGGCCGAGGACGTTGCTCAGGACGCAATGATGCGTTTGTGGCGCGTGGCCCCGGAGTGGCGCAGTGGAGAGGCCAGGGTAACTACTTGGCTCTACCGCGTGGTGGCTAACCTGTGCACTGATCGCCTGCGCAAACGTCCGCGTGGCAATGTGGCGTTGGACACGGTCGCTGAACCACCTGATCCTACCCCCTCTGTCGAAGCGCGCCTTCAGTCGAATGCGCGGGCATCCGCGCTCCGTGACGCTCTTGCTTCGTTGCCCGAGCGTCAGCGTATTGCAGTCATGATGCGCCATTTCGACGGCGCCGCAAACCCAGAGATTGCCGACCGGCTTGGTGTGAGTACAAAAGCGGTAGAAAGCTTGACAGCGCGGGGCAAAAAGGCCCTTGCCGCTGCTTTGAAAGGGCAAGCTTCTGCCCTTGGATATAGGGATGAAAGACATGACACATGATCGCAAGACAAATGCTGATGCATGGGTGGACGCATTGCTTGACGATGTGGCTATTGCCCCAGTGCCTAAGCCCTCTCAAGATTTGATGGCACGTGTTTTAGTGGATGCGACAGCAAAGCTGCCCCCGCCCGGCGGCAGGGCTGAGTCGGCTTCTTTATGGCATGAATTCGTAGCTGGTGTTGGTGGTTGGTTTGGTGTCGGAGGGGTGCTGGCTGCCGGCTTCACAGGACTGGTTATTGGGCTTGGTGCTATTGATCCGTCTGACGTTGACACACTGTTTTCTTTTGGCTTTTTTGAAAATTATGACAGCCAATCTGGCCTGTCGGCCTTTGGATGGGATTTGGAAGAGGAAAGGCTATGACAAATTTGCCCCCCCCGGTTGTGGACTTGCGTTGCCCGCGTTGGGTTAAGGTGGTTCTCGCTGTTTCGTTGGCTTTAAATCTTGCGGTGGTGGGACTTGTGGCTGGCATGATGATGCGGATAGCCCCATTGCGCGAGGTGCGGTCAAACCTGGGCTATGCGGCGCCGTATGTCATCGCTTTGCCTGGTCAAGAGAGGCGTTCTTTGCTGAGGGCTATTCGCAACGATCCGTCCTCGCCACGGCGCGCTGATCGCAAAGCTGCATTCAAAGACATGGTGAACGTGCTGCGCTTGGAACCCTTTGATCGCACTCAGGTATCAAACATTTTGAACCGCCAAGGTGCAGATGTAAGCCAAATTCAAACCGTGGCTCAATCTGCCTGGCTGGACGCGGTTGAAGGTATGAGCATCAAAAACCGTCTTGCTTATATTGATAGGATCGAAGTGGTCTTGAGCCGCGGGTCGCGTGGACGCGTCAAAGATCGCAAATAGGCACTGTGCAGATCTTGATTTGGTGACCCGGCCGGTTGGTTTGGTCAAATAGTCGTCACGCTGCGGGACGGTTGAGCGCCACGCGATTGCGGCCCTTTGCTTTGGCGCCATAGAGAGCCTTGTCTGCACGTTGCAGCAGCGCTTCTGCTGAGTGAGCGCATTTTACTGATGTTAAAGCAACGGGATCGCAAACGGTCATGCCGATGGACACCGTGGCCAAAAGCGGTGTGTCCAGACTCGGCAAGTCAAAAGGACGTTTGCCGATCACGCGACACAGTCTGGTTGCAGCTGATTTCGCACTGGCTAAATTAGTTCCGGGCAAAACAATCATGAATTCCTCGCCCCCAATGCGCGCGATCAGGTCCACAGCACGCAGGTTTTCGCGCAATCGATTGGCTGTTTCGACCAGCACGGCATCGCCTGCAGCGTGCCCGTAGGTGTCGTTGATGAGTTTGAAGTGATCCATGTCCGCAACCATCACTGCAAATGGCTTTTTTGCCCTAAGTGAGCGTTCGGCAACCCTTGCTAGGTGTGGCATCGCATAGCGACGGTTGTGCAGACCTGTGAGCGGATCGCTGATAGCCGCCTCAACGCCTGACCGGACAGTGTCGCGCAGCGCATCATCCTGGCGTTTACGTGCCAGCAACGTACCCAGACGCTGTGCCACTTCTGAAACATCTGGACCAAAGCACATCAGGTCGTTGGCCCCCATGTCCAACATCTGCGCACCGAGCGCAGTATTTACCTTGCTCAGGATCACCATGATCGCGCTGTGGCGGGTGCTGGCGTGACTGCGTATCGTCGCCAACAGGCTGAGCATTTCGGCATCAGCGCCGGGTTCAACCAAAAAAACAAATGCGTCTGTTTCATCATCATCGGCCGATCCGCTGACCGCATGGGCTGGCAGGCAGGCAGAAACCTGCGCCGCGGTGCGCCCGCGCAACGCAGATTGCCAAGGGCCAATGCCCGTTATGCTATGCGTGACCAGCTTGACGCGTTGAGCAGAGCCAAAGGTTGCAGTGGCTTCAGCAAATCCAAGAGCCCGTGATGTATCATCGCGCAGTTGCCATTCGCTGCCCGACGCATAGGCCCGAACCAAGCTGCGAACACGTGCTACGAGCAGTGCATCGTCCACCGGCTTCTGCATCACATCGTCAACGCCTGCGGCGAGCATTCGCATTCTGTCTGCCGCAGAGGCACAACCGCTGAGTGCTATAACTGGAACCTTGCCAGCTCCCGGCGTTTTTTGCAGCCGCGCCATCAAACGAAGCGGCCCACCGTCCGTCGCCGTTCCTGAAAACAAGATCAGGTCAGGCATGGATTTGCGGATTGCTCGCACAGCATCCGCAATAGTTTCTGCTTGCAACACGTCGTAGTGGCT
>JABITU010000326.1 GCA_018668195.1 Tateyamaria sp. | reverse complement strand
TGAACGGATGCTGGCCCGGCTGCGGGACACGCCGGATGTGCCCGTCGTAATCTGGGAACGGGCACGCCCGACGCTGGAAGAAATGAAGCCGCGCGGCCACGCCTGAGGGGACAGCAGTTCAAACTTGCGTCATCCGGGCATGATCGTTCTATTTTGCACCGAAACTGTGGTTTGGTGCGCATTGACACTGACACTAAATCGCCCCATTTCTTCAAGGTAAACTTGAGTAAATCGGAGCGCCCCTATGTCTATCCCTCAATCCGGTGGCGGACCGATTGAACACCACGAACAGTTGGCCCAATATTTGGCCGATGGGTGCAAGCCAAAGACCGATTGGCGTATCGGTACCGAGCATGAAAAGTTCGGATATTGCAAAGATACGCTTCAGCCTCTGCCATTCGAGGGCGAGCGGTCAATTGAGGCGGTTCTGGCTGCGTTGCGTGATCGCCATGGATGGGCCGAACTGCGCGAGGGCGGCAAGCTGACCGGGCTTGAAAAAGACGGTGCCAATGTGTCGCTCGAGCCGGGGGGCGCGCTGGAGCTTTCGGGGGCTCCGCTGGAATCGATCCACGAGACCTGCGACGAGGTCAACCAGCACCTGCGCGAGGTCATGGACATAGCTAATGAAATCGGGGTGAGCTTTATCGGGCTGGGCGCTGCTCCGACATGGACCCACGCGCAAATGCCGTTGATGCCCAAAGGCCGTTACAAGCTGATGGATGCCTATATGGGCAAGGTCGGAACCATGGGCCGGACCATGATGCGACGCACCTGCACGGTGCAGGTAAACCTTGATTTCGGGTCCGAGGCAGACATGGTGCAAAAGATGCGCGTGGCCGTTGCCTTGCAGCCGGTGGCCACTGCGCTATTTGCCAATTCGCCCTTTTTTGAGGGTCAGACTAATGGCCATAAATCCTGGCGCAGCCGGGTATGGCGCGATCTGGATGCAGACCGCACCGGGATGATCCCCTTTATCTTCGAAGACGGGTTTGGCTTTGAAGCATGGGTTCAATACGCTCTCGATGTTCCGATGTATTTCGTCTACCGCGATGGTAAGTACATCGATGCACTTGGCATGTCGTTCCGGGATTTCCTTGCTGGTAAGCTGCCAGCGATGCCGGGCGAAATTCCGACGCTGAGCGACTGGGCCGATCATTTGACGACAGCCTTTCCCGAAGCGCGCATGAAAAAATATATAGAGATGCGCGGTGCCGATGGCGGCCCGTGGCGACGTTTGTGCGCCTTGCCTGCGTTCTGGGTGGGGTTAATGTACGATCAAGGCGCGCTTGACGCCGCTTGGGACCTCGTCAAGGATTTTGATGCAGAGACGAGAGAGGCGCTGCGCGTGCGGGCATCAGTCGATGGATTGCAGGCCCGGGTTGGCGATATCCGGATGCTCGATCTGGCTCGCCAAGCCGTCGCGATCAGCCATCAGGGCCTAAAGGCGCGCGCGCGCCCCGGTGCTGGTGGGATGATCCCGGACGAGACCCATTTTCTGAATGCGCTGACCGAGAGCATCGATACCGGAAAGGCGCCGGCTGATGAATTACTCGCGCAGTACAATGGTGAATGGCAAGGTGACTTGAACCGGATTTTTGCCGAATATTCGTACTGAAGATTTGCAGCTTCTGAACAGCGTGCAGACGTGTTTTTAGCACCAGCTTGCTCATCGCATGGATACGCTTTCAGTCAGCAAACGCAGAGCTATGGCGTTTTTTGAAATAACCGAAACATCTTGCACCACCTAACGCGTTGAAATTTCAAATTTCAGACATTAGTAAACGAGTCCAGATTTTCGCATATCCCTTTAAAGCTGTTTATGATGCTTTCTTGCCGATTTTCGGTTCAGTGCCTGTGCGGATGCGGTTTATATTGGCCCGGTGCCGCCAAAAGATCAAAAGCGTCAGGACAACGCCAAGCACCACAGCTTCGGGCATGCCCAGATAGGTCATAAAGACAGTGCTGGAGGCTGCTGAAACCAGCGCACCCATTGATGACATTCGGCTCAGGCCCGCGCCGATTAGCCATGCGACGCACGCACCGACACCAACAGGAAAGTGCAGCGCTAGTAGCAAGCCCAAGAATGTCGCAACGCCCTTGCCGCCGTTGAACCGCAGCCAGACCGGATAGCAATGGCCGAACATTGCGGCAAGGCCTGCAATCTGAGCTGCATCTTCGGCCCCCGTTATTGCGCGTGCCAGCAGCAGTGCTGCCGCGCCTTTGGCGGCATCCAGCAACAGTGTCAGCGCCGCTGCGGTCTTGTTGCCTGTGCGCAGTACATTTGTGGCCCCGATGTTGCCCGATCCGATGTTGCGCAGGTTCCCAAGGTTCATCACCCGTGCAAGCACCATGCCAAAGGGGACAGAACCCATTAGGTAACCAATAACGGCCCACAGGGCCAACGCAGTGACAGAGGATTCAATAAGGGGCATTAGGACCTTTGAAAAACTGGAGTTCCGGAAACGTAGGTGGATATGACTTTACCCTGCATTCGGGCGCCGTCAAAAGGCGTATTGCGCGACTTGGACCGCAGTGTGGTACGGTCCATCACAAATGGTGCATGCGGATCAAACAGGACCAGGTCGGCGGGTGCGCCAGCGTTCAGTCGTCCGCACGCTAGGCCCAACCGTTTGGCTGGGTTCAAAGAGAGCGCGCGCCATAGCACAGCAAGATCAACAGTGCCCGCATGAAAAAGCCGCATCGCGGCAGGTAGCAGTGTTTCTAGAGCAACGGCACCACTGGCGGCAGCCTCAAAGGGCTGGCGTTTGCTTTCCTCATCTTGTGGTGTGTGCATTGAACTGATCACGTCGATCAGCCCTGACTGAACGGCTTCTGCAATGGCAAAGCGGTCTTCTTCGTCACGCAAGGGCGGCTTTATCTTGAAGAATGTCCGATAGTCGGCAACGTCCAGTGCATTCAGTGTCAGATGGTGGATCGACGTGCCTGCGGTAATATCGAACCCATTCTGCTTGGCCCGTTCCAGTGGTGGCAGTGCGCGCTGGGTGGTGATCTGATCGGCATGATAGCGTGCGCCGGTCATCTCGACCATGGCGATATCGCGATCAAGGCCCATCCGTTCAGCCATGGGCGATACGGCAGGCAGGCCTCGCAACGACGCAAACTTGCCCGAGGTGGCAGCGGCCCCCGCACTCAGGCCGGGATCCTGCGGGTGGCCCAGTACCAAAGCGCCCAAGCTGCGCGCATAGCTTAACGCGCGGGCGAAGACTTTGCTGTTTGTGACGACGTGGTCGCAATCGGTAAAGGCCACAGCCCCGGCATCAAGAAGAAAGCCAATCTCGGTCATCTCGCGGCCCTGTCGGCCCTTTGTCAGCGCAGCCATCGGCAGAACGTTGACCGGCGCGGCCTCGCGGGCGCGGCGGATGACGAATTCCAGGGTTTCAGGGTTGTCGATGGCCGGATCAGTGTCGGGCCGGGTCACCATGGTCGTGACACCGCCTGCTGCTGCCGCCAGACCGGCGCTGCCAAAGCTTTCCTTGTGGCGCTCTCCGGGCTCACAGACCTTGACGCCAAGATCAACAATGCCGGGCGCCAGATACTTGCGATCACAGTCAACAATGCGTTCAGCCTGCGGCAGCGGGCTGTCATCGGTGATGATCGCGCTGATCTGGCCATGCGTAACGGCCAGCGCGCCGGTGGTCACTGTGCCTGCCTCGGGGTCGATCAGCCGGGCGTTGGTAAAAAGAGTGTCCGTCATCCTGAAATCCAGATCATCAACCAAGTCAATAGGCCTAGAACGATCAGCGCGATCGTGGCAACGCGGCCAGACATTGCTGCATCAGAGGGGCGTTTTTTGACCGTTTCTGGCGGTGCAGTGAAAGGTTTGGCGGCATCTGCGGTGATGGTTTGCGTCGCGCGCCAGTCAGTCCCTTCCTCACCATATGTGCCGATCAGTGTCAGAGCAGGGGACAGGGCAAGTGCGGTGGCTTGGTCGCGAAACGCCTGCGAAAAGACGATGCAAACCCAGCCCCCCAGCTTTTCCAGCTTGGCCCGGTCCGGTGCCAGTTGATCAGCAGACACGGCGTTGCCATCGCTGAGGTAGCTCACGAGGCCCACACCATCGAGATTGGAGACTGCGAATACCTCGACTTTGTCGGCATCGACCTGTGCACCAAGTGCGGCGCTCAAAGCCGCCGGGTCGTCGCGCAGCGTTTTGGCCTGCGCATCTGTCATTGACAGAGCAAACACACGCATGATGCCACGCTCATTGGCTGGAATTTTAATTTGCACGCTCATGCGTCACCGCACAAAGTTTTAAGGTTGCGTGCCAGCAGGTCCATCGCGGCCATGCGCACCGCAACCCCCATTTCCACCTGATCCTGAATGACCGAGCGGTTGATGTCGTCGGCAAGGGTGCCGTCGATTTCAACGCCGCGGTTCATCGGACCGGGATGCATGACGATGGCGTCGTGTTTGGCGTTGGCCAGCTTGGCCGCATCAAGGCCAAAACGGTGGTAGTATTCGCGCTCAGACGGGATAAAGCCACCGTCCATCCGCTCGCGTTGCAGGCGCAGCATCATCACGACATCCACATCCTCGAGACCTGCGGCCATGTCGTCATGCACTTCGCAGCCGAACTCGGCGATGCCAGCGGGCATCAGCGTTGGTGGGCCAATCAAGCGAATGCGATTTTCCATTTTGCCCAACAAGATAATGTTTGACCGCGCGACGCGCGAATGGGCGATATCGCCGCAGATAGCGATGTTGAGGCGATGCAATCGGCCCTTTGCGCGGCGTATCGTAAGGGCATCCAGCAGCGCTTGTGTCGGGTGTTCATGGCGCCCGTCCCCGGCGTTCAGCACTGCGCAGTTGACCTTTTGCGCCAACAGGTCGACGGCGCCTGAATGCGGGTGGCGCACCACCAGCAGATCCGGATGCATGGCATTCAGCGTCATCGCTGTATCGATCAAGGTTTCACCCTTACTGATCGAGCTGGCCTGCATTGCCATGTTCATCACATCCGCACCCAGCCTTTTGCCAGCAAGTTCAAAGCTGGCTTGCGTGCGGGTGGAGTTTTCAAAGAACATGTTGATCTGGGTAAGGCCAGCCAGTGCGGCACCGTGTTTGTTGCTGGCACGATTGAGGGTCACATAGTCCTCGGCCAAATCAAGCAGCGCCACGATCTCTTCGGGTCGCAGATGTTCGATGCCCAGCAGGTGGCGGTGGGTGAAAGTCATAGTTGTCCCTTAGCGCGTCTGGTGCGCTTATAGGCTTGGGTTTGGTCTGGCGGCAAGCGGGGGCATCTGCATATTTTCTGGGCCGTGCAAGGGCCATTCAGCTTGGCGTGGAACACGGGTAGGGTGGGATCATGGAATCGGTTGACTATCACGACGCCCTTGCGGCGCTCGCCTGGCAAATAGAGCTTGGGGCAGACGAATCTATTTCTGACGCCCCAGTGAATCGCTTCGACGTGTCTGCGGCGGTCGCCAAAGCAAAGGCGGCTATCGCGCCTGATGTGCCCCCTGCGGTCGTCGGTGGTGGCATCCCGAGTGATCCGGCCGCGGTTGATGCAGTTGCCGTAGCCAAAGCTGCTGCTGGTGCGGCGCAAAATCTTGAAGGCCTGCGCGCAGCGCTGGCCGCCTACACGCATTGCGAATTGAAACGCGGCGCGCGCAATCTGGTCTTTGCCGACGGCACACCCGGTGCGCCAGTTATGATCGTGGGTGAGGCGCCCGGCCGCGACGAAGACCGCGAGGGCCGCCCTTTTGTGGGTCGGGCGGGCCAGTTGCTGGACCGCATGCTGGCGTCGGTCGGCCTGAGCCGCGAAAGTTCGGTATACATCACCAATGTTTTGCCTTGGCGACCGCCGCAGAACCGTGACCCAAAGCCTGATGAAATTGCGATGATGCAGCCGTTTCTGCATCGTCACATAGCGCTGGCCAATCCGCAGGTGCTGGTGATTGTGGGCAATCATAGTTGTCAGGCGCTTTTGGGTAAAAGTGGGATCACGCGCTTGCGTGGCAATTGGGTCGAAGCTCAGGGCAAACCTGCCTTGCCAATGTTCCACCCGGCTTATCTTTTGCGCAATCCGGTGGTCAAGCGCGAAGCTTGGGCTGATTTGCTCAGTCTTCAGGCGCGGCTGCGCGATGGTTGATCCATTTTTGCTGCTGGCATTCATTCCGGCGGGGCTTGCGCTGAACCTGACACCTGGGGCCGATATGCTGTTTTGCCTCGGTCAGGGCATGCGGTCGGGGCCGCGTGCCGCACTGGCGGCGAGCGCCGGAATATCGCTGGGCGCTTTCGTCCACACAGCCATTGCTGGGCTGGGGCTGGGCGCGGTTGTGGCGGCGGTGCCTGTGGCGTTCGAGGGCATTCGATGGATGGGTGTTGCGTATCTTTTGTGGCTTGCGTTTCAGGCCATTTGCACAAGATCTGCTGCGCCAAACCTGCCTGCGGTCCGACCGGCACAGGCGTTTCGCGATGGTTTGATCGTGAACCTGACTAACCCAAAGGTGATCTTGTTCGTGTTGGCCTTTGTGCCGCAGTTTGTGGTACCTGAGGCCGGTTCTGTGTTGGGTCAGTTTCTGACCTTTGGCTTGTTGCTGGCGCTGGGCGGGTTTGTCATCAATGGGGCCGTGGGTGTTTTCGCTGGCGGTGCTGGACAGCGGCTGGCCCGGGGCAGTCGCGTTTTGGACTGGCTGTCGGCAAGCGTGTTCATGGCGCTGGCCATACGTCTGGCCATTTTTGAACGCACTTAAGAATTTGGAGAGCACAAGAAATGTCACAAATTGACGAGAACATGGATTTCATAGCCGTGCGCATCGCTGTTCTAACGGTAAGTGACAGCCGGTCGCTGGCCGAGGATCGGTCGGGCGATGTATTGGTCGGGCGGGTCAAGGCTGCGGGCCACGTTCTAGCTGACCGCAAAATCCTGACCGATGAGCGGGCCGAAATCGCGGCTCAATTGCGCGCTTGGTGCGCAGATTCGCAAATCGATGTGGTGATCTCGACGGGTGGTACCGGACTGACGGGGCGCGATGTCACTGTAGAAGCGCATCGGGATGTCTATGAAAAAGAAATAGACGCCTTTGGCACCGTTTTCACGATTGTTTCCATGCAAAAAATTGGCACCAGTGCAGTCCAGAGCCGCGCGACAGGTGGCGTTTGCAACGGAACCTATCTTTTTGCGCTGCCGGGTAGTCCGGGCGCATGCAAAGATGCTTGGGATGAAATACTGGAGCGTCAGCTTGATTACCGTCACCGCCCCTGCAATTTTGTCGAAATTCTGCCGCGACTGGACGAGCATCAGCGACGGAAATAGGACCAACAAACGTTAAAGGGGCAACGATTGGCATTTTGCGACGCTGCCCTATCTTATGGTATGCGAGCAGTGCGGTACTTAAGGGCGTGCAAAGATGCGATTTTTGAGACAAAGCTTAATTGGATTGGTATTGGCTGCCTTGACCTTGGGGCTGCTGGCCTATGCCGCACAGCTTGTGGGCGGTGCGCTGCAGGAACGGATGGCGCGAGAAACTCGGGCTCCGGCGGCGCGTGAAAGGGTTTTTGCCGTGGCTGTCATCCGGGCTGAACCTAAAACTGAAACGCCGGTGCTGGAAAGCTTTGGAGAGGTCAAGAGCCGCCGCACCCTTGAGCTGCGCGCCGCCACCGGTGGTCGTGTGACGATGCTGGCTGATGCGTTTGAGGATGGCGGCGAAGTGCGCGCAGGTGACGAGTTGGTTCACATCGATCCTGCTGATGCGCAAGCAGGGTTCGAGCGGGCGCAGGCCGATATGCTGGATGCCGAGGCCGAGGTACGGG
>JABITU010000325.1 GCA_018668195.1 Tateyamaria sp. | reverse complement strand
GCAGGTCAAGTCGTGCCTCAGCGCCGCGTTGTGATGCAGCTTCGGCAAGCGCAAGGGCACGTGCACGATCCAGATTGGGTAGACTGCCCAAAAGGGCGACAACCTCAGCATAGATTTTCAGCCCATCCAGCAATGAGAGGCGCAATGCCGCGCCAACCGATCCTGCGCTAAGCTCGGCAAGTGCTGCGCTGTCGGGGCCACTGTGCACACCCGCCTGCGCCATGGCCTGTTCCATCGGAACGGCATCCAAGGGCTGTAAGCGCAACATGCGACAGCGAGACCGGATCGTGGGCAGCAAGCGGCTGGGTTGGTGACAGATCAGTAACAGTGTGGTCCGCTCTGGCGGCTCTTCGAGCATTTTCAGCAACGCGTTGGCCGCGTTCGGATTCATCTCGTCGGCCGCATCTATGATTACCACCCGCCGCCCACCATCTGTAGCCGAAAGGTGAAAAAAGCTAGACAAAGCGCGGATGTCATCAATGGTGATCTGATCGCGCAACCGCTTGGTTTTTTCGTTTTCCGTGCGGTGCACGAATTTCAACCCGGGTTCGGCCAGCGCTGATACGCGTTTTGCGACCGGATGATCAGTAGCGATATCAAGCGACGTCGGCAAAGGCGCACCAAACATGTCGTCGAGGTCAGGATCTGGTGTAGCAAGCAGAAAGCGCGCGATTTTCCATGCCAGTGTTGCCTTGCCCACGCCACGCGGCCCGTTCAGTAGCCACGCATGGTGCAAGCGCCCCGTTGTAAAGGCCTCTAGAAATGTAACTTCGGCCTTTTCCTGCCCTATAAGCTGGACAGTTTCACGTGGGTGCGGGGCGCCAGCGACGCCGGTAGGATCAAGGGGCACATCAGACATACAGGAGATGTATCACTGTGCTGCGGTGGGGGAAATGGGGCGAACTGGGATTGCATGCGTTTATGCGCCGCCCGGCCTGCGGCTGGGCGAAAAGTTGGTTTTGCAGAGGTTTTGTGGATCACGAAAGCAACACGATTCGGCGCTCCAGAGTCATGCACAGGGCAGTTGTGGGGACAGTCAGGCCGTTGTTCGCTGTCTTTGTGTGAGGTACGTGGAAACCGTTTCTGTGATATCACTTGCGACACTTTCGATGTCGCGTGCACCGTTGATAACAGTAAAACGATCTTTGAATTCCTCTGAGAGCGATAGGAATCCGCTGCGCATTTTGGCCTGTAGATCAGCACCAAAATCCTCGAACCGTTCTTCAGTGCCGTTTCGACCCTTGGCACGGGCCAGCCCACGGCCCGGATCCATGTCGATCAGCAATGTCAGGTCGGGTTCGCGCCCGATCATGAGGTCATGCAATGCGTCTACCGTGGCGCGCAAATCACCGCGGCTGAGACCCTGATACATGCGGGTGCTATCGGCAAAACGGTCACAGATGACGATCTGGCCTGACTCAAGAGCCGGCAGAATAATCCGTTCCATGTGATCGCGGCGGGCGGCTGTGAACAGCAACAGCTCAGTTTCTGCAGACCAGCGGTCCGGATCACCCTGCAATACAAGAGCGCGAATTTCCTCGCCCCCCGGAGAGCCGCCAGGCTCGCGAGTGAGCACCACGTCATGACCTGCGTCACGTAAGCGATCAGCCAGCATCCGGGCTTGGGTGGATTTTCCCGACCCGTCGATGCCTTCAAAACTGATGAAGCAGCCTGTGTTCACTGGCCACCAAGCCGATCAATCAGGGACATCGCGGCGGTAGAAACGGTAGCGAGAAAACCACCATGGGCCACGTCACTTTCTGCAACAAGATCAAAACGTTGTTGGGGCAGGCCTTCGGGCTGGAAAACCAGTTGTGCCAACGGTGTACCCGCAGTGATAGGGGCCTGAACCGGGCCAGTATAGATCACTTCGGCCTCAACTTTGGTGTCGGCCAACACAGGCAGCAAAATCGAAATTTCATCTACTGGGACCAGACCGATCTCGGGCTCGGCCCCCTCCCAAACGGCTGCGGTTGCGATGCGCTGACCACCGCTGGCCAGAGTTCGTT
>JABITU010000324.1 GCA_018668195.1 Tateyamaria sp. | reverse complement strand
CTGGTTGCCGATCACATAGTCCAGCTCGTTCCCGATCATATCAAGGAAATCTATACGATGCCGATCCACGCAAAAGGGATCGGAAATGGCGATGCCAGACTTGCCGCCGCCCGCCCGTGTCAGACGCGACGCTTGGCGAAATGCCTCTTTGCCCTTGTCCTTGTCGAAAAGGTATCCTTCCAGAAAGATCATGTCAGAGTTTGACGCCACCGCTTCGGGCACGTCTTGCGGCCCAAGTTCCGTCGAGATGCCCAGATATGTGTTCATCGAACGCTCACCATCAGGTGACACAAAGATCATCGATCGTGACGTTGGCAATTCGCCCCCGACAACTGGTGCATTCACAAAGTCGGTGCCGCTGTCCTGCATGGATTTTGCGTAGAACTGACCCAGGGCATCGTCGTGCACCCGACCAATAAAGGCCGTGGGAAGGCCAAGCGCGCCAACGCCTGCGATTGTGTTTGCGACCGCCCCGCCCGGGGTCTGCAAACGGTCATTCATAGCCGCATAGAGCACTTCGCCGCGCTCTTGTTCGATCAATTGCATGATCCCTTTTTCAATTCCCATTTCATCGAGAAAGGACTCATTAGCATGAGAGATTACATCGACAACGGCGTTTCCGATGCCGGATAGCTTGTATTGTGTCATTCAGTTTTATCCTGAAAAGGGCAGAGATCGCGGATGATGCAAGTTGGGCACATAGGCTTGCGCGCCTTGCAGTGATATCGGCCGTGCAGGATCATCCAATGATGCGCATGCTGTTGATAATCGACCGGGATGTTATCTTCGATGGCGCTTTCAACGGCTTCAACGGTTTTACCTGGCGCGATGCCGGTGCGGTTGCCAACGCGAAAAATATGCGTGTCGACGGCTTGCGCTGGATGGCTCCACCACATGTTCAGCACGACATTGGCTGTCTTGCGCCCTACACCCGGTAGCGATTGCAGCGCCGCACGGCTGCAAGGCACCTCGCCGTTAAAGTCGTCGACCAAGATCTGGCTGAGTTTTATAACGTTCTTGGCCTTCTGCCGAAACAGCCCGATCGTCTTGATATGCTCGATCACTGCATCAAGGCCAAGGTCCAGCATCTTTTGTGGAGTATCTGCAACTTGAAACAGTGCGCGGGTGGCTTTGTTGACCCCGGCATCAGTCGCCTGCGCCGACAAGGCAACGGCCACGACCAATGTATAGACGTTGACGTGATCCAGCTCGCCCTTGGGTTCGGGGTCGGTCACGTAAAAACGTTCAAAAATCTCACGGATCGTATGATAGCCAAGCTGTTTTGCCATTCCTGACGGTATGGGCAAAATTGCCAAGGTGGGCAAGGACCGGCAGGAAAAACGTTGGCGCAGAATTCAAGGCAACAAACGGGTCGCATGACGTTCATTCTCGTCGTATCTTTGGTGTATGGAAAAAACTGTGCCCCCAGACCTCGATACAGGTTATCACTACAACGTCATGCGGCGTGCTATTGACTTGATTGATGCAACCGAAGGCCCGCTGTCTCTTGAGGCGCTGGCGCGTGAGATGGACATGAGCGCAACGCACTTTCAGCGTACCTTTTCGCGCTGGGTAGGTGTGTCGCCCAAGCGCTATCAGCAGTATCTGACACTGAATCATGCCAAGTCGTTGCTTGCTGAGCGATTTACCATGCTTGACGCTGCGCATGCGACAGGGCTGAGCGGGTCCGGGCGGCTGCATGATCTTTTCCTGAGATGGGAGGCGATGACCCCCGGTGAATACGCCAGAGCAGGGGCGAACCTGACGGTCTATTGGGGTTGGTTCGACAGCCCCTTTGGTCGCGCCCTCGTGATGGGCACCGACAAGGGGATTTGCGGACTTGGGTTCGCTGCTGAAATGGGTGAAGAATGGGCAATGCAGGATCTTATGCAGCGCTGGCCGCAAGCCTCTTTTGTGGAAGATGCGCCGCAACTGCACCCATGGGTTCTGGCCGCTTTTGGCGCGCAATCGCCAGCATCTGATGCTGCAAAGCTCTACCTAATCGGGGCACCGTTCCAGATTAAGGTCTGGGAAGCTCTGCTGCGAATTCCTTCGGGGCATGTCACCAGCTATTCTGAGATTGCGCAAAGCATCGGGAACCCACGCGCGGTGCGTGCAGTGGGCACTGCCGTGGGGCGCAATCCCATCAGTTGGCTTATCCCTTGTCATCGGGCGTTGCGCAAATCTGGTGGCCTAGGCGGATATCATTGGGGTTTGCCTGTTAAACGGGCGATGCTTGCTTATGAGTCTGCCCGAGTAGAGGCATGAACTGCATCTTGATCAGGAAAATGTGATGGGCGGGATAACGCCAACTTGTTTTTTCCCTGTTCTGTCGCAGCATAGAATGTCTATCTTAAACACCAGAGAACGCGCCCCGCCCGAACGGGGCCAGATATCGGAGGCAGTAGAAAATGGTTACGCAAAAAATACCTGTTATGGTGACGCTTGGTATAAGTGTTGCACTGGGCGCCTGTACAGACCCAGCTACGCTTGGCAATGATACCGGAAACTCGAACCAGAACCGGAACGAGGGCGCACTGATTGGTGCGTTATCCGGCGCAGTTCTTGGGTCAATCCTGAGCAATGATAAAAGCGACGGTGCCATCATCGGCGCTGTTGTTGGCGGTGCAGTTGGGGCAGGGATCGGATACAATCTGGATCAGCAAGAGGCCGAGTTGCGCCGCGACCTGAACGATCAACGCGTTCGGATCACCAACACCGGTGATCGCCTGATCGTCACATTGCCTGAAGACATTCTGTTTGCCGTGGATAGTACGACAGTAAAATTCAGCTTGCGCAGCGATCTGGCTGTGCTGGCCGACAGCATGCAATCATATCCTAATTCCACGATCCAGATCGTGGGTCATACCGACAGCGACGGCGACGCGGCCTATAATCAGGGGCTCAGCGAGCGGCGTGCAAATGCTGTGGGTGACATCCTGCTGGACAACGGCGTTGCGTTCGACAGAATCCAAGTGTTCGGTCGTGGCGAAAATCAACCTGTTGCCAGTAATCTTACTGCAGAGGGAAAGGTGCTTAATCGGCGTGTAGATATTGTCATCCGGCCGAGTACATAGCTCTGAAAAAGGAAACGAAGATCGACTTCAATGTCGCGTACTTTGTGAGTGCTTGTTCAAAGAGGGATAAAAATGACATTACCGGTTTTGCTTGGCTTATCGGGTTCGCTTCGTGCGGGTGCCACCAATCGCAAACTGTTGCGCGCGGCGGCGCGACTTTTCGGTGACTGCACTTACGTCGAAGCGGATTTGCAAATGCCACTTTACGACGGCGATCTTGAAACATCGGCTGGGGTTCCGGATGCCGTGAAGATCCTTGCTGGACAGATTGCCGATGCCGATGCGATCCTGATTTCGACGCCTGAATACAATAAAGCACCCTCAGGTGTTCTCAAGAATGCGTTGGATTGGGTCAGCCGTGTCGAAGGCAACCCTTGGGCTGAAAAGCCGCTTGCGGTGATGTCAGCTGCAGCGGGCAGGGCCGGCGGAGAGCGTGCACAAATGGTTCTGCGGGGCTTCATGGTCCCATTTCGACCGCGCATTTTGCAAGGTCCTGAAGTTCATCTGGCGGCAAGCAGTGATCAGTTTGCGGAGGATGGTACTCTTGTAAGCGAGCGCTACGCGCGTGGACTGTCCGAGCTGATGGAGGCCTTGCGCGCAGAGGTCAATCGCTAGGGTTAGGGCTCAGGGGCATCGTAAGATAAAATTGCATCACCGAACACTGGCTGAAAATCAAAAATTTCGACGCGTTATATGACGCAGGTCGTTTCAGATATTTCGTCAAACGTTACAGTTCTCTATGCTCACCTCGATCAGGTTGCCGTCCGGATCGCGCATATAAAGCGAAAGGATCGGGCCAATCGCTCCCGATCTTTCAACCGGACCATCTTCGATTTCAACTCCTGCAGATTGAAGGTGAGATTGCCAATCTTCAATCGGTGTCTGTGTTAGAAAACACAGATCGGCAGAGCCAGAGACCGGCACGGCGGCTTTGGGCGTAAACTCTTGACCCGCCTTGTGCAGGTTGATTTTCTGGTCACCAAAACGCAAAGCATGCCGGATTGTGCCATCAGCGACGGTAAATGGGGCGTGTTCCATTCCCAACACATCGCAATAAAATGAGATGGATGCGTCAATATTGATTACGGTCAGCACAAGATGGTCGAGGTTGGTCAGTTTGGGCTGTTTCAATCTGCGGCTCCTTGGATCATGATCGCACCATGCAAAATGATATGCCAAACCTCGCTCGTCAAAAAGATGTACTTGATCCCGCGCGTGCGCAGGCCATGCAAGTTACCCTGGGCCAAGCGCCGGATTTGTCTGCAGGTGACGCGCTGCCGCCGTTTTTTCACCAACTCTATTTCTGGGCTCCGGTTACCCCCGAGGATCTGGGCCGCGATGGGCATCCAAGGGTTGGGGGGCTGATCCCGGACATGGGATTGCCAAGACGAATGTGGGCGGGGGGGCGATTGCAGTTTGATGTGCCATTGGTCCTCGGCGAACCAGCCGAGCGTGTATCTGTTTGCGAAACTGCGCAGCCCAAACAGGGGCGCACGGGGCCACTGGCCTTTGTCACCTTGCGCCACGAAATCATGCAGGGCGGCAAAACCTGTGTGACAGAATGGCAAGACCTCGTTTACCGCGAGGATCCAGACCCATCAGAGACCAAGCCAACTGCTCCTTTAGCCCCGACAGATGAAGATCAGGCTCAAGCACATAATTTCGACGCAACAGTGCTGTTTCGCTATTCGGCGCTGACGTTCAATGGGCATCGCATCCATTATGATCAGCCTTATGCCAAATCAGTGGAGGGTTATGACGGTCTGGTGGTGCATGGGCCATTGCTGGCGCAACACCTGATGCTGATGGCTCAGGATGCGCTGGGTCCTTTGTCGACATTTTCATTTCGCGCGACGGCACCTTTGATGCATTCTGAGACTGGGATCTTTTGTCGTAAGGGGCGAAAGCTGTGGGTGCGGGGCCCGGATGGGCGCCAATGCATGACGGCCGAGGCTTAAAATGACGCTGGGACGTCGAAGCCATTGGGGATGGTGTTGATCTTGTCCATGACCAGATCGGCCATGGTTTGCGCAACTTTTGGGGCCATGCCAAATCCAATCTTGAAGCCGCCATTGGCGATATAATGGCCCGAGCGATCGGGCCAGTGACCGAGTATGGGCGCACGGCTGCGACTGCGCGGTCGCAGACCGGCCCACCGTGCGATAACAGGCGCATCAGAAAGCGCAGGGACTGCTGCGCGTGTCCGTTTAATGATCTCATCAAGCTGTGCGTCTGTTCCGGTGTTGGTGCTGAATGTGCGCTCAGTTGTTGATCCTATCGCAGTGGTGCCGTCTGCATGCGGTATGATGTGCAAGGTATCGGCAAACAGTTGTGGGCCGCCCGGCATCGCGTAACCCAAAAGTGCGGCCTGTCCCTTGATCGGGCTGCCGACGACACGGCTGCGTTCGGCGTTGAGCCTGTGCAGCCCGTCAACGCCTGTTGCATGTACGATGGCGCCTTGGTCGGTTCCATTTGTTAGGATTGGGACGCCGCGCGCCTGTAAAGCGGCAACCAGAGACAGACAGGCCTGTTTGGGATGGATGCGTGCACTGAGCGTGTCGAATATCTCATACCCTGATGGGCTGGGCACGGTCCATTCTGTGGGTTCGGAGCGCCTGACGTGCCATCGCGCGGCGTCGCCCCAAAGGCTGTTGGCTGAGGTTGCGCGTGCCTGGGCTAGTGCCAAGCCTGCTGCGTCAGAGATAGGTTGAATGCGGCCAAGACGCGCATAACCCGGCGACAGGCCGCCCATGTCCTCCACCTCGGCCCAAAAGGAGCGCGCCATCAATAGGCTTTCCAGTTGGAACTGCTTTTTAGGGTTCCAGTTCTCGGGCACGTGCGGGGCGAGCGCGCCGACGATCCCACCGCTTGCACCTGCCGCCGGGCCATGTGGGTCGATCACCTGTACCCGCGCCCCGCGTTGCACCAGCGTCCACGCTATTGACAACCCAAAGATCCCCGCGCCGCGCACTGTGATGTCTGCCGTTGCCAATATGTGCCCCTTCCGCCACTGTCACATCGATGGACAGCTCATACAGGGGTAACGGATGCAGGACCAGCAGGCAGAATTGGAATGGCGCGAGGACGCTGTACCGGTGTCGTTGCATTTTGACGATCCCTATTTCAGCCTTGAAAATGGACTGGCCGAAACCGAGCATGTGTTTCTCGCGGGTAATGACCTGCCTGCACGATTTCGAGACGAATTTCATGTGGGCGAACTGGGTTTTGGCACCGGTTTGAACTTTTTGACGACATGGGCTGCCTGGCGCGCCTGTGGCGCGGGTGGAACGCTGCACTTTACCAGCTTTGAAGCCTTTCCCATGTCACCTGCGGATATGGCCACAGCGCTGGCTGCTTTTCCTGCGCTGTCAGGGCTTGCAACGCAGTTGGTGAACGCCATGCAGAAGGGCGTTGGTGTCTGCACATTTGAAGATGTGCACCTGACCTTGATTTTGGGCGATGCCCGACAGACGGTGCCGTCTTGGGGCGAACGGGCTGATGCATGGTACCTTGACGGGTTCTCGCCCGCCAAAAACCCTGAGCTTTGGGGGCAGGATTTGTTGCAGGCGGTGGCCGCCCATACTGCACAGGGAGGCACAGCAGCCACCTATACGGCGGCTGGCTTTGTGCGGCGCGGGTTGCAGGACGCCGGGTTTCATGTGACGCGGGCGCCGGGCTTTGGGCGCAAACGCCACATGACGCACGCGGTCCTTGCATGAGCGCGGGCAACAATGCGCGGCTTGGCATTGCGCTGATGATTGCTGTATCGGTGGTGTTCGCCGGACAAGATGGGATTTCGCGGCACCTTGCCGGCGAATACAACGTCTACATGGTCGTGATGATCCGCTATTGGTTTTTCGCAGCTTTCGTCATCGCCATTGCAGCTCGAAAAGCGGGTGGGATTGCCGTGGCCGCACGTACTGCGCGCCCGGCGATCCAGATATTACGTGGTGTTTTGCTGGCGGCAGAGATCTGCGTGATGGTCACTGCGTTTACTGTTTTGGGGCTGGTGGAAAGCCATGCGGTATTTGCGGCCTATCCATTGCTGATCGCGGCCTTGTCCGGCCCAATCTTGGGTGAGCATGTGGGCTGGCGGCGCTGGTTGGCGATCTTTGTGGGATTCATGGGCGTTCTTGTTATCCTCAGGCCTGGTTTGGGCGTGTTTGATCCTGCGGCCGCCATCCCGTTGGTTTCAGCGATCATGTTCGCGATCTATGGGCTTTTGACACGCTTTGTGGCGCGCGATGACACTGCTGCGACCAGTTTCTTCTGGACGGGTACCATGGGTGCGCTGGCCGTCACCGCCGTTGGCTTGTGGTTTTGGGAACCGATGGGCCGCGGAGATTGGGCTTGGATGGGTGTACTATGTATCACGGGCGCGCTGGGTCATTGGCTGTTGATCCGCTGCTATGAGGTGGCGGAAGCCAGCGCAGTGCAACCCTTTGCTTATTTCCAAATGGTTTTTGCTGCGCTCGTTGGGATTACTTTGTTTGGCGAGGTGCTTGAACCTAATGTTCTGATCGGAGCGGGCATCATCGTGTGTGCCGGTCTATTCACCCTTTGGCGCGAAAGACAGCAGAGTTGAGCCGGCAAGCTCGGCACTGAATGGGATAGGAAGAGGATACTTTCCAAGGCGCGCGCGATAGATCGGCAAGCTTTCGGCGACTCGCATCACGTAGTTGCGGGTCTCGCCAAAGGGGATGTGTTCGATCCAGTCCACGACATCATATGCTTCTGAACCCTTGCGAGGGTCGCCGTACAGGGTCATCCAACGTATTGGCCTGCTTGGCCCTGCGTTATATGCCGCAGACATCAGGATAACATTTCCACCAAACTGACCTGCCAGTTGAGACAGAAAAGTTGCGCCAAGCTCAGCGTTATATACGGGATCAGAGGTCAGACGTGCGGTGCTATGTTCAGCACTGCGACCCAAATCTGCGGCCACATCCTTGGCGGTGGCGGGCATGACCTGCATCAGTCCACGTGCACCCGCGCCGCTTTGAACAGATGGATCAAATTCGCTTTCGCGCCGCGCGATGGCAAGATTCATCTCTGGGGCCATGGGCAGATTTGCATAGGCCAGCGGGTGCAAAGGATAGTACGCCGCGTGCAGTGTTTCGCCCCGTTTGGCAACACGTTTGCCTATCCTGACCGCCATATTTGGCTGGCCTGCATCGATCGCGGCCTGACCCAACTGACCTGCTTCTTCACGATCGAGATCTTCGGCAAGATGCGCCCAGAAGCGCCCGGCCAAGTACAGTTCACCCGATGCTTGCAAAAGCATACCGGCTTCAAAAACATCGTGGCGCACGAGGTCAGAGCTGCGCCAGTCTTCAAATACCTCGCGACCATCCAGATCCGGATCCATCGGAAAGCCGCCGCGCTCTGTTGCCAGCAATCCATAAAACGATGTCTGGTATCGCGCTCCTTCGGCATAGGCCGCTTTTGCGGCACGACCGTTGCCAAGAGTTTCATGCGTGCGACCAATCCAATATGCCGCCCGGCCAATTGAGATCGGCGATAGAATTGCGGCGCGGTGGTTCTGGAAGTGCGTCAAGGCGGTGATCGGGTCTTGTAGCTTGCGCAATGCGATATAGCCCGCCAGCCATTCAAGGTCCGCATATGACGCGCCCTCTGTCAAAAAATGGCGAGCAGCCAGTTCATAGGCCAATGCAGCACTACCGTCGCGCATTTCGTCGCGGGCCAATCCGAGTCGGCGCTGCGCCCAGGAATCTGGCCGGCCCAGCCTTTCGGCGGATTGGGACCGATCGCGCAGCAGTGCCTTGGCATCTTCCCAACGCCCTTTGCGCACACGCCATTCGAACCGAGCATGGGCCAGACCCGGATCATCCGCCAAAGCTTTTGGAACAGCTTTGATCAGCGCATCTACAGCATCAGACTGTTGCTGCAGGGCCAGACGTGCTTTTGCCAATGCTTGATGGTCGGCTGGGACCAGCTTGAGCATTCGGCGGGCATCTTTTGTCTTGTTGCTCCATAGCAGACCATCCAGCCTCGTGATGTGATGGCTTGCAAGCAGGTCGCCATTCGTCTTCAAATATTCGTTCTGTGTTGTTTCGTTCATAGACATCGCGCACCAAGCTAGCACGATATTAGCCCTCGCATCCGCGCTTGCGCCGCTGCGTGCCAAAGCGTTGGCGTGGGCGAGCACTCCTTCGGGTGTTTGCGCGGGAAACGCGGCAAAGAATGCGAGGATATCTTCATCTTTTTGTTCGGTGACGACCGCCTCGGACCGGCGGCGCAACATGGGCTCTCCGGGCCAGTGAGGGCGACGGTCAAGAAAGGCTATGACGTCAGCAAAGCTGCCCCGCGCTGCGCGCAAACGGTGCCATTCTATAATGTCGGCGGCCACATCGCCATCACGTGCAGCAAGTTTGGCTGCCGTTTCCCAGTTTTCCGCCCGCACCGCGTCCATCGCCCATGCCAAGGGGCGTGGACGTTCCGCTGACACCGCAAAAGCGCTGGCAAAAAACAAAAAGATTGCAATGGCAAAGCGGCTCATCTCTTGCATTTCTGGTCTGCCCTTGGATACACGCTGTAAGCATATGCTCGGATCGTGCAATTACAACTAACGTTCCGGGCATACGCGAAATTCGTCTCAGGCCCTCTGCCTGCCACACGTAATAATGGAGCGTGAGAATGTTTAAAGGTTCTATGCCTGCCCTCGTCACGCCGTTTCGTAACGGCGCTTTGGATCTGGAAGCCCTCAAGAAGCTGGTGGAATGGCACATCGGTGAAGGGTCGCATGGGTTTGTTCCCGTCGGTACGACTGGCGAAAGCCCAACTTTGACCCATACCGAGCACGAGACGGTTATCGAGACTGTTGTCAAGGCTGCGGCAGGCCGGGTTCCAGTGATTGCGGGTGCCGGTTCGAACAATACGGTAGAGGCAATTCGTTTCGTTCAGTACGCGGAAAAGGTCGGGGCCGACGCAGCTCTGGTCGTTACCCCATATTATAATAAGCCAACCCAACGCGGTTTGGTTGCGCACTTTGCAGCGCTGCATGACTGCGCGGAAATTCCAATCATCATTTATAATATCCCCGGACGTTCGGTTGTTGATATGACCCCTGAAACGATGGCTGAACTTGCCAAGCTACCTCGTATTGTAGGCGTTAAGGATGCTACTGGAGATCTGGCGCGGGTCTGTGACACGCGCTTGGCGTGCGGCGACGACTTTATCCAGCTGTCGGGCGAAGATGCCACTGCGCATGGCTTCAATGCACATGGTGGGGTCGGCTGTATCTCGGTCACGGCAAATGTGGCGCCCAAACTCCTCAGTCAGGTGCAGGAAGCTTGCCTTGCTGGCGATTTCGCTAGAGCGCTTGAGGTGCAAGACAAACTGATGCCGTTGCACAAGGCGATTTTTACCGAACCTGGGCTGGTCGGTGCCAAATATGCGATGTCTCGGCTTGGCCTATGCTCTGATGAGGTGCGCCTGCCTTTGACTTGCTTGTCAGACGAGACGAAAGCGCTAGTCGATGCGGCATTGGTACACGCTGGCTTGTTGTAGCGCCGGATGGGCGCCGGATGGCGCCCTGACACAGCGGCTTATCGTTTGCCGTAATAAAGGCCGACCACGTGCTCAGCCTCTGCAAAAAATAGCCAGCGAGACGCGAATGCGCCACCCAAATGGCTGATCAGTACCAACACCGCCAACCAATGTGAAAACGGTGCCAACAGCAGCAATAAAAGTGGGATGACTGCAAACAGCGCAATTGCGATCAGGCGCAATTTCATGCTGTGTTTTCGACCCACGACAAATGCAAACTCCTTGAGCAGGTAGTTTGTGCCTGTGTGGGGCGGCTCAAACGCCCGAACGTTGCCATTGGTGCCCAGACCTGTCGCCGTCGCAAGGTTTGTGCCTGAGTTTGCCAGCGCACCGTCGCCAATCATCCAAAGAACGACCTGAACAATTGCAGCCAGCAACACCAAGACGGTTGCCGTAGTAATTTGCCCGGCCAGAAGGGCACCGCCTGCGAGCGAAAAGCTTAGAAACATGAGTGGTGTCAGCGGTGAATTCCAGCGTGGAATTGTTTTAAGTTGGGCATAGATCATTGATGTGGTGAATACGGTGAGCAAGGAAAACAGCGCGCCTATCAACCCAAGCGCCACCCAACGCGTTTCAAAGAACACCAGACCAGCACCATAAAGCGCCATGACCATCAGCGCGATGACAGCGCATACGCCCTCGCGACTGAGCCAAGATGACCGCCACTGCTTAAACGCCTTAAGCGCGCGTTCGGGATGGCCAAGGTGAAAGGTGGACGACACCAGCCCACCGACCGCACACAGGTAAGCAATCACGAAGAACGCAAACGCGTTCAGCCCAGTAACAGCTGGCAAGCCGAGGCCCAGAAAGATCAGTAGCCCAAAGCCAACACCGCTGAACACAGTAAAGAAAATAACGGACGGGGCAGGATGCATCAGAGGTTCTCCAGTGTCTTGTCGAGCCAACCCAGAAAACCCTTGGTTTCTTGTGCGACGGGTTCAAGGTATGGTGCAAGAATGTCGATATCGCCTGCACCCTCTGACAAAGTGTCTTTGGGGCGGGGCGGCAGGTATTTATTGACGGGCTTGGTGCCCTGTTCTGGCATCAGGTCGATGCCGCCACGTTCGGCGGTCAGTTTTGAAACGTTGCTTTCGGGGTCGGAAAAGTCGCCAAAATGACGCGCACCTGCTGGGCACGTGCGCACGCAGGCCGGTTCGCGGTCTTGCTCGGGCAGGTTCTCATTATAGATCCGATCAACGCAAAGCGTACATTTCTTCATCACCTTTTCTACGGCATCCATTTCCCGAGCACCGTAGGGGCAGGCCCAAGCACATAAGCCGCAGCCGATACAGTCGCTTTCGTTGACCAGAACAATGCCGTCTTCAACTCGCTTATAGCTTGCACCTGTTGGACAGACCGTGACACAGGGAGCGTCTTCGCAATGCAGACAGGACTTGGGAAAGTGGACCAGTTGTGCAGTACCTTGTTCGGGTTGAACCTCAAAGCTGTGAACACGATTGAGAAATGTGCCAGACGGGTCTGAACCGTATGCGTCGGTATCTGCCAGGGGCGCGCCGTAGTTTTCAGTGTTCCAGCCCTTGCACGAAATTACGCAGGCATGGCAGCCCACACATGTGTCCAGGTCGATGACAAGACCCAGCTTTTTGGTGGTTGAGGTGGGCAGAGTTGTCATGTGACATGTCCCTCTGTTGGGTAAGGAAGAACCGGGCCTTTATTCCCGACCAGCTTATATTTTGTAATAGTTAAGTGAAACGCCGTCTGGGCTGGTGCGATATTCATTGCGCCGACAGCTTTGGTTTTGGATGCGTCCCAGTTGGCTATGAAGTAGACAAACGAGCCAACGGCGAGGGCGACAAATGCAGCGATGGCAAAAAGGGTGCGCCGTATTGGGTTCATTTGCCCACCTTCCACGTTAAATCTTTGGGGCCGCGGCCTACTGGAGATTTGACTGGGTCCATCGCGGGCTGGCTTTCAGTGGGCGGATCTGTTTTTTCAATGCGCACCTTCAGGTCGAACCAAGCTGCTTGACCGGTGATCGGATCAGAATTGGCCCAGCGAAGCCCATCGCCTTTGGGTGGCAGCAACTCGTGGATCAGGTGGTTGAGCAAAAAGCCGCGCGTTGCTTCAGGCGCGTTTTCGTCGAGCGCCCAGGCCCCTTTGCGCTTTCCGATTGCGTTCCACGTCCACACTGTATTTTCGTTCAGTGCCGCCATTTCCAGAACGGGGACCGTTATTGCACCATGCGGTGATGTAACGCGGGCCCAATCGCCATCTTGTAGCCCGTTTTCGCGCATCAGCTTGGTTGGCACATAGAGCGGATTATGCCCATGCAGTTGACGCAGCCATGCGTTTTGCGACCCCCACGAATGGTACATCGCCATGGGTCGCTGTGTGAGCGCGGTTATGGGGAATTCATCAGCTCTGTTCTCTGCGGCCGGATCGTACCAAATGGGCAACGGGTCCATAGTTGCTTTGATCCGGTCGCGCAGATGATCTGGTGGCTGACGGTCCCCATGCCCTTCTGCGGCAAGCTGGAAGCGGCGCATCGGCTCAACATAAAGTGAAAATAGATAGGGTTGCGGGCTATCATACAGCCCCATGCCTACTGCCCAATCTTGATAGTCCGCATTCCAGGGTTTGTAATAGTTCGCCCCTTGCGGAATATGTTCAACGAAAAATCCACCATTCTCGATATAGTTTTCAAGTTGGCTTTCGTTGGCGGCACCACGCCCTGATTGTGTACCATTTTCGCCCATGCGCCAACCTGCAAGCGGGCCAATGCCGGGCTTGCGCTCATGATTGACGATGTAGTCGGCATAATCGTCGTACTTCTGGCTGCCGTCTTCGTTTGTAAAGCCTGGCAGGTTCAGTCGGGCACCCAGATCACATAGCACAGACTGGAAGCCACGAACGTCGCGGTCAGGTTCGATCACGGGCCAGCGAATGGCGTCGGCAGCAGCGTCAGCCTCGCAGATTGGACGATCGAGCAATGAGATACAGTCGTGCCGTTCCAGATAGGTTGTGTCAGGCAGAATTAGGTCTGCATAGGCCACCATTTCCGAACTATACGCATCCGAATAGATTATGCGGGGGATCACATAATCGCCGTTTTCATCCGTATCGGTCAGCATGTCGATTACGCCGCGTGTGTTCATCGACGAGTTCCACGACATGTTGGCCATATACATGAACAACGTGTCGATTTTGTAGGGATCGCCGGCATATGCGTTTGAGATCACCATATGCATCAGACCATGGCTTGACATCGGGTTGTCCCAGGAGAAAGCCTTGTCGATCCGTGCAGGCGTGCCGTCTTCGCGCAATGCAAGGTCGTCAGGGCCGTGGGTAAAGCCCAGGTGTGGGCCATCGAGCGGTGCGCCCGGTGTGACCTTGCAATGCGGCTTGGGATGGGCCGTTGCAGGTTTTGGATAGGGCGGCTTAAAACGGAACCCACCGGGCACTTCGACGCTGCCCAATAGGATTTGCAATACGTGCAGTGCGCGACAAGTTTGGAAGCCGTTGGCGTGCGCGCTGATCCCGCGCATGGAATGAAAGCTGACCGGTCGGCCTTGCATTGTCTTGTGCGTTTGACCGCGGAAATCAGTCCATTCTTGTTCTAGCTCAAACGCCTCGTCAAAGGCGACGCGCGCTATCTCGGCGGCCAACGTACGGATGCGCTTGGCAGAGATGCCGACGCGCTCGGCAACCGCTTCGGGTGCATAGTCGTCAGATAAATAGCGGTCTGCCATATGGTGCATGACGGTATTGTGAGTGATACCTGCATGGCGGTGCGTGGCGGCTAGATCGGGCTTTACGCCCTTTTGGTCAAACGGGGTCAGCTTGCCTGTGGTGCGGTCCATTACTAATTCTTTGCCGTCATCATCGCGCAATAAAAGGCCAAATTCGGAGGATTTTTCGTCTCCGTTCACGAAGCAAGGCGCGTTGGTGTATTGCGCCAGATAGTTGACATCGATTTTGCCTGCTTTCATGAGGCAGTGGACCATGGACAGGATGAACAGCCCGTCTGTGCCTGGTGTGATGCCAACCCAGTCATCTGCCACCGCGTTGTAACCGGTGCGGATAGGGTTCACGCCAATGACGCGCGCCCCGCGTGCTTTGATTTTGCCAATGCCCATCTTGATTGGGTTGCTGTCATGGTCTTCGGCGACACCAAACAGCATGAACAGCTTGGTGTGATCCCAATCTGGCTGGCCGAATTCCCAGAACGCGCCACCCATTGTATAGATGCCGGCTGCAGCCATATTCACCGAGCAAAAGCCACCATGTGCCGCATAGTTTGGTGTTCCAAAATTTTGCGCCCAAAAGCTGGTAAAGGACTGTGATTGATCACGACCGGTGAAAAACGCTAATTTGGACGGGTCATCTTTGCGAATTGGTTCAAGCCAGTTTGTTGCGATACCCAAGGCCTCGTCCCAGCTGATTTCCTCGAACTCGCCAGATCCGCGTGGACCGACCCGTTTCAGTGGTGCGCGCAGACGCGATGGTGCGTTAACCTGCATGATCCCGGCGGAGCCTTTGGCACACAATACACCCTTGTTCACAGGGTGATCCCGGTTGCCTTCGATATATGCGACCTTGCCGTCTTTCATATGCACATTAATGCCGCAGCGGCAGGCGCACATGTAGCAGGTGGTTTTGCGGATCTCGTCCGAAACCTTGGGGGATAAATCAAGCTTGGGCTGGTTCATAAGGTCCCTTTCAAAGCAGCGGATTGAAGCGCGGTTACAGCGATCATGTGCAGGACATCATCGGTTGTACAACCACGGCTGAGATCGTTGGCGGGTTTTTTAAGACCCTGAAGAATTGGTCCAATGGCTGTGCAACCACCGACTCGCTGTGCAATTTTGTATCCGATGTTGCCTGCGTCGAGGTTTGGAAAGATCATGACATTGGCTTGACCGGCGACATCTGACCCTTTGGCTTTGGATGTGCCAACACTGGGCACAAAGGCCGCATCAAATTGCAATTCGCCATCCGAAGCGATTTCGGGGTGCTGGGCATGCAGAATTTCACTTGCCTCTGTCACCTTTGATACGCTCGGGTGGCGCGCACTGCCTTTAGTCGAAAATGACAACAGCGCGACCTTGGGTTTAACGGCTAACAGTGCGGCGCAAGATGCGGCGGCTTGGGCCGCGATGGCTGCCAATTCCTGTGCCGTAGGATCAATAACGAGACCACTGTCGCTGAATATCATGGCCGAACGGCCCGATGGATGCCCTTTGGGCAGGACCATCAGAAAAAAGCTGGAAACCAAGGCTGCGTCGGGTGCTTTCCCGATGAACTGCAATGCTGCGCGCACTGTATCCGACGTGGTCGCAACCGCGCCGCCCACGGTGCCATCAGCAAACCCCATGTGCACAAGCGCCGCTGCATAGACCATCGGATCTTTGGCCAATTCAGTTGCTTGTTCTTTTGTGATGCCCTTGTGGCTCCGCAGGGCAAAAACGGTTTGGACGATCTGCGGTGTCATCAAAGAAGTCGCAGGGTCAGCGATCATCAACTGATCGGACATTGCCGCGTTTTCAGTTGCCAGAGCGGCTGAGATTGTTTTGGTTTCTCCGACCAATGTGATTGTGGCGATGCCCAACGCCACAGCGCGCACGGCAGCGGCCACGATCCGAGGATCGTGGCCTTCGCTCAACACAATATGAGCGGGGTGAGCCGCCGCACGGGTCTGGATGTCTCCCAGTACGCTCATGCGATGGATCGTTTTGCTTGTCGATCTAACACGATTTTTCAGGCGCCGTTCATGTCATCGGCAGAGATACCTGCCACCGCCACCGGCTTTTTCATCGCGTCGCGACGGAACGGTTCGCCCAGTTCCTGATTGAGCATGACTTCAATCAGGGTGGTTTTGCCATTCTTCATTTGATCATTGATCGCCTTGTTCAAGGTATCCGTCAATTCATCCATCGTGCGGACGGCAACACCCTCAAGGCCGCATGCCTTTGCGATACCGGCATAGGATACTGATGTGTCCAGTTCGGTGCCGACAAAGTTGTCTTCAAACCATAGGGTCGAATTTCGCTTTTCGGCGCCCCACTGGTAGTTGCGGAAAACAATCTGCGTGACCGGTGGCCAGTCGCCGCGACCGATGGCGGTCAGTTCATTGACAGCAATGCCAAATGCACCGTCGCCTGCAAAGCCGACAACCGGAACATCCGGCTGGCCAATTTTGGCGCCAACAATTGCCGGGAGGCCATAACCACAGGGACCAAACAGACCCGGTGCAAGGTATTTCCGACCTTCGTCAAAGTCAGGATATGCGTTACCGATGGCACAGTTGTTGCCGATGTCTGACGAGATGATCGCCTCGCGGGGGAGCGCGGACTGAATGGCACGCCATGCCATGCGTGGGCTCATCCAGTCTGGCTTGTCGGCGCGCGCGCGCTCGTTCCATGTGGTGCCGGGATCATCGTCTTCGTGGTCCATTGACGACAGTTGCTGCGCCCATGTCGACTTTGCCGTTGCGATACGCGATTTGCGGTCGGCGCGGCCGGCATCTCCGGCAGTTTCGCTCAGACCGGCTAGAATGCCGCGCGCAACTTTGGCTGCGTCACCAACGATGCCGACAGTCACTTTCTTGGTCAGGCCTATGCGGTCAGGGTTGATGTCGACTTGGATGATCTTGGCATCCGTTGGCCAATAGTCCATGCCGTATCCGGGAAGTGTCGAAAATGGGTTCAACCGGGTGCCGAGGCACACAACGACATCTGCGCTTTTAATCAATTCCATTCCTGCCTTGGACCCGTTGTAGCCCAATGGGCCAGCAAACAGGGGGTGCGATCCGGGGAAGGCGTCGTTGTGCTGGTAGCCAACGCAAACGGGTGCATCTAAACGTTCTGCCAGATCCATAGAGGCTTGGATGCCGCCTTCGGAAAGGACAACACCGGCACCGTTCAGGATCACAGGGTTCTTGGCACCAGAGATCAAAGCCGCCGCCGCCGCGATAGAATTCTCGCCACCGGGTGAAACTTCGAATTCGATGGGGTCAGGGATTTCGATGTCGACAATTTGGGTCCAGTAATCACGGGGCAGGTTAATCTGCGCCGGGCCAGACAAGCGCTTGGCCTGTGCGATGACACGGGTCAAAACCTCTGCAACACGACTTGGGTCACGGACTTCTTCTTGGTATGCGACCATGTCCTGGAACAGGGCCATTTGTTCAACTTCTTGAAAGCCGCCTTGGCCAATAGTTTTGTTCGCGGCCTGTGGCGTGACCAACAAAAGTGGTGTGTGGTTCCAGTAAGCGGTTTTTACGGCAGTCACAAAGTTGGTGATGCCTGGGCCGTTCTGCGCGATCATCATCGACATTTCGCCCGTGGCGCGGGTGTAGCCATCTGACATGAAGCCCGCAGAGCCTTCGTGCGCACAATCCCAGAACTTGACCCCAGCGGATGGGAACAAGTCAGATATAGGCATCATAGCCGATCCGATAATGCCAAACGCGTGGCGGATGCCGTGGCGCTGTAGCGTTTTTACAAATGCTTCTTCAGTGGTCATCTTCATAGGGCAGTCTCCGGGCATCGGGCGTCGATTCGCCCTTTTACGATGAATTTGGCGTAACCTAAGGGGGTGGCGCTGGAATGGTTAGGGCCAGATGCCATATCGATTTAAGTCCAAGCTATGCTGCAAGGTGTGCTGCGATAAGTTCAATTCCATCGGAGATGCGTTCTGCTGCTATGGACGAATAGCCCAGACGATAATAGCGGCGGGTTTGGTCGGGGATGGTAAAGAAAGCCCCCCCCGGCTCGATCAACACGCCCACATCACGCAGGCGTGCCGCCAGAACGCCAGCGTCCATCCCTTCGGGTGCGCGCATCCAGTAAGACGAGCCACCGAATGCCCCCTGCCCGGCAACTTCAAGGCCATGAGCAGCGATGGCACTTTGCATTTTTTGGCGGCGACTGTGTAACGCTTTGGCCATTTTGCGGATCTGTGCGTCATAGTGGCCAATCGATAAAAAGTAGGCTGCAGTGCGCTGAATGTGCCCTGGCGGGTGCCGTAAAACGGATGTGCGCAGCGCGCGCGCCTCACGAATAAATGCCTCTGAGCCGACCATGTAGCCGAGGCGCAGCCCAGGAAACAACGACTTAGAGAAGCTTCCGACATGAATCACTCGCCCGTCGGTATCAATTGACTTGAGTGCAGGTGAGGGCGGTTCGAGGAAGGACATTTCGAACTCATAGTCATCCTCTACGATCAACGCATCCAGATCGCGGGCCCGGTCAAGAAGCCTCTGTCTGCGCGCCATAGGCATAGTTGCAGTAGTCGGACATTGGTGGCTTGGCGTGGTAAATATCACGTCCGTTTCTGGCGGGATTGCGTCGGGGGGCAGGCCGTCACGATCGACCCGCACTGGTGCCATGTGGCACCGGGACTGAGTCAATATTTCACGCATGGCAGGGTAACAGGGGTCTTCAAAAGCGGCAGTCCTGCGCTGGGTCAGCAACACCTGAGCGGCAAGCCATAAAGCATTTTGCGCCCCCAGAGTAATAAGGATTTGGTCACTATTTGCAGTGATGCCGCGCCGGGGCAGGGTGTTGCGCTGAATAAACTCGATCAGCTTTGGGTCGTCCTGATCATAATAGTCAGAGGTCAATGCCACAAAGTCGCGCTGGCCCAATGCCTGCAAGGCACATTGGCGCCAGTTGGCGTGATCAAACAGCTGTGGGTCGGTCTGGCCGTAGATAAACGGATAGCGAAACTGGGCCCAATCGAGTGGTTTTTGCAGAACTTGACCACCAGAAAACCGCTGTCCAATCGCTCGGCTCCAGTCAACGGCATCATTTGAAACGGGTTGCGGTTGATAAATCGGAGGTACTGGTGCGTTCAGCGACACAAAATAGCCCGAACGCCCGCGTGCGGTCAGATAATCAGAGGCTACAAGTTCGGTATAGGCGAGGGTGACTGTAATCCTACTGATACCAAGATGTTGCGCCAGCTTGCGCGTTGAAGGCAATTTCTCCTCGGTGCTGAACCGGCCGGAAAGAATGCCATGGGCAATCATTTGCTGCACCTGGCTTTGCAGGGTGCCTTGATGGTTTGGTGATAAGAAAAAGGTTTCAACAGGGAGCGCCATTTGAAAACTCTACACTGGACTTAGGCGGCCCGCAATCTGGATATAGAATTTTACGAATACACTAAATTAAATTGGATATCTATCATAGGCATCGCTGGGAATAAATAGTTTATGAGCCGAAACGTTTCATAATTGCGAGAATATCGGACAGCACGGCGCATTGCCCAAGTTTTGAGCTAAGAACAAAGAAAATCTAATGGTGTTCAGGTTTGAAACGGGAAAATTTATGGGCATTGATTGAAATCGAGCATTTGGATGGAGGCAAGCTTGAGAGTGAGTTGGCCGTACAGGTAGTTTAGGTTCTAAAGCGTCCAATGTTCGCGCAAGATTCACTGCGAGGTGTTCACAAACATGTGCATGAGCCGAAGTGTCAATCCGGCGTACCAAAAGCGGGCCATGATGGCGCCATGAAACGATTGGTCAGTGTTGGTGCGCGCGATGTCGACCGCGCGCACCCAAAATATAATCAGCCAAAGACGTCTGTAAGAGCAGTGTCAACGGCACTCGTAATCTGGTCGATGTCGTCTTTTGTCGCGATCAGCGCTGGCGAAAAGCACAATGTGTTGTTCTTACCGGGCAGCGACCGGTTCGTGGCACCAATGATCACAGCCTGTTTCATGCAGTGGCCCACGACCGCCTGCACTTTCTTTTCCTCTGCAGGCTCGCGGCTGTGGCGGTCAGCAACCAGTTCGGCACCCAAAAACAGTCCCTTGCCACGCACGTCGCCGATGACCTCGTGTTTGTCTTTCAGCTCGGCCAGCTTGTCGAGCATATAGGCGCCCATGGCGGTGGTGTTGGCTAGCAAATCTTCGTCTTCGATAATTCGCATGTTTTCCAGCGCGGCAGCTGGCCCCGCCGTGCATCCGCCAAAGGTCGATATGTCCCGGAAATAGTTCATCGGATCGCTGGTGTCGTCCTTAAACATGTCAAAGACTTCATCGGTGGTGGCTAGGCACGAGATGGCCGCATAACCAGAGGCAACACCCTTGGCCATTGTCACCATGTCGGGCGTGATCCCGTAATGTTGATAGCCAAACCATGTGCCTGTGCGACCGACGCCGCAGACTACCTCGTCAATATGTAAAAGGATGTCGTATTTTTTGCAGATCTCCTGAACACGGGGCCAGTAACCTTCTGGCGGAACAATAACGCCGCCGCCTGCGGTAACGGGCTCAAGGCACAGCGCGCCCACGGTGTCTGGGCCTTCGCGAAGGATGATTTTTTCAATTTGATTGGCCGCCCATTCGCCATAGTTGTCTGTCGGCGCGCCGTCTTGTTCGTGCTTGCGATACTCAAGGCAGTGGGGCACGCGGACAAAGCCCGGCGTGTAGGGGCCGTATTGCGCGTTGCGCTCGTCCTGGCCGCCTGCGGACAAACAGGCAATCGTGGTGCCGTGATAGTCGCGGTCGCGATACAGGATTTTGTATTTCTTGCCGCCATAGCGCTTGTGCGCGATCTGGCGCACCATTTTGAAGGCTTTCTCGTTCGCTTCAGACCCGGAGTTGGCGTAATAGATACGGTCGAGACCGGGCATTTTGGTCAACAGCTTTTCCGCAAAAAGGGCACCGGGAACGGACCCAACGGTACCACCAAAGAAGTTCATCTTGACGATTGCGTCGCGCACAGCATCGCCAATCGTTTCGCGCCCGTAGCCAACATTAACCGTCCAAACACCACCAGAAACGGCATCAATGTGTTCGATACCTTTTTGGTCCCAGACCCGCAGGCCCTTGCCTTCAATGATAATTTTAGGATCGGCACCGCTGAAAAATGGCTGGTGCTGTATCAAGTGATGCCAGACGTTTGCGCGGTCTGCCTCGACAACGCGGCTGATATCGTTTTCAGAGAACGTTCCGTCCATGTCGTGAACCTTTCGATGAACTGTGGGCACAATACACATGGCCCGTTTCGCCTACCTGCATGCATCTTTGCTGAGATTCCACGCAGCATAATAGGGCCAGATTTAATGAGTAAGTAAAGCCAGTTTGGAGGAATAATTCAACAATTAAAGGTAAAAAATCGTCGGAAATGCTCTGTTTTCATAGGTTTGTTTCTGTTTTTAAAATCTAAAAGATGGGTTTTTCTTGCGCATAATATTGCGAGTTTTTCGGAATAATGATTGATCCCGCGCGATTTATCGGCTCCGATTGCGTCAGCGCCGCAAAGCGCGCGGCCATCAGAGACGGGAAACTGTCCGAACTAATCTTATACGCACAGCATTCATGACTGTGCGACAAACGGGAGAACCAAAAATGACATTTAAATCCAAGCTTATGGGTGCCGTCGCGGCCACAGCCATGCTGGCGGGTGCCCAAGGCGCTTTCGCAGCGGGCCACGGTGAAATCACCGTTGCCTACTTCCTTGAGTGGCCCATGCCCTTTCAGTACGCCAAAGAAACCGGCATGTACGAAGAAGCAATGGGCACCAAGATTAACTG
>JABITU010000323.1 GCA_018668195.1 Tateyamaria sp. | reverse complement strand
GATTTTGCAACGGTCGGCAGTTCGTCGTTCGTCACAACGATCTGCCCTGGCGCGCAGCCATCGAACGCTTCGCGGGCGCGTTTGCCGCTCAGATGCACAACCCGACCATCCATCCAGCCCGATGTGTCGGAGTTCCAGCGCAGCGCTGCCTTTTGTTGCAAGGCACCGTCACCATCATTTTCCAACCAGTTGCGGGCAACAAATCCCGCTCCTTTTTCCTTGCTAAGTGCGCGCCCCGTGTCGGTCATCACCCCCACCAAGCCGCCATTATCAGCGATCAAGACCACTGGGCGATTACCAACCTGCCAGAGAGCAAAAGCAACGCAGATGACTGCAAGGCCGCCAAATCGCGCACGCCCTTGCCACAAAATGACTGACAAGGCGCCCAACGCCATGAGAGGCAAGACCCAAGGCCCCGGCCCCGACACAAATCCACGTGCGCCATCAAGGCTCGATACCGTTTCTGCGACCCACAGAATCCATGCGAGCCCGCCTCCCATGATCCACAGGCCAAAAGCCTCGGCACCGAATGGAGCAAGCAGCAAAGCCAAAACCGCCGCGGGTATAACCAGCGCACCCATCAAGGGAACACTGGTCAGATTTGCCAGCAATCCGTAGTGCGCGACCGCGTTAAAATGCGCCGCACCAATAGGAGCCGTCGCCAACCCGGCCACCGCCGATGAGACCACCAGCCCGATCACAGGCGCAGCCCATTTTGGCCCAGTCGGCAGGTTGCGCATCCATCCAAACACCGCAACCAAAGCCGTCGTCGCCGCAAAGGACATTTGAAACCCGGGCCCCATCAAAGCTTCGGGCCGAAGTGCCAGCACGATAATCGCAGCCATAGCCACCGCTCGAAGACTAAGCGCACGCCGATCCATAATCACCGCGCATAACGCCACCGCCACCATTACAAACGCCCGCTCCGTCGCAACATTGCCGCCCGACAGCGCAAGATAGAGGGCCGCCGCAGCAAGCGCCCCACAAGCAGCCAATTTGCGCGCAGGCCAACGCAATGCAACGGGTGGCACAAGCGCAAAGCACAGTCGGAACAGGGCAAAAACAAAGCCGCTCAACAGCCCCATATGCAGTCCGGAAATCGCCAACAAATGTGCTGTATTTGACGCCCTCAACGCCTCAAGGGCGTCGCGGCTGATACCGCTGCGATCACCGGTTGTGACTGCTGCGGCAAATCCCCCAATATCGCCAGGCAGCACTTCAATGACACGCTTTGAAACCGCCATGCGCCAGCGAAATAGCATTTGCGCCAAATCAAAATCGGCGGGTGCAATGGCGACAAGCGGCGCACGCGCGTAGCCCACCGCTCCCAGTTCGGCAAACCACGCGTGACGCTGGAAATCGAACCCGCCCGGTTCCACGGGGCCACTGGACGGACTAAGATGTGCAGTCGTCATAACGCGCAAACCCGGCACCGGCAAAACGCCCAAGCCGGCATCCCCGTGCAAGGAAATACGCAGCCTGCGCGGCGTGTCACCCGGGGCAACTCGGTCCAGCTTTACCCTGTCGAGCGTCAGACGCACCGCGTCCGACCCACTGCGGTCAATGCCGACAATCCGCCCCTCCACAGCCCCATAATAGCGCCAATCAAGCACCGGACCCGCGACAGAATGCGCACGCCACCCCGCCAACACAAAACCAACTGCGATCAGCGCCAGAAAAACAGCCAACCGAGACACGCTTTCCGGCAATTTCCATGCCATCATTGGCAGCGCCATTCCAAGCGGCACCACCAGGGCAATTTGCGTCACCGAAGGCTCGAACCTGATGCCAAAAAATAGGGCAATTCCCATCGCCATACCGACCGGAACCCAACCAAACAGGTGGCCACGCTGATTCAGCATCATCTGCAAAAAGCCATTGCCTAGGCCCATGCTTGCCCCTTGCGTCCATGGTGGATAGTAAAAGGGGAAACTGTTGTACCAACATGGTTACTGAAAGGTAAATTTCGCGCATGTCTACGCCCGTTGTCACCCGTTTTGCCCCCTCGCCCACGGGCTTTTTGCATATCGGCGGCGCGCGTACGGCGCTGTTCAACTGGCTGTATGCCCGCAGCCGAGGCGGTCAATTCCTGTTGCGCATCGAAGACACAGACCGCGCCCGCTCTACCCCCGAGGCGACGCAGGCCATTCTGGACGGGTTGGCTTGGCTGGGTCTGGATCACGACGGCGATGCAATAAGCCAGTTTGACCGCGCAGACCGCCACACGCATGTCGCTCAAACCTTGTTGGATCAGGGGAAAGCCTATAAATGTTTTGCCACGCAAGACGAAATCGCAGCCTTTCGCGAGGAAGCTCGGGCTGAGGGACGCTCAACGCTGTTTCGTTCACCGTGGCGCGATGCCGAGGCTGAAACACATCCTGACAGGCCATTTGTTGTGCGGATCAAGGCCCCTCAGGCCGGTCAGACGATCATCTGCGACGAGGTGCAAGGCACCGTGACCATTCGCAATGACCAGCTTGACGATATGGTTCTGCTGCGCGGGGATGGCACGCCCGTCTATGCGTTGGCCGTTGTCGTCGACGACCACGACATGGGCGTCACCCATGTCATCCGGGGCGATGATCACCTGAACAATGCCGCACGCCAGATGATGATCTATGATGCAATGGGGTGGGATGTTCCAGTCTGGGCGCATATCCCACTAATCCATGGCCCAGACGGCAAGAAACTGTCTAAACGCCATGGCGCACTGGGCGCGCAGGAATATCAGGCAATGGGCTATCCTGCTGCAGGTATGCGTAACTATCTTGCACGTTTGGGTTGGAGCCACGGAGACGACGAATTCTTTAGCGATGCACAGGCGCGTGAGTGGTTTGACATGGATGGGATCGGCAAAAGCCCCGCCCGCTTTGATGTGAAAAAACTAGAAAACCTGTGTGGCCAACACATGGCGCAATCCGATGACGCTGCGCTGCAGCAAGAAATCATTACATACATGCGTGCAGCCGATTTGCCCGTTCTAAACGATACTAAACAAGCAGGTCTTCTTGCGGCACTTCCCTTTGTTAAAGAACGGTCAAAAATTTTCCCTGAATTAATTGAAAATTCGCAGTTTATTCTCTCTGATCGTCCAATCCAACCAGACGAAAAAGCTTCAAAATCACTTGATCCGGTATCCCGTGGTATACTGAAGCAATTGACGCCGCACTTGCAAACCGTTACTTGGGATCGAGACAGTCTTGAAGCGACACTTAACGAATTTGCAGCCGCTCAGGACACTAAATTCGGCAAACTGGCAGGACCGCTTCGCGCGGCGTTGGCGGGCCGGGCCGTAACACCTTCGGTGTTTGACATGATGCTGGTTCTGGGGCGCCAAGAAACCCTCGCCAGACTAGAAGATGCTGCGGCCTGACAGCAGGAACCCCTGTTGAATAGGGGCGCGGCCGACAATAGAATTGACGCACCGCTAATACCGCGTCTTGTGGCGGCTGAATTCGCCGTGCGATGAAAGGAATATACCTTATGGCTGACGAACAGAAATCTGCGACCCTAACGATCGACGATCACTCCTACGACCTGCCGATTCATTCACCAACCGAGGGGCCTGATGTTCTGGATATTCGCAAGCTATATGGGCAGGCAGGCGTTTTCACATACGACCCAGGCTTTACATCTACCGCAAGCTGCGACAGCACGATTACGTTCATTGATGGCGACAAGGGCGTGCTTTTGCACCGCGGTTACCCGATTGATCAATTGGCCTCCAAATCTCATTTTCTAGAGGTGTGCTATCTCCTGCTTTACGGCGAACTGCCCTCGACGCAGCGGTTGGAGAAATTCGAGAACAACATCACTATGCACACAATGCTGCATGAACAGATGCAAAATTTCTTTCGGGGGTTCCGTCGCGATGCGCACCCGATGGCAATCATGACCGGCGTCGTAGGGGCCATGTCGGCTTTTTACCACGACAGCACTGATATCAACGATGAACGCCAGCGCGAGATCGCATCGCACCGGCTGATCGCCAAGATGCCAACAATCGCTGCATGGGCCTATAAATACTCAATCGGCCAGCCTTTCGTGTATCCACGCAATGACGAGGATTACGCCTCAAATTTCTTGCGCATGTGCTTTGCCGTTCCCGCCGAAGATTATGTGGTCAACCCGATCCTGAGCCGTGCGATGGACCGTATCTTTACGCTACACGCCGACCATGAGCAAAACGCTTCGACATCGACAGTACGCCTGGCTTCTTCCTCGGGGGCAAACCCGTTTGCCTGTATCGCGGCGGGCATCGCATGTCTTTGGGGTCCAGCCCATGGCGGCGCCAATCAGGCCTGCCTTGAAATGCTCAAAGAAATTGGTACGGTTGACAAAATCCCCGAATATATTGCTCGCGCCAAAGATAAGAGCGACCCGTTCCGCCTGATGGGTTTTGGTCACCGTGTCTACAAGAATCACGATCCCCGCGCGACAGTAATGAAACAGTCGGCCGACGAAGTATTGGAACTGCTGGGTGTCGAAAACAACCCGATCCTGCAAGTCGCCAAAGAATTGGAAAAAGCTGCCCTCGAAGATCCGTATTTCGCTGAGAAAAAGCTGTTTCCAAACGTTGATTTCTATTCCGGCATTATCCTTGAAGCGATGGGTTTCCCGACCTCAATGTTCACGCCGATCTTTGCGGTTAGCCGCACCGTTGGCTGGATTTCGCAGTGGAAAGAGATGATTGCAGATCCACAAAACAAGATCGGTCGCCCCCGCCAGCTTTATCTGGGTGAGACCGCGCGCGATTACACAGATATTGAGAGCAGATAAAGCGAAACAATACGCACAACTCTAAAGCCCCTGGATCGTACAGGGGCTTTTTTTATTTAAAAAAATTTCAAGATCATTACCCACGCAAACCGAACGATCAAATTGAGTATTCTTTGAAATTGCCCTGAACGTCTACGATATGCTATCTCAAACCACTAAAATTGGGTAGGGCGTGTTTCAAATATGCTCGGATTTTTAATGATGAGCTTGTTGGGCGCTGGCTCACTTGCAGGCGTAATTCTCCTTTCGGATGGCCCCGACGACAATGATAATGTGAGCGCGCCCGATGAGGGACCAACGCGTGAACAGGGCGGCAACGGCGAAGACTTTTTTGTAACGGGAGGCGGAAACGACACCATTTTTAGCAATGAAGCCAACGACATTATTCTAGCCGGTGAAGATGACGACAGAGTTTTCGGTGGTTCAGGCGGCGATGTGATCCTGGGCGACTCAGGCGATGATTTCCTAAGGGGCGGTCGGAACGCTGATATAATTTTCGGCGGAGCAGGTGAAGATGTACTTCTTGGTGATGTAGGGAACGATCAACTTTTCGGAGCCGATGTTATTTCGGCTCAAGACCTCGTTGACACCCTAAGGTCCGGCACATCAAAAAATGATTTGGACATGAACGATTTCGTCGATCTGGATGCTAAAACAGAAGATACCGATACGCTCGATGGCGGATATGGTAACGATACAATTTTTGCATGAAGCAATGACGTGGTTATTACTGGCAACGGTGCAGACACGGTAAATGTTGGATATTGGGTCAATCCGGAAGACCCTGTTCGCATCACAGATTTCGATGCCGTTGAAGATGCAATAGTCTTCACACTCTATCCCGATATTGTAATGGCTGAGGCCGTTTCCGAAGACTTTGTTAAATTCGGGGAGGATGAAGATGGCACGGCAACGCTGCTTGTGGGGAAACAGGTTTTCACCTATTTCGAAAATACGAAATTGTCTAATCTGCAGGCGAATAACACCCCTATAGTCATTCACGACCGTCTTAGCTGATCTTGTATGCTCAAAAGATCATCGGAAGTTGCTGATGATCTTCTATGGACACTGACAAATGCTATGCTCAGGCTTATGAGCCTCATGCATCTTAATTTTTTCAAAAAATGACCGTATTCCCTAGATCACCAACCCACGACGGAAGCATTCAGTATGCGACACTGATCAAAGAGGTCGCAAAGCAAGCGCTTTTTGAGCAAGAAAGTTCAGTCATGCTTTACCCAGCCATACCGATTTTCTAACGGCCCTCAAAGTTCGGCTTTCGTTTTTCCACAAAGGCCAAAACGCCCTCGCGGAAATCACGGCTCTGGCCACAGTCACCCTGCTCTGTCGCTTCAGCGGCCAACTGCGTCTCAAGATCATTGGCCCAACTCGCGCGGATCACCCGCTTGGCTGCGGCAAAAGCCTGGGTTGGACCGGTGGCCAGATGCATTGCACGGGCCTTCCAATGCGCGTCAAACTGGTCGTCCTCGACCGCCTCCCAGATAAGGCCCCAATTATCAGCCTGCCGCGCACTGATCTTGTCCGCAAAAAGTGCAGCCCCCATCGCCTTGGCCATGCCCATCGTACGCGGCATCACATAGGTTCCGCCCGCGTCAGGGATCAGGCCGATCCGAGTAAAGGCTTGTAAGAAATAAGCACGTTCAGACGCGATGACAACGTCACAGGCCAGCGCAAGGTTGGCCCCAGCACCTGCTGCAGCCCCATTGACCGCCGCAATTGTCGGCACCGGGCACTCAACGATTGCGTTTAACATGGGGGTATATTCGTCGCGCAATGTGCGCTCTAGATCAAGATTGCCCGCATTGGCCCGGTCGCCCAGATCTTGGCCAGAACAAAAGGCCCGCCCAGCCCCTGTCAGCACCACGACGCGCCCCTCTTTGCCACCCTTGATCACAGCATGTTCAATCTCTGCACGCATCTGCGTGGTCAGCGCGTTCATGACATCAGGACGGTCGAGGGTGATCTGGACGATGCCGTTTTCAAGCGAATAGATCAGGGTCTCATAGGTCATGCTTGGGTTCCTCAGTTTACCGGTCTTTTCGTGCATATCAAACCGTTCAGTTCAGAACAGCCCCGACCGCGCGTCACTCATCCAGAATTTCGCTCAGGCGTTTGGCTTCTTCGGCACTCAAAGGATCAGATTTGGCTTGCGTGGCTTGTGCACGGCCCCGAAGGTAACCAACGCCGCCACCTAACGCCATAAGGAACATCAAAGGCCCTGCAGCCCAGAGCAGCCAATTTGAACCGCTGGTGCGCGGGTTCATCAGAACGAACTCTCCATAACGCTCAACGAAAAAATCCATTACTTCATCGTTGTTCTTGCCCGACGCAATCTGTTCACGGATCACGCGCCGTGCCTCAACCGCCCAGGTTGCATTTGAAGAGGCAACTGATTCCGACTGGCAGACAACGCAGCGCATTGCATGGTCTAGGCCCCGGGCACGCGCCTCTAGGGCCGGGTCTGCGAGCATTTCGGACGGATCCAGCGCCATGGCCATGCCCGACATCACCAACCACAAGGCTGTCGCCAGCCGGATCATTCCGCCGCCACCGGTTGCGATTTGCGGGCACCGACAGCCACACGGAACCGCCGATCGCTCAGCGACAAAAGCCCTCCGAAAGCCATAAGCGCACAGCCGATCCAGATCCAATTGGTCAGGGGTTTGATGTAGGTGCGCACGGCCCAGCCTCCATTTTGTTGTGGATCGCCGATAACAACATAGACGTCACGGGCGAGGTTATAGTCGATCGCCGCTTCGGTGGTGGGCATCTGAGCCACTGGATACATCCGTTTTTCTGGCCGCATCTGAGCGATTTCACGGCCATCCTTTGCCAGCGTCACCAGCCCCATTGTCGACAAATAATTTGGCCCTTGGAATTCTTCGATACTATTCAGCGTCAGGGTATACCCCCCCACATCGAACGGTTCACCGATTTGCGCAACCCTGATATCTTCAGACTGCCACGCCGTCAGCCCCGCAACACCCAGCATGGTGATGCCAAGGCCCGAATGGGCAACCGTCTTGCCCCAATCGGCGCGGGGCAAACGGAACAGGCGCGCCATGTTAAACCTTTGACCCGTGCGGCTTGCCAGATCAACAGCCGCCCCCATGACCAGCCATGCACCCAGAAAGGCACCCACTGGCCCAATCAAGCTGCGTCCAGTCTGCATCGTCCAAGCCAGTCCACCAAAAGCAATGGCAGCCACAAAAACATAGCGCAGGGGCCGTATCGCCCTGCGTAGGCTTGCGCGCTTCCACGGCATCATCGCGCCCACAGGCATGATCAAGCCAAGCAGCACCATGAACGGCGTAAACGCCATGTTGAAAAACGGCGCTCCAACGCTCAGTTTGCGGTCAAAGAACATCTCTGCCACCAGCGGCCACATCGTGCCGACAAAGACGACAAAACAACTTACAGCAAGCAGTAAATTGTTTGCTACCAGCGCGCTCTCGCGGCTGACCATGCCAAAGACGCCACGCGCCTCCATCACACCGGCGCGCAGGGTAAATAAAATTAGCGCACCGCCCATGAAAAAGCCCATGATCATCAGAATAAAGACGCCGCGTTCAGGATCGTTGGCAAAGGCATGCACCGAGGTCAGCAGCCCCGAACGCACAATGAACGTACCAATCAGCGAAAAGCCAAACGCTAGGATGGCAAGCAGGATCGTCCATGACTTTAGGCTCTCGCGTTTTTCTACAACGATAGCCGAATGGAGCAGTGCTGCCGCCAAAAGCCATGGCATGAAAGACGCATTTTCAACCGGGTCCCAGAACCAGAAACCTCCCCAACCCAGTTCATAATAGGCCCACCAAGACCCTAGTGCGATGCCGATGGTCAGGAATATCCATGCCGCCAGGGTCCACGGGCGCACCCACCGCCCCCAGGCAGCATCGACGCGGCCCTCGATCAACGCAGCAACAGCAAACGAAAAAGCCATGCTCAGGCCCACATATCCGAAGTACAGAAACGGTGGATGAAAAGCGAGGCCCGGATCCTGCAACAGCGGGTTGAGATCCTGCCCGTCAAAGGGCGGCACCGCAAGTCGCAAAAACGGGTTTGAGGTAAAGAGGATAAAGGCCAGAAACGCAGCTCCTATTGCGCCCTGAACCGCCAGCACACGTGCACGCAGTGTGGGTGGCAAATTGCCGCCGAACCAAGCCGCCATCGCGCCAAACAGCGCCACGATCAACACCCAAAGCAGCATCGATCCTTCGTGGTTGCCCCAGGTGCCAGAAATTTTATAAAGCATCGGCTTGGCCGAATGGCTGTTCAGTACGACCAGACGCAAAGAAAAATCTGAGACTACAAAAGCCCACGTCAAGGCCCCAAAGGCCACTGCGATCAGCCAGAATTGTACTGTCGCCGCAGGCTGCGCCACAGCCATCCAGCCCGAATATCTGCGCCATGCGCCAATAAGCGGAATGGTCGCTTGTACGATGGCCACGACAAAGGCAAGGATGAGCGCAAAATGTCCGAGTTCTGTATTCATATCCTACTTATATGTCGCTGACGCGCCCACGCCAATGCCCAAGACACATTTGCCGCATCGCAGGCGCGTCATACGCGCAACGCTGAGTGATACATAACGGCCAACACCGTTAAAAACTTAAGCTGCCCTCTGCCAGTCTTCAAGCGCTGGGTTGTCCCCCGGCACCAACGATGCCGCAGTCAATTG
>JABITU010000322.1 GCA_018668195.1 Tateyamaria sp. | reverse complement strand
CCGTGTCTCTACGTCTCGGCGTTAGATATTGGGCTAAAGCAGTCATTCATTCAAACTGCCGCGAAGGACTGCTTAGAGCCCAACCTGTCGACTTTCTGTGCCGCAGCGAAAGTTCGGTTTCGAGGAAATCACTAAGTTATCTTTAAAGTCATGGCTCTTCGCGGATATCGGTGGTGAGGTAACGCACTGCAACGCGGCTTTCCTAAAACCGCCATTCGTTTCGCGGCTTGTTGCTTGGCAAATTGACCCAGGACACCTCACTTTGTTCCTTGAAGAACGCGGTTCTTGAGTGTGACCGATCCCAATAAATTATCGGTCTTTGCTGCACCTGCAGCCTCTGCAACTTTACAATTGTTTTCGGCTCGTTAGCCATGCTGCAGCGCAATATATCGATTGATTGCATACCAATGTATCCATTTAAGTTATTATAATCATTTGATTTTTGAACTTATCGGTTGTAAAGAGTGCCGGGAGAACTCTTGGAGGGGGTGCAGACAATTTTAAAGACTGACTTCACACAATGGATCGGGCGGACCCAGCAAGATCACGCTGTCTTCGATGAAAGCGCGTCCGCGCGTCATGCGGCGACAGTCGGATTTGACGCGGGTCGGGCCGGTGCTGTTATGCCATTGTTGTCCCATTGGTGCGCCTTCACCCCGAATGTCGACACCACGGAGCTATCCAATGACGGTCACCCAAAGCTCGGGGGCTTTTTGCCGCCCGTTCATTTGGCACGACGGATGTGGGCGGGCGGGACGCTTACATTTCACGCGCCGCTTCATATTGGTGCGCGCCTGACGCGGCACTCTGAAATCAAGTCGATCACAGAGAAAGAAGGGGCAAATGGCCCGATGCTGTTTGTAAGCCTTGCCCATGCCATCTTTGAAGATGATCGGCTATGCGTCGAAGAAACCCAAGACATTGTCTATCTCAATATCCCGCAAGTTTTTGTACCGCCAAAGCCAAAACCGGTCCCATCGACACCCGATATGATCGAAGCCGTCGCCGTGACAGAGCCTCTCTTGTTCCGGTTCTCGGCAATCACGTTCAACGCGCACCGCATTCACTACGATTTGCCCTACGCCAAATCCGTCGAAAAGTACCCAGGGCTGGTGGTGCATGGGCCTTTGCAGGCGATGTTGCTGCTGCGGGCAGCAATCCGGCACAGCGGTCGCGACGTGCGTCAATTTCAGTTTCGGGGCATTCATCCGATGTTCCATTTTGACGACATGCACCTGTTTGGAGAGACAACCGAGGATGGCATGAAACTTTGCACCGGGTTGGTCGACGGTCACCAAGGGATGCAAGCAACCACAATCTGGGAGGAAAAGTGAATTGGCTGGAGTTTTGAATGGCATGCGGGTTGTTGAAGGCTCCGCCTTTGTCGCTGTCCCACTTGCGGGCATGACGCTGGCGCAAATGGGCGCCGATGTAATCCGGTTTGACCGGCTCGGTGGGGGCCTCGATGCCACACGCTGGCCGGTTGCGCCCAATGGGTTGAGCCATTTTTGGGCGGGAATGAACAAGGGCAAGCGGTCAATCGCTGTCGATATGCGATCAGATCGTGGGCGGGAATTGGTGACGGAAATTATCACTGCCCCCGGCGAGGGTGCGGGAATGTTCATGACAAACCTAAAAGTGCGCGGCTGGATGGATCATGAGACGTTGTCCAAACGTCGCAAAGACTTGATCATGGTGGCGCTGAAAGGCGACCGGCATGGGCGTCCTGCGGTTGATTACACGGTAAATCCTGCACTTGGATTTCCGGCGATTACGGGTCCGGCGGGGTCAACCGATCCCGTGGCGCATGCGCTGCCGGCTTGGGATTGTATCGCGGGACAAATGATGGTCTCGGGCCTTTTGGCCGCCGAGCGGCACCGTCTGCGCACAGGCGAGGGCCAAGATGTTGAGTTTTCGTTGAAGGACGTCGCCGCTGCAATGTTAGGTAATCTTGGCATCATCGGGGATGCGGCCACCGGTGGGGCAAAACGGGGAAAGTCCGGCAACGCTCTTTACGGGGCCTATGGACAAGACTTCATCTGTGCGGACGGTGAACGTGTGATGGTCATCGGGCTGACAAAGCGTCAATGGCAGGGCATCGTGAAGGTCACCGGTATGGGCGCGCGAATAGACCAACTTGCCGCCAGCCTTGGTGCAAATTTTGCAGACGAAGGACAACGGTACATGCATCGCGATGCCATTACCGAAGTTCTGCGGCCGTGGTTCGCCCAACGCTCTAGTGCCGAGATTGGCACCTTGTTTGATGACAACAGTCTGACATGGTCGGTGTTTCGTGACTTTGAAAGTGCGCTTGCACAGGATCCTGACCTATCAACTGACAACCCGATTTTTTCAGACATCGAAACACCCGGTCTTGGCAAATTTCTTGTGCCTGGCTCTCCGCTGAATTTCTCGCAGTTTGAAAGGGAAGAGCCTGTACCCACCCCCACACTTGGGATGCATACGGAGGAGATCCTGGGCGATGTCGTGGGCCTGCCAGATGTTGAGATCGCACAGCTGTTTGATTCAGGCACGGTCCAAAGCCCGAATTACGCCAAAGCCCGGCCGGCCGCGTAAATGGCCGTGAAATTCTCTCCAGCGGTTGCGCCCCTTTTTGTGCCAGCAACGCGCCCCGAGCGTGTAGCCAAGGCTGCAAACAGTGGCGCTGACGCCATCATAGTCGACCTCGAAGATGCCGTGGCCGTGGCCGACAAAGACTTGGCGCGCGCGGGACTGGCAGACTATTTGGCAGACCTTCCGGTCCCTTGCTTTATACGTGTCAATGCCGTCACGTCTGACTGGTTTTACGCCGATATGGAGTTGGTCCGCAGGGTTGAGGGCATGGGTGTCATGTTGCCCAAATCCGAAACTGCCGCAGATATTGAGCAAATCGGGCCTGATATTCCTGTCATCGCTTTGGTCGAAACCGCCCGCGGTATTGTTGGGCTACCTGACATCTGTCAGGCGCAGGCGACGTGCCAGCTGGCCTTTGGATCAATCGACTACTCACTGGATGTCGGCTGCGACGAGACCGCAGAGGCTCTACTGTTGGCGCGCTCGTCTTTAGTGACATATTCGCGCGCCTTTGGCCTGCCCTCGCCCATCGATGGCGTCACCGTTTCGGTAAATGAACAAGAGCAAGTGATGGCCGACGCAAGTTATGCCCGCCAACTGGGGTTTGGTGGCAAACTGGCTATTCATCCTAATCAGATAAGCACCATCAAGGGTGCCTTTGCTCCGTCCCATGACCAGCTTGATTGGGCCCGACGGGTCATGCACGCCAACGAGGCAGCAGACGGTGCGGCGGTCTTGATGGACGGGCAGATGGTTGACACACCTATAATTGAAAAAGCCAGACAAATGCTTAGGACATCTCAAATCGTTCTTTGATCGACACGTGCCTGATGAGGGTCCGACAACCAAGACCGTCAGCTTTTTGCTAGGTTAACATTGATAACTTGCAACTGAAGCGAATAGCCGCTTATCGGCCGTTGCCGTTGCGACCAAGATAAAGCGGCCATTGGCATCTTGAAGGATCTAGTCAGCTTTGTCCGCACAACAGCCGTTAGTGCTTGGCGAAAGCGATGTCTGCTTCCTCAGTTGGTGGTGGCAAACAAAACCACCCCCCAATGAATTTACACGGCTAATACTAAAGGCCCGTGGTCCGAGACGCGAGGCCCTATAATTGGGGGTCCCCGTTCCTAGGTCGTACGGCTCAACT
>JABITU010000321.1 GCA_018668195.1 Tateyamaria sp. | reverse complement strand
AACTGCCGCGCAAGACGTTTTATGACAAATTGGCTCGCTACGGGATTCGGGCGGAAAACTATCGGCGCTAACACTGTGCGAGAATCCGCACATTAGCAGCACCGCGTGTGTGAAATCTCGCACTTTGCCGCTGTAACATTATGATGCGGCGATCACTAATTCACCGCAAATTGTTGTTTTATATGATAAATAATCTCCATAGATTGTGCGGCAATAATTTCTTTGGTCAGTTAGCACTACCTTGTTATCCATCGTTAATGCTGCCCCGCTGGGCGGCACACTTGACCATAGATAATCTCTGGGAGGAGACATCATGAAATTTTTTACCGCTGCCGCAACGGCACTGGCACTAAGTGTGGGCGCGGGCGCCGCTTCTGCGGCCTGCGACGCGGGCGAACTTGTAATCAAGTTCAGCCACGTGACCAACACAGATCGTCACCCTAAAGGCATTGCCGCATCGCTTCTTCAACAACGGGTGAACGATGAGATGAACGGCACTGCCTGCATGGAAGTGTTTCCGCAATCAACCCTTTACAATGACAATCAGGTCCTCGAGGCGCTGCTGCAAGGAGATGTTCAGCTGGCCGCTCCGTCGCTGTCAAAGTTTGAGCAGTTTACCAAGCAGTTTCGCATCTTTGACTTGCCGTTCATGTTCAAAAATATTGCTGCAGTTGATGCGTTTCAAACCTCGGAAACTGGTCAGGCGATGAAAGAATCGATGACTCGTCGCGGACTGCTAGGGCTGCAATTCTGGCACAACGGCATGAAAAATATGTCGGCCAACAAGCCACTTATTTCGCCGTCAGATGCCAACGGTCTGAAGTTCCGCGTACAAAACTCTGACGTGCTCAAGGCGCAAATGGCGGCCATTGGCGGCTCGCCGCAGCCTATGGCTTTCTCCGAAGTATACGGTGCGCTGCAAACTGGCGTTGTGGACGGTCAGGAAAACACTTGGTCGAACATTTACGGCCAGAAGTTCTTTGAAGTGCAGGATGGCGTGACCGAGACTAACCACGGTATCATCGACTACCTTGTCGTGACTTCGACCGATTTCTGGGACAGTCTTGATGGTGACACGCGCGATCAGTTCGCCACCATTCTTGCGGAAGTCACCACAACGCGGAACGCAGAATCGACACGCGTCAACGCCGAAGCCAAAGCTGCGATCGTCGCGGCGGGCGGTGTTGTTCGTGAGCTAACATCTGAGCAACGCACCGAATGGGTTTCTGTGATGAAACCGGTTTGGGAACAGTTCAAAGGTGACGTAGGCCAGGAGAACATTGACGCAGCTCAGGCAATCAACGCTGGTCTGTGATACTTAGACTATGACATGTGCCACATCCCGGGATGCTCGGGGTGTGACCTCTGTTCCAAACAGTGGCTGTGAATGTGCTGTGTTTGGATATTTTCCCAAAAATCGCAAAAGGGCAGCAGATGTTGCAACACCCACATCTAAAATCCACCCTTGGCCGGATCGTTAACGAGATCGAAGAAACCATGATCGCCCTGCTGCTGGCAGGTATGACGATCATCACCTTTATCAATGTCGTTTTGCGTTATGGCTATAACACCGGTCTAATTTGGGGCCTTGAGGCGGTGACATTCCTGTTTGCTTGGTTGGTTTTGTTCGGTGTGAGCTATGCGGTCAAGATTACAGCGCATCTGGGTGTGGACGCGATCACCAACTTGTTTTCGCCATCGATCCGAAGGATCCTAGCGCTTGCCGCTGCGGCGGTGTGCCTTGCTTATGCATTTCTTTTGCTCAAAGGCGCGTGGGATTATTGGGCAAATTTTGCCAACTTGCCGCAAACCACGGGCAAATGGTTTCCGACCGGCTTTGAAGAAATGCGCCGGTCATCCTATCGCGGTTGGTATGAAACAATCGACATTCCGTTTCCGGAATGGCTGCGCTGGATCCAGCCCATCATGAACGAAGGTGAAGACTACGAGAAAATTCCGCGCTTTATCCCTTATGCGATCCTACCCTTTGGCATGGCATTATTGTTGTTCCGCTTTGTCCAAGCCACCATTCGTCTGATCCGGGGCGAGGCAGACAGCCTAATCGTGAGCCACGAGGCCGAAGACGAGGTCGATGCCGTAAAACACATAAATAAAGGCGACTAACACATGGAAGTTGCAATTCTTTTTATTGTTGTCATCGGCTTAATGCTGATCGGCGTTCCGATAGCGGTTAGCCTTGGCATGTCCTCTATCCTGTTTTTGTTGGTTCTCAGTGATACGTCGCTGGCTTCTATTGCACAGACGCTGTTTCAGGCGATGGCGGGTCACTACACACTGCTCGCGATCCCATTTTTTGTCCTGGCTTCAACTTTTATGTCGACGGGTGGCGTTGCCAAACGGATCATCCGGTTTTCCATTGCGGTTGTCGGGCACTTTCCCGGTGGGCTCGCGATTGCTGGTGTCTTTGCCTGTATGATGTTCGCGGCCCTGTCTGGTTCGTCACCTGCCACTGTTGTTGCGATCGGCTCGATCGTGATCGCGGGCATGCGTCAGGTCGGTTATTCTAAGGATTTTGCGGCTGGCGTCATTGCGAACGCAGGCACCTTGGGCATTCTGATCCCGCCGTCCATTGTTATGGTGGTCTATGCATCAGCCACGGATGTTTCCGTGGGTCGGATGTTTCTTGGGGGTGTTATTCCAGGCCTTTTGGCTGGTACGATGCTGATGGTCACCATTTATGGGATTGCAAAGGTCAAAAACCTGCCAAAGGGCGAATGGCAGGGGTGGGGCGAGGTTGCTGCTTCTGCCGGTGCAGCCTCTGGTGGCTTGTTCCTTATCATAATCATTTTGGGGGGCATCTATGGCGGTATCTTTACCCCAACCGAGGCGGCGGCGGTGGCGGCTGTTTATTCCTTTCTGATCGCTAGTTTTATTTACCGCGATATGGGCGTCTTTGCGCGCACAGCGCCCAAGGCTGGAAATTTCACCGGAATCACATTGATGGTTGGCCTGTTTTTCGGCATTGTTCTTTGGCTGATATCGGGAGGGGCGCTTGCGCTTGTTCCCGCAACCTTGATTGGTTTTGGGGCGGCCGCTGGCGTCGCGGTGGCCGAGCGCGTCTTGCGGGGCTTGCCCGTGAAACCATTCGCAATTGCCAGCGATTTCGCCCGCATGCCGCTCGCCCTTGTGCATCCCGACACCAAACAAGCGTTCTTTGAAGCGGGCAAGCTGACCGTGACGCTGATGTTCATCATCGCTAACGCGCTGATCCTGAAACATGTTCTAACAGACGAGCAAATCCCCCAGTCGATTGCAGGTGCGATGCTGGATGCCGGCTTTGGTCCGGTCGTTTTCTTGATTATTGTGAATGTTATACTCCTGATTGGCGGTCAGTTCATGGAGCCATCAGGTTTATTGGTTATCGTCGCGCCACTTGTGTTTCCCATTGCGATAGAATTGGGGATAGACCCGATCCATCTGGGCATCATCATGGTTGTCAATATGGAGATTGGAATGATCACTCCGCCGGTGGGTCTCAACCTGTTTGTGACATCTGGTGTAGCTGGAATGCCAATGATGCGCGTTGTGCGCGCTGCCTTGCCATTCCTGTCGGTGTTGTTCGTCTTTCTTATCATGGTGACTTATATTCCAGCCATCTCAACATGGTTGCCCACGATGGTGATGGGACCTGAGATCATCGTGAAATAGGCGCAAAAAGAGTGCGCTTTGGGGCTGGTAAAATTTAGTCCCAAAGTGCTCTGAAATTAAAGTGCTCAGGACGCAGCGAGCGCGTCAATAATGGGTTGAAAGTCTGCAGCTTTGAGAGATGCACCGCCAACCAGCGCACCGTCGACGTTCTCGGCCTGAAAGATTTCGGCGGCATTGGTGGGCTTGACCGACCCGCCGTAAAGCAGGCGGATGCCAGTGCCTGCGTCGTCTAGCCGCGTCAAAAGTTCGCCGCGCAACATGTCGTGGGTTTCGATGATTTGCGCAAGCGTCGGAACTTTACCTGTGCCAATGGCCCAGATCGGTTCATAGGCGACAACGGTGTTTTCGGCGGTTGCACCGTCTGGCAATGAGGCCTGCAATTGTTCAGCAATGATTTGCAATGTGTCGCTGCCTGCGCGCTCGGCTTCGCTTTCACCTATGCAGATGATTGCAGTCAAACCCGCAGCCCAAGCCGCTTCCGCCTTGCTGCGGACAGTCTCATCACTTTCAGAGTGACCGTCCCGGCGTTCTGAGTGGCCGACGATGACAAAGGTGGCCCCGGTTTCGGCAATCATCGAGGCCGCGACATCACCAGTATAGGCGCCCTTGGTTGCTGCATGGCAATCTTGACCGCCGATCTCGATTGGGCTGCCTAATGTAGCGTCTATGGCTCGGGTCAGCAGCGGGTGCGGAGGGCATATCACAATTTCAGGCGCATCCGCTGACTGGCTGCCAGACAATGTACCAAGCTCGGCCATTAAACCGCGGTTTCCGTTCATTTTCCAGTTGCCTGCTGTCAGTTTACGCCGCATGTACATATGCCCTTTTTTGGTTTGTTTCAGACTGGTACCTAGCATTGGGATTGTGGTTGCGCTAGGCCTGCGCGCAACACGAAACATGGAATGAATGATGATCCCGAAACTGGATGCGCGAGCGCTCGTTGCGGGCGACCGGTCGAGCCTTATGTCGTTGCGAAACGCGGCAACACACGTTGGATTTGCCACCGTTCACAACTCGGCGCTTGATTCTGTACGGGTTGAAGAAGTGATTGACACCTATAGCTCCTTTTTTAATCTGAATGAAGCGCACAAGCGAGATTTAGATATGGCGCGCACGGGCTCCAACCGAGGGTGGGGTGCGCCGGGTTCCGAAAAGGTCGATCCAAAGGCAAACCCGGACTACAAACAATTCTTTGATGTGGGGTACCAAGTGCCCAACGGGCACCCGCTTTCAACCAATGCCTTTTATGCGCCCAACCTTTGGCCAGAGGGCTCCAATTTCAGGCGCGTGATCTGCGCCTATTACGAGGATGCGCTGACCGTGTCCAAATCCCTGTTGCGGGCAACGGCACAATCGCTTGGAATGGATGCCGATCATTTTCAAGGAGCTTTTGATGCGCCAATGGCCCTGTTGCGCGGCAACTTTTATCCCAAACGCCCAGAATGGGCAGGGGCACATGATTTCGGGGTTGCCACGCACACGGATTACGGATGTCTGACGTTGCTGGCCACGGACGGATCACCGGGGCTTGAGGTGCGCAAGCGTGGCGGTGGCTGGATCCCAATCAGCGCGCCGCCCGGCACGTTCATCATCAACTTTGGCGAGATGCTCGAATTCTGGACCCAAGGCCGGGTCATGGCCACACCGCACCGAGTGGTGGGGGGCAAGGCAGAGCGTATTTCAGTGCCGCTGTTCTTTAATCCAAGCTATAACACAAATGTTGCGCCACCCGGCCAGCCCCCGGTAAAGGCAGGCGATCATCTTTCGGAGCGTTTCCGCGAGACATATCTGCATTTACAAGCGACAGCATAATCCAGCTGCCAAAACCTAGGATTTTGGGAATTTCAAGCTGAGAAGGTTCCTGATCGTTTGACCAACGTCTGCCGCAGAACAATCTTGTCAGGATGGGCTGTGCTCTGCAGTCAGGGCGTCGATATCCTTGAAGCTTATCGACTCTCCACAGCCACAAGCATCAGCCACGTTGGGATTGTTGAATTTGAACCCAGATTCTAACAGCGACGTTTCATAGTCAATCTCGGTCCCGAACAGAAACATCTGGGCCATCGGTGCAATCATAACACGCGCACCGTCTTGTTCTACAACCTCATCGTTAGGGTCTGTTACGTCCACATATTCCATGGTATATTCCATGCCTGCGCAGCCACCCTTTTTTACGCCAATGCGCAGGCCCTTGTGGCCTTCTTTCTCCATCAATTTAGAGATGTGCGCCGCAGCGCGTTCGGTGATATTTACGGCCTGTTTGCCGGGAATAGAAAACATGCAGAGAGCCTCTGGTTATCTCACCACCAAGGTAGGGCGTGCCTCGTTCATTCGCAAGGGGCCCCATCACGTGTTTTGACGAGGTTTTAATCTCGCCCCGAAAAGCATTTAGAATGCAGCGCAGTCGATTGAGGGCTACATAAATCCCAGTTCTAACCGTGCTTCGTCCGACATCATCTCCATGCCCCAAGGCGGCTCCCACGTTAGTTCAACATCAACCTGTTTGACACCGGCCAATGGTTCGACCGCATCTGCCACCCATCCTGGCATTTCGCCAGCCACTGGACAGCCGGGTGCTGTCAAACTCATGATGATCTTAACATCGTTCTCGGGCGAGATGTCGATGGTGTAGATCAGTCCCAGTTCAAAAATGTTGACGGGTATTTCAGGGTCATAGACCGATCTGCAGGCCTCGACCACAGCTTCGTGAAGCGGATGATCCGTGGAAGACGGCGCAATCAGCGGCGTTCCTTCAAGCATGTCGTTGGGCTGGTTCATGAGACTCTCGCTGCGTTCCTGACCAAATATATAGGGTTCTTGGGATGAGTGGTAAAGGGGGCATCAGCGTCCCTGCAGGGATTAGGGTTGCGTGCGATGGAACAGATCGCTTGAACGCACCAGAGTGGCGGAATGCGTCTGGAATTTGGCGAAGGTTCGATGCGGCTGTCGTGTAATACCGTTTCGACTTTTAACTGAAAAATCGTGCACACATAACGCGTTGAAATCTTTCATTTCAGGCAGAGTTATGCAGTTCAAGTTGAAAAATAATACTTTAGTCGGCGGTACGCCTGCGCCTTGCTGGCTGCGGTTTAACCCGCATTTCTATCATGTCATACAGCTTTCGCACGATGTCCTTGCCGGTGGCACCTTCGATGCCTTCAAAGCCGGGCGATGAATTTACTTCCAAAACCTTGGGCCCAGTTTCTGATCGCAACAGATCAACGCCCGCTGTGCCAAGCGCAAAAGCACGCGCGGCGCGCACGGCTGCTTCGCGCTCTTCTTTGGTGATCCTAACAGCTTTGGCAGAACCGCCACGGTGCAAGTTCGAGCGAAAATCGCCCTCGGCACCTGTGCGTTTCATCGATGCCACGACTTTGCCATCAATAACCAGACAGCGGATGTCTTCGCCTGCTGCTTCCTTGACGAAATCCTGTACAAGAAAGTTTGCGCGCAACCCCCGAAAGGCATCGATGACGGATTCAGCCGCCTTCTTGGTTTCCGCTAGCACGACGCCTTTGCCTTGTGTGCTTTCCAGCAGTTTTACGATGACCGGCGCGCTGCCGACCAGCCCTAGGATGTTGGCGGTATCGCGTGGCGAGGCAGCAAAAGCTGTGGTGGGCATCCCGATCTTTCGTGATGCAAGGATTTGGTGCGCGTGCAGTTTGTCGCGGCTGGCGGTGATGCCAGCGCTTCCGTTGACGCAATAGGTGCCCGTGGTTTCAAACTGGCGTATGACCGCGGTGCCGTACGCCGTCACGCTTGCTCCGATCCGGGGGATCACGGCGTCATAGCGGGGAAGGCGTTTGCCATCATAATGTACTTCGGGGGCACGGGCGTTAATCGCCATGTAGCAGCGGGTTGTGTCGATCACTTCGACCGTGTGGCCACGGGCTTCGCCGACCTCGACGAGACGGCGGGTGGAGTAGTTGTTTTCGCGGCTAAGTACGGCAATGCGCAGCGCGCGTTGCGGAGCGACCTTGCGCATGGTGGGTGAGTGATAAACATCATAGCTAAGGTCAGGTTGCAGCCGTTTTTCGGATGCGGTGATGGTGATATGTTCCGCCAGTGCCTGCCGCCCCAGCAGCATGCGGCTTGTCATCGACGAGCGGTCTGTGAGGGTCACTTCGATTGGCCAGCTTTGGCCGGCGACATCAAGCCGGGTTTCAATAACATATCGCAATTCAGCTTCGCCATTGGAGGACGTAACCTCACGCCGGTCAAGTATCGGGGCCGAGCATGTGATTGACACGTGATCCTTGCCAGCTACCGGATGCACATTGAAGCGAACCTTGGGGGATTTGGCTGGGCCAAAAACTTCGATGTCGTGGGCATGTAACGCCGACGTGCGCGCGCCGGTGTCGACCTTTGCCTTGAGAGCGGGCAGGCCCAGTTCGGGCAGTGCTATCCACTCTTCCCAGCCAAAGTTCAATTCGTTCATTGTCGTCTCCTGTGCGCAAAAATATCGTTACCATGACGGCGCAATCAGGCGCAACTCAACATCAGGATGTGACGGATTCTGGTCACATCAATCTGGTGGTTGTTTGGGTTTTGGGCATTTTGCGTTTCGCCTGCCGCCCCGCGAATGGCATCTGTCTTGTGGTCATAAAATTGTTAAAAGATGCGACCACTATGTGCTTTTCGATTGTTTGTAGAAATAATCAAAAAATTCTGCAAGGCATGGGGCAGCGGCAGGGCGGCCGTTTTTCATTTGCGGGCTTGGCATTTTCTGTTTCGCACGGCATGACAGCGGTCATGACTCCATTTTCGTTTTCTCTGACCGGTACAGATGGCAAGGCCCGAACGGGCACAATTCGCACTTCGCGTGGGGATATTCGCACGCCTGCATTCATGCCGGTTGGCACCGCTGCGACGGTCAAGGCGATGTTGCCGGGGTCGGTGCGTGAAACTGGTGCCGATGTACTGTTGGGCAACACCTACCATCTGATGTTGCGCCCAACCGCTGAGCGGATCGATCGGCTTGGCGGCCTGCACGCATTCATGAACTGGGATCGGCCCATCTTGACGGACAGCGGTGGATTTCAGGTAATGAGCCTCGCTGGACTGCGTAAACTGACCGAACGAGGCGTGACGTTCAAAAGCCATATCGACGGTTCTAAACATGAGTTGACGCCAGAGCGGTCGATGGAAATCCAGCGTTTACTGGGGTCCGACATCGTGATGTGTTTTGACGAATGCCCTGCGCTGCCTGCGGACAAGGCGCGAATTGCGCAAAGCATGGAACTGTCGATGCGTTGGGCGGCACGGTCACGCGATGCCTTTGGTGATCGGTCCGGACACGCGCTCTTTGGTATTCAGCAGGGCGGGCTTGAACAGGACTTGCGCGCGCAAAGCGCGGCAGCGCTAACCGAGATTGGCTTTGATGGCTATGCCGTTGGTGGTCTTGCCGTCGGTGAGGGGCAGGCGTCGATGTTCGACTGTCTTGACTATGCGCCGGATCAATTGCCGATCGACAAGCCGCGGTATCTGATGGGTGTGGGCAAGCCCGATGACATCGTGGGTGCTGTGGCGCGTGGTATTGATATGATGGACTGTGTGCTGCCGTCGCGGTCGGGACGAACTGGGCAAGTCTTTACCCGGCGCGGTGTGCTCAACATCAAGAACGCGCGCCACATGGATGACCCGCGCCCTTTGGACGAGGATTGCACATGTCCAGCGTGCCGCGGATATTCACGAGCATACCTGCATCATGCTTTCCGAAGTCACGAGATCATAAGTTCAATGCTGCTGACTTGGCATAACCTGCACTACTATCAAGATCTGATGTCTGGAATGCGCGATGCAATCGAGGCGGGCACGTTCGACGCATGGCAAGTTGTTTTTCATGCTCAGCGGGAAATGGGTGACATCGATCCGTTGTGATGGTCGGTGACTGAAAGCGTTATGCGATGCAAGTTTTTCGCGTGACGTTTAATAGATAAATCACACGAAGGGCTGCTAGCCACCTTTGCACAAGTGCACAGGGTCCTTGCGTTAAACACCAAGGCAGAGATTCGTCTGTTTTGATGCGATACGCACGTGACGTGACCGATGAACATGCTGTGCCCCCACCAAGTTGAGGGCGCGCGGCGATAATAGGAATATTTTGCGGTTGCTTTTGCTCAAATCGCAAGCGGTGGTGGTGGAAAAGTGAAAACAGTTTCTCTGATCCCATTGCACAGATGCACCCCAACAGCCATGCTGGACCTTGACACAAGCCAGTTGCAGACACAGATCAGTAACCGACGCATGGAGACAGCCACTGATCGCCGCTTACGGGATCGCGCTGTCTTGCCAATGATAAGGAAAAGACAATGCAAGACCCCCTCAACGCTTCGTACCCGGTGCTGCCCCTGCGCGATATAGTGGTGTTCCCCCACATGATCGTTCCACTGTTTGTAGGTCGCGAAAAATCGGTTCGCGCGCTCGAAGAGGTGATGTCTGATGACAAACAAATCCTTCTTTCCAGCCAGATAGATCCGGCCGATGACGACCCAGATGCAGAAGGCATTTATAAATCTGGCGTGCTGGCCAATGTGCTGCAACTGCTGAAGCTGCCCGATGGTACCGTCAAGGTGCTGGTTGAAGGTCAGGCGCGTGTGCGCATCACCGAATATCTGGAAAACGACCAATTCTTTGAAGCCCGGGCTGAAACCTTGACTGAATTACCTGGTGACATCGCAACAACCGAAGCCTTGCTGCGATCGGTTGGCGATGAGTTTCAGCGCTATTCAAAGGTTAAAAAGAACATTCCTGACGAGGCGTTATCCGCCGTCGGAGAGACCACAGAGGCGGCCAAGCTGGCCGATCTGGTGGCGGGCCATCTGGGGATAGAAGTCGACCAGAAGCAAGACTTGCTCGAGACGCTTGCCGTTAGCGAACGACTTGAGAAAGTCTATGGCTTGATGCAGGGCGAAATGAGCGTTCTGCAAGTCGAAAAAAAGATCAAGACGCGAGTCAAATCGCAAATGGAGCGGACGCAGCGCGAATATTATCTGAACGAACAGATGAAGGCGATCCAGCAAGAGCTGGGCGACGGCGAGGACGGTAAAAATGAAGTTGCCGAACTGGAACAAAAGGTCGCTGCAACAAAGCTGAGTAAAGAGGCGCTTGAAAAGGTCGAAGCCGAGATTAAAAAGCTAAAGAATATGTCGCCCATGAGCGCTGAGGCGACAGTGGTGCGCAACTATCTTGATTGGGTCCTGTCGATCCCATGGGGCGTTAAGTCCCGGGTCAAAAAGGATCTTGGACGCGCAGAAAAGATTTTGGACGACGATCACTATGGTCTGGAAAAGGTAAAAGAACGGATTGTCGAGTATCTAGCCGTGCAACAGCGCAGCAAAAAGATGAAAGGTCCGATCATGTGTTTGGTTGGCCCTCCGGGTGTGGGCAAGACCTCGCTCGGTAAGTCAGTGGCAAAGGCAACGGGCCGTGAGTTTATAAGAATATCGCTGGGCGGGGTGCGCGACGAATCCGAGATTCGCGGCCATCGTCGTACGTACATCGGTTCGATGCCCGGAAAGATCATTCAAGCGCTGAAAAAGGCAAAAACTACTAATCCATTGATATTGCTGGATGAAATAGACAAAATGGGGCAGGATTTCCGTGGTGATCCAGCGTCTGCAATGCTTGAGGTTCTGGATCCAGAGCAAAATTCGACTTTTGTAGATCACTATTTGGAGGTTGAATATGACCTGTCCAATGTGATGTTCCTGACCACGTCGAATAGCTACAATATGCCGGGTCCGCTTTTGGATCGGATGGAGATCATTCCTCTTGCGGGCTACACAGAGGACGAAAAAAGCGAGATCGCTAAACAGCACCTGATCGATAAGCAGATTAAGAACCACGGCCTGAAGGCTTCCGAGTTTGAATTGGCTGACGACGGCCTTTCGTCGATTATTCGGTATTACACCCGCGAAGCTGGAGTGCGGAACCTTGAGCGCGAGATTGCCAAGGTGGCGCGAAAATCGCTCACCAAGATCATCAAGAAACAAGCAGAGACGGTGCGCGTAACTGCGGATAATATTGATGAGTTCCTTGGCGTAAAGAAATTCCGCTATGGCCTTGCCGAGCAGAACGATCAGGTGGGTGTTGTGACGGGTTTGGCCTGGACGTCGGTGGGCGGCGATTTGCTCCACATCGAGGCTTTGAAACTGCCGGGCAAAGGCCGGATGAAGACTACTGGCAAGCTTGGCGATGTAATGAAGGAAAGTATCGATGCTGCATCGAGTTATGTGCGGTCGATAAGCCCCAAGATCGGGGTCAAGCCACCGAAATTCGACAAAATCGATATCCACGTTCACGTGCCTGATGGCGCGACGCCCAAAGATGGTCCTTCTGCGGGTTTGGCAATGGTCACGTCCATCGTGTCGGTGCTGACAGGAATTCCAGTTCGCAAAGATATCGCCATGACCGGCGAGGTATCGTTGCGCGGGAATGCAATGCCCATTGGCGGGTTGAAGGAAAAGCTGTTGGCGGCTTTGCGTGGCGGGATCAAAACGGTGTTGATACCCGAAGAGAATGAAAAGGATCTCGCTGAAATTCCGGACAATGTCAAAGACGGCCTTGAGATTATTGCGGTCAGTCACGTTCGCGAAGTTCTTGAACGTGCGTTGATTGACACCCCTGCTTCTATCGAATGGGATGAAGCTGCAGAAGAAGCGGCGGCAGCTGCCGCTGCGGCTGCCGCGAAATCAGATGGTGCTGGTGCGACTGCCCACTAAAGCGTAGACACCCGAATATTTGCCCGCTCCAAAGCCAACTTTGGAGCGGGCTGGTTCTAATTGGTGGGATCTTTTGTCTTGAAATGGGTGCTCAGCATAAAGTCGCAAAAGTAGCAAAACCTTTTGAAAATTGGCGATGCGCCACTTTAAAAAAGTTTGTGAAAACGATAGAGTGCCGCAGGCGGATATAAAAACACCGGTTAAAGTCGATATGAGGCTAGCTAAATGGGGCATATAATGGTGACCAGTCAAGAAGCCGCAGAAACAAAACTGGAAAGCAAATCGACAGAAAAGCCAGCATTGACAGGGTCCAAGGCCAAGGCTGGGAAATCTGAAGTTATAACCGAGGAAAACCCAACTTCGACCGTTAATCTTTCAGTGGTTTCGGAGCCGTCCGCGCCGACAGAGCCAGACCAAGTTATGCGAAAGCGTGAACTGTTAGATGCGGTGATTAATAAATCTGGCATCAAGAAGAAAGACGCAAAACCCGTCGTTGAAGCGATGCTAGAGGTGCTCGGATCTGCTCTCCAGGATGGGCGCACGCTGAACTTGCAACCCATGGGTAAATTCATAGTCAAACACGAGAAAATGCTTTCGAATGGTAAGGTTTTGACAACTAGAATCCGTCAGACTCGCGACTTGTCTCCAAATGATATTGAGGCTGAAACAGACGTCGAATAATAGATCACATGTGCGGCTGAGAAATCTATCGCTGAACGATTGCATTTT
>JABITU010000320.1 GCA_018668195.1 Tateyamaria sp. | reverse complement strand
TGCATTGAAATTTTTATTTCTTGCAGCGTCAGGCGGCTTAATCTTTTCGCATCACGCTTTAGGTGAATTGAACCCCATAAAAATGCTAGATATCGTGAGATACTCGGATTTAACGGAACACCTTGCAAAAGTGGTGACAGCTGCAAGTGATCCGACAAATAAAAATACATGACGACCCAACGCGCCTAGTCCCGCCAGCTTTTTAGCCATCGTCGAAACTTACCGCGCCGTGCCTCGACCGCGTCACCGGCAGCTTCCCAATTGTCTTGCAGTCCCTCCAGCGTTGGATCAATGCGCGCCCTGCGGAACCGGCGCCAGCGAACCCAAATCGCTGATAGCAACACGCCAAGTGTCAGAAGTACGATGATATTTACCCAAGGAGTGCCCTTGGGGGCATCGGGGCCAGCTACGGCCCGCAGCGCAACAGCATTGGGAAAGACGCTCAGAAATTCGTTGCGCCAGCCATAATGTGTGATCACGTACCATTCCGGCGCATCCTTGGCCGAAACTGAATCGGCTGCCTGTGTATAGAGGTTCGCCGTGTCGAACTTGAAATACGGAGGCCAGCTCCAGCCGGTGTCTTCGTTGCGATAGACCATCGGTCTACCGTTTGCCTGCACAGTTTGAATAAACTGTACATCGCGGTTCACAAGTTCATCACTTTGCGCGTCAGGGCGCGACCAGAATACGCGCGTCCAGTCGTTCAGTTCCTGACGTTCTTCATAGGTGTTGACGATGCGCACCACGTCTTTTTGCGGCAGGGTATAATGCAGAATCCCAGCCAGTAGCATCCAAAAGGCAATCAACAAAGTCCAACCGATATAGCGCATGTGACCTATCCTTTCAGGCAAAGTTAACAAAGTAGATAATCAGGCACACCAGCATCAACGGGACAATATAGACCCCAAGGATAAGCTTTCGGCGCAGGGAACCATCATAGTCTTTGAGACCATCTCGAACAAAGCGGTCGCGCGGGTCGGCGATGCCACCCGCGTCCCACTCGGCCTCGAGCTTGTCACGACAGCGCGCGCGCGAATAGAGCGACAGGCTGACATAGATCACGCTCAGCACCACAAGGACGATGAAAAACACCCGGATCAAAGCCATGGTCTATCTCCTTATTGCGCCCCATGGACCGACGCGCGCAATTATGTCGCGGTGGGTCTCGGGCGGTTCCATCGGCGCGTCGTGGCCAAAAAGGGCAGCGCGGGCACCGACCTTGTCAGCTTGATACTCGGCCTGCAAGAATTGCGCGACATATTCCTGCTTGGCCTCGGGCCATGTCGCGTAGGCAGTATAGAATGTCCGCTTATGGCAAATGAACAGCTGCCGCACATCCAGCGGCGAAAGCTCGCTTAGCAGCATATTGACAAGGTCCGCCTCAGACGTGTCAGCCGCGCGCAACGTGTAGAAATAGGCCGGGTGATCCGAACTGATCCGTGGCCGCGCACCACCGTTCTCGGCCCAATTCACGACTTCGGCAAGGGCATGAAATTCGGGCGGCAGTAATTGCGCGTGCCGTCGCGCCAGCATCCGCATATCGCGCCGCGTGGTTCCAGCCAGATCCACGCCTTCGGCTGTCACGGTTGCGACAAGAATGAAATCCATCTTTTGGCGCAGGATCGCCACACCATCGATTCCACGCGCTTTGATGATGGGCTCGACCAAATCGTTATACTCAAAAAACCTAGCAATTCGGCTCCGGTCGGACAGGGCAAAACTATACCTGAGCGGCACGTCATGAGGGGCGGCATCGGTGCCAATGACAGCGGGATATTCTACTGTCTGAAACACATAGAGCCCACCGAAATGCGCTGTCCAGAAGTTGCCCTGCGGCACACGCAGTGGTTTCAAACTCACAGGGTTGCGCGTAACATCTCCTGTTTCGCCCGCAAGCTCAATCATTTCTGCAATAAGAACGTCGTCAAACCACGCGTCTTCGTCGGTCAGGAACCTATCAACCTTTCCGGCCAGCGCCCGTGCGTTGCGCACTGTGCCCATGGTGGTATCGGCCTCAACCGTGATGGCGCGCAAATCAAAAAGTTGAGTGGGATTGCTGATGGAATAGACCGAGTTCACCAACTCGCCCACAACCGCATCGCGTGCAGTCAGAGCAAACAGGGCTGCCTCGTTTTCTGTGATAAAACGCTGCAAGATACCCCGAGAGTTGGAAAATTTCGCATCGAGCAAAGGGCATTTCTGTTGTTCGGCTGAAAGCAGAATGAATTGCCGGTTTACCCCATTGTGGTTGAGGTAAAGTGGATCACCAAGATCTTCGCCTACTTCAGGGGAAAAGCCGGAAATATCGATGTAGAAGTCGCTTAGCGTTGTGGTCTGACCCGTCAGATGCTGCAGCGCGCGGTTATACCGCGCCACCAGCGCAGGACTGCGGACGTGAAACAGGTTGCCATACATCAAGCCGCTTTTGATAAGCGCGATCATACCGTGACCTCTGCGGCGAATGCACCAAGTGGAAGATTGTTGCCCCCAACCTGCTCAAGGGGATCGTGCGGCGGCGAAATTTGGCCACGAAAAGCAGCACGGGGTGCAACGCATCTGTCACACAACAAGCAACTCAAACGGTAATATCCTGCCGACTGTAAAACGTGCTTTGTCATTTTGCGTCGCCCTCCAACCACTGCTTTTTCGCTGCCGCCTGCCGGCCGAAATCCCGCACCATGGCATCAATCGCGACCTCATCAGACTTGTCCGCATAGCGGAACTCGCTGTCGGCATAGCGGTTGATTTCTTGCACAACCATATCGACCGTAATCGGCACGCGTAGGTCAGCAATCATGTCCTTTTTGGTGTCGTAGTCTCTAAACAGGAACAGATCGGGGTTTTCCATCCACTCATCGGGCAATTCAAAGTCCATGGCGCGGACTTTGACCGCGTCGGTGATGTTCTTGATGGCGCGCCCGGTGAAACGTGCGTCGGCCTCTTGAATGGCCTTGAGGTAGGTGCCCAGCTTGGCGATTGTATCCAATTCGCCGATCTTGACATGCACGCGGTCAAAGACCTCCAGCAAACCCGCTTCATGGGGGCGGGCATGCGATTCAAAAGACGCAGCAACCGCTTTCTTGATCTCTTGCGCGGCGAATACGTCGTGCCGGCCCAGTGGGATGTCATGGTTTTTGCCCATCAGCAAATAAAGGATGTCGATGTAATCCTCTTGCGTTTGCGGCCCGTCTACCAGAAATCGCGCGCCAGCACGTTGGCGCAGGGCATCATCCACATTCTCGGGATAGTTTGAGAACATGCCAAAGGTGCAATTGCCGCGCACAACGGTGTTTGCACCGGCAAAGCTTTCCATCAGCACGGCGGTAATCTCCAACTGTCCGGCGGATGACTGCCGGTCACCACGCTTGCCAGCCAGTTGATCGATGTCGTCAATGGTACCGAAACCTATGACAGCCGGGTCAAGCACAGTGTTGATGAACGCCTTGGCGTTCTGACCGGATTTACCCTGATAGCTGTCGATATTGTCTGTGCTAAGGTTCTGATAGCGGAACGGATAGCCCGCGTTGGTACAATAATCATTCAGCAACCCGGCCATCATCTGGATCAGCGTGGTCTTGCCCGTGCCGGGCTTGCCATCTCCCATGAAGGTAAAGATGAAACCGCCAAGCTCGGCAAAAGGGTTCAGGCGTTTATCAAAATCATAGGCCATCAACATCTTGACCAGCTTCAAGGCCTGATATTTAGCGATATGGTTGCCCACCACCTCGTGCGGCTTTTTGAACGTCATGGTCAGGGTGGTGGATTTGGCCTTGGTCGCAGGGGTAAAGCCCTGCACGGTGAAATCATCGGCTTCTACATGCCAGCTTGCCCCCTGAAACGCAGCGAGCCGGGGCGCGTTCTGGGCACGCAAGGCCACCTTTTCCATCAGCGCCTCGACAAAGGCCGCGATGGTGCCGACAAGATGCGAATCGTCCGGGGCATGGCGTGCGATATCCTGATCAAGCTCCCACAGGGCACCATGCAGGGCTGTCTGGCCATTGTCGGTCAAGATCTCTTCGACCTCGCCGACCTCAACCGTAATCTCGGTTTGGTGCGACGACAGAAGGTAGGCTGTGGCATTGCCAAAGACATAAAGGGTGATCAGCGCCTCGGCCGCCAGAAGTTCGGCAAATTCGGTCTTGCGCGTGGCAGGCAAAGCACCTTCGAGGTTGGCACGCTTGAGGTCGCCCAAACCAGAGATTGACGCGAAATTCTCGGCCACGGCCAGCGAAATGGAAATGGCGCGCCGCAGCGTGTTCAACACGGTCGCCTGCACGGGTGACATCAGCGCGTCGTCATCATCAGCCCCTTCGATTGTCGCCATCAGTTGCACGGCCCCGGCGGGTGCGGTGCGCCGGGTCACAAGGCCCGGTGTGGTGTTGCGAAACCGCCGCCGCGTGCCCAACCCGCTTGATCGTTCCTGCTGCGGCGCAGACTTGGCCTTACCGATCCGTGGTGCATGATCAAAGCCCCGCAACATGGCCAAGGCCATAGGATAGTGCGCCGTGATCTCGGTTTCCCGCAATTCCATTTGATCAGATGTTTGGCTCATGCCCTATCCTCTTTTGTGGTCCGGCAAACAGTCCCGCCGAAGGCGCAATGCTTGATACAAAGAATCCAAATCGCCCCGTCAATACCTCAATACACGACCAGCCGGGCTGACCACGAACTTGCGCACAGTGCCGAAGCCGGGTGGGTCTAATTCTTCGAGCGCCTGATAGGGACGCTGCGGCAGAACGATAGAACGCTCCATGCGCGTGGTCCCAGTTTCCGCCCCGCGACTGGCAAAGGGATCGAGCGCAAAAACCTGTCTTTCAACGCTTGAAAACCAGCCCGAGCGTTCGGTCATAACCCTTTCGGAAAGCAAATCTTCTTCGGTCCAGACCAGTGCCCAATCCTGCCCCTCGGGCGCACGAGCCGCTTCAAGCACTTGAGAGATAGGCCCGGGTTGTTGCGTAAAGGCAGATGAATACATAGGCCCCACATGAATGCGGCGCAGTCGCTTGGGGTGCAGGTCGTCGAAATCTTCGTCAAAGCCTTTGGCGATCGTCACCAGCTTTAACCCACCCAAGGCTTGCGCCATCAGATGCGCCTGCACTTCGGGCCAACGGCGCTGATCCTTGGGCAACGCCATGCGGCCTGTGTCTTCGATCTCCATCATATAAATCACCGGCAGGTTGACCTGACTGTCGTACACAGCCCAGTGCATCCGAAAGGTCCGACGATCAGCAGCCATGTTGCCAGTCCAGACAATCTGAGGATCATTGCGCGGCCAAAACAGATTTCCCCGCAGTAAATCTTCATAATAAAGCCGTTGCGACAGGGCAAATTGAAGCTTTGTGGGCACCTCTCGGTCGCCCACGATCACCTCGACCATCTGCTTTTTCAAATCCTCTGCAGAGGCCATCCCCTCAAGATGCCGCTGGGCCTGTTGGGCATCGGACGCCATGGAGATGATCTCTTCTGCTGCCGGAAATCCAGATTCTTTTGCATCAATCGCGAGGCTGCCAAAGAACCGGCCCGTGTCGCGGCCCACCAAAAGATACTTTTGGCCCAAGGCGCGGAAAGTAAATGTCAGTTCAGCAAGATAACTCGTGAGGATCTTGACCTCGTCCCGGTTCAGATTGCCCTCGGCCTCCATCACGCCGGCGACACGGCCCAGATGGGCGGTGATTGTCTCAAACTTGTTGAAATAACGCCGCGATGCGAACAGATCAGTCAGGCCAATTGTATCAAGCTTGCCGTTCATCCAGCCCTCGCTGTGTTTCTAGCAAACACGAGCGTGCTCACCTGCTCTTGCGTCCCTGACGAAGCAGGAAAAGCCCGGCAATGCCACTTGCCAAGCCGATACCATTCACCCAAAGCGGTGCGCCAAATGCCATCGAGGCAATCAGACACACGACCGAAAGACCAACCGCAGCAAGACCAAACTTCATCGCTTAAGCTCCATAGGCGTTGCTGTCATGTTGATCGACGATTTTGGCAAAGCGACGGGCGAACCTTTCGTCCGCCTTGGCCTTTTGCTCCAGAACGTCGCGGGCAAAGACCATGTGATCTTCATGCGCTTCCAGCATATCGGCCATCCGCTTGTTGGTGGCCGCACCGATCCCTGCCATGGCGGTCTGCGCCTCTTGGTCGGTTTGCACGCCGATCTCGTTGATGCGGTGTGCAACGTCTTGCTGCTGCGCAGTCTTGAGCGATTTGGTCAGCGCGTCATAAAGCACCACGCGTTGCTTTGTGTCGGTCTGCAACTTGTTGATCAGCACCATCTGCGTTGCTGCCTGATTTTGCAGGCTATCGATCCAAGTCTTGCCCTTTTCGATATAGCGTTCAAGGGTTTGGCTTTGGGCCAGTTTGACCTGCTCATCCTGAACCATCTGATTGTATGTACTGTTCACCGCAGCCAGTTCGGTTTCCAGGGTCGTGCGCTTGGCAGCATCCGTTTCCGAGGCGATCTGGTTCTCTAAGGTTATGATCTTTGGATCCATTGCCTGAATGTCAGCCTGCAAAGTAGTCAGCTGCTCAACGGTCAATTCGCGTTCGTCCAGAGTTTCGCTCAAGTTGCCTTCGACACTGATCTTTTGTGTCTCGAGCATATCAAGTTGGCCCTGCAAGAGCTTTACGATTACGTCAGATTTGGTGATCAGGTCTTGCAACTTATCGTCGATTGACGCCGTTCGGATACGTTCCTGACGCATCGATTCCGACTTGCCCCTCGCAAAGATACCGACGACGCTTTCCCAGCCGGTCTTGCTGCGCATCTCGTCAAAATCCTTGGAGAATGCGACCGTGACATCATCCAGCCCCATGATCAGCTCGGCGATGTTGGCATTCATGACATCCGTATGCGTGTGCACGTCGTCCAACGTCGCATTTTCGATATCCATGGCGATGTCGTCGCCTGCTTTCATCTTGGAACGTGCGGTTTCGATCCGGCTGGTCAGTTCTGCAATCTTGGATTGCGCCGCCGCCACCTCGGACTGAGATACTTCAACCTGACTTGCAAAATCTGCCATCATACTCCCCTTCTTGTCGTCCGGTTACTTACACATGTAGGCAATGTTATGCATGTTTACATCCGCAGGCACTGACAATTCTCTCCAATGTTAAAAATTCATGGCGATTTGGACAGGCACGCGCCACAACTTTTGGGGAATTTACCCTGTTTTTACCGAAAATCCTAGGCTGATAAACCAGGCGACATCCAGCATAAAACGCGGCAAATCGAATCGACGACGTTCGCGGCACACATAACGCACCGCTGTTCAGGCTGGATCACATTCTGCAAACGCTAAACGCGGCGTCCAGTTTCTGCAGCGTTTGACGAAATAACTGAAACATCGCGCATTTCCTAACGCGGTAAAATCTTTGATTTCAGCCAGCGTTAGGTGATTCAAGTTTTTCGCATGACGCTTTAGCCAATAACGTTGTGGTCAGGGCCATAGGGGAACCCAGTGATGTTTTCTGCACCATCCTCGGTGATCACCAGAATATCATGCTCGCGGTAGCCACCCGCGCCCGGCTGGCCTTCGGGGATTGTCAACATGGGCTCCATCGAAATGACCATACCAGGTTCAAGCACGGTATCGATGTCCTCGCGCAGTTCCAGACCGGCTTCGCGGCCATAATAGTGGGACAGAACACCGAATGAGTGGCCATACCCAAAGCTGCGATATTGCAGAAGGTCGCGTTCGGCAAAAAACGCATTCACGCCATGGGTCACCTCGGCGCAGCTGGTACCGGGCTTGAGCAGGGACATGCCCAGTTCATGTGCGCCGACGTTCGCCTCCCAAAGCTTCAGGCTCGCATCGTCGACCGTTTCCACGAAAAGCGTTCTCTCAAGCGCAGTGTAATAACCAGAAATCATCGGAAAGGTGTTGAGAGACAAGATATCGCCACGTTCCAAAACGCGGCCGGTGACAGGGTTATGCGCCCCATCCGTATTGATCCCAGATTGGAACCAGACCCAGGTGTCGCGGTATTCTGCATCCGGAAAGCGTTTAGCGATCTCGAGTTCCATCGCATCCCGGCCAGCCATGGCCACGTCAATTTCGCGCACACCCACCTTGATCGCGTCGCGGATGGCGTAACCGCCGACATCGGCGACCTGCGCGCCATGCCGTATCAGAGCAATCTCGGCCGGTGACTTGTGCATGCGCTGGCGCATTGTTGTTTCATACAGATCAACTGTGGCCGCCGGTTTCAAAAAGTCTTCGAGCTTTGATTGTTGCAGCAACGTGAGGTGGTCGCTTTCAACTCCGATCACGGCACCCTCGCCGGTCACTTCGCGCACCGCACGCCAAAAGTTGTCGCGCTGCCAGTCGGTATAAGTAATATTGTCACCATAACAACGCCGCCATGGCTGGCCTGCGTCGATACCCGCGCTGATCGTAACGCAAGCTTCATCTGTCACGACACAGGCATAAGGCCGGCCAAAGGCACAATAAAGAAAGCCCGAATAATAGGCGATGTTGTGCATTGAGGTGAAAACAGCAGCGGCCGCACCTTGTGCGTCCATCCGTTCGCGCAGTTCGGCCAGACGGGCAACATATTCGCCATCTTCAAACGGCAAAACGGATTGCTGTCCGTTGTGCAGGCGATAAAAATCAGGGCGGGCGGTCATCCTTGACCCTCCTTTGCAGAAAGGTCCCGGCGTTCAGGACGGGTTGGCTTTCGTACGCGGTCGACGCCATCGATCGCAGCCGTATGTTCTCTTGCAGATCTGAGGGGTCGCCGTCAAGCGCGATGCTGTCGCTGACCCCAGCAAGCTTCGGTCAACTCGCTTAATGCCTTACAGGCCGATGCGAATTCGCGCAGGGATGCGCTGCGTATCCCTGCGCGAGGATTAAAAATTTTAGTTTATAGCTTTTGCGTCAACCACGCCCTTTTCGGTGCCTTTCTGGTTCGAAATTTTGATCCTTCGAGGCTTGAGTGCTTCGGGCACTTCGCGAACCAGATCTATATGCAGCATTCCATCGGCATGAAATGCGCCCGTGACGACCACGTGGTCAGCCAAATGGAAGCGACGCTCAAAGGCGCGGGTGGCAATGCCGCGGTGCAGGTAAGTTTTGTCTTTTTCATCCGTCTTCGCCGCAGACACGACGAGATAGCTTTGCTTCACATCAACTGAAAGGTCGGTGTCTGAAAAGCCAGCCACCGCAATCGAGATGCGGTATTCATCGTCGTCGGTTTTTTCGATATTGTAGGGTGGGTAGGTATTTGCGTTCGAACCTGTTGATGCGACTTGATCCATCAGGTCAGCAATCTGGTCAAAACCAACGGTGGCGCGGTAAAGCGGTGCAAAGTCATATGTACGCATTGTTATCCTCACTTGAGCGATATCAGGGGCCACGCTTTCCATCATGGACAAGCGCAGACGGGTTGCTATGCACGGACCCCGATTGGGCATCCGCTTCAATCAATGTGGGTAAGATTTCGCGCCGTTCAAGACCCTGTCAGGGCTTCACGAAGGTGGCGCTGGACTGGTTACTTATTTGGCCTGCTCGCAAACGAGGCCTGAGCGCGAATTGCTCGACCAACAACGCCTCTTGCAGTTGAACCAGTGGCCGACCAAGCGAGGTCCCCAGCGAAACGGCCTCGCCTTCAACCTCGGCCTTTGCTGACACAATGGATACGATTTGTGGCACGCCACCGTTGATTACGAAAATCGGCGCGCCTGAGCTTCCGAAATCAACGGTGCACGAAGTCACAAGGACTCCGTTCTGCTGAGCAAGAACCCTGCACGTTTCTTGAAGCGCGGGCGCCTCTGACCTGCCAGCCCCATAGCTGACAACGCCCACCTGAGCACCGCGACGGGGTCGTTCTGCCGTAGCAAAGGGGGCGATCTGTTCATCGAGGATAGGATATTCCAGTTCCAACAACGCGAGATCGTTAATCATGACCCCCGTTGAAAATTCTGTGTCAAAAGCAAAGTCAGGGTGCACCAGTGCTCTGCGCACAGTGCGATGGGCTGATGCCCGACCGCTGCGCCAACCTGCCAAAAACTCGATATCACTGTCGGAAACACGGGTGCCAGTTGCCTTGTCAAACAGGCAGTGCCCTGCGGTCAGCACAATATCAGACGCGATCAGAGTGCCCGTGCAAAAGCTTGAGCTGCCGATATTCAGCCTGCCTACAGCCCTCCAGGCGGTCGCCTCAGATTCGCTATGCAAACCGCGCAATGGCGCATCCTTGGCCATAGCCGAGCAGGTCACGAGAGCCACAACAAAAGAAATAGCCATCCAAAATCGCATAAGCCAGTATCACTCCGATCCAAAGGACTGTCGGACCGGTTTAAGCCGCAACGGAGGCGGAATTAGGGCAAAAGGTCCAATTTATCGCAATATTGGAACATCACTGTCAGTGCGGTCAAGGCTTGCAGGGCGCGGGCCACCCGTGGCCCAATCCAGTAACTCGATCGTGTGCACCACAGGCACAGCGGCTGCCGACCCAATCTGCATCATACATCCGATGTTACCAGCCGCGATGATATCAGGCGACTTTGCCATCAGTGTATCGACCTTACGCTTCTGTAATTGCTTAGAGATTTCAGGCTGCATCAAATTATAGGTGCCTGCGGACCCACAGCATAAATGGCTGTCACGAGGTTCGACAACCTTGTACCCCGCGCGCTTTAGCAAATCCTTGGGAAAAGTCTTGATCTGCTGTCCATGCTGCAGCGAACAGGCCGCGTGATAAGCAACCGTGATATCCTTTGGGGCGCCTTGTGGAAGCTCCAGTTTCATCAACACTTCGCTGACATCCATCGCAATTCCCGCAACGCGTGCAGCATCATCAGCCAAAGCATCATTGCGAAACATGTGGCCATAGTCCTTGACCGTCGTGCCGCAGCCGCTTGTGTTAATCACAATAGCATCAAGCCCGTCGCCATCCATTTCTTTGGCCCAAGCCCTGATATTTTTGGCGGCGGTGGCGTGGCTTTGAGCGGATTTTCCCATATGGTGCGTCAACGCCCCGCAGCATCCTGCCCCTTCGGCCACGACAACTTCGGCCCCAAGACGCGTCAGCATACGGATGGTTGCGTCGTTGATATCTGTGTTCAGCGCCTTTTGCGCACAGCCCGTCATCAGTGCAACACGCATCTTTTTTGGGGTTGTCGGCGCAAAGCTTTGCGGATCGTCATTGCGACTGACCGGAGGGATGTATTTCGGGGCCATCTCAAGCATCGCGCGCAGCCGCGCATCTGGCATAAGCCACGCAAAGGGGCGACCAATCTTGGCCCCAAGAAGCGCCACGCGAAACCGCATCGGATAGGGCAAAATCTGCGCCAGCACCCAGCGCAGTACGCGGTCTGACAAGGGGCGCTTGTAATTATCTTCGATATATTCACGCGCGTGATCCACCAGATGCATGTAATGGACACCCGAGGGGCAGGTCGTCATACAGGCCAAACAGCTTAGGCAACGATCGATATGTTTGACGACTTTTGCATCTGGCGTTCGCGCGTTTTCGAGCATGTCCTTGATCAGGTAGATGCGGCCCCGCGGGCTGTCCAGTTCATCGCCTAACACTTGGTAGGTCGGACATGTGGCGGTGCAAAATCCGCAGTGCACACAGTTGCGCAGAATTTCGTTTGAACGTTCGACCTGAGGGTCAGTGAGCTGCTCGGGAGTAAAAGTCGTTTGCATGTTAATCCGCCATTATGTGAGCCGTGGCAAAGCCAAACCACGAAACCGTTTTGCCCATTTTGCCTGGGGCTTGCGCCCAGCGCCGGGCGCTATATCCAATGTTTTCCAGCGGATTGCGCCCATTGCAAAGACTTGAACCACTATCGACAAGAGCCAACTGGAAAAGGCGTTCGCGAAAATAACTCCCGGTCGCAAAAATCGCAACAACACAGGACGCGGCGCCGGTCCGACGGCAACCGCCATAGTATACACGCCAAACCTCATCCGTCCGCCATCAGCCCCGGATTAAGGATGCCGCGTGGATCGAATCGGCCGCGCAAGGCCGCACTGAGCGCTGCGACCCCAGCCGCTTCTGGCTGAAACACGGGTCCGGCTCTGCGCAGGTTATCCGGCCCCTTGAATAGCGTAGCATGTCCACCCAGCGCAGCCACATGGCTTTGCAGCTGCATGTGCGTGGCACCTGCGTCGCCCTCAGTTTGACCGATCCAGAGCAAACCACCACCCCAATCCATCATACAGGCACAGCCTGCGGGCAATGCACCAGCAACAATTGGCCCATCACTGGGCTTGACCGAAACGCGCCAAATCGCATCGGCCTCATGCAATGGTTTTGCGTCGCGCACCCGCGTCCAGTCGGCCTTAGCATCCAGATGTGATGCGCCAAACTTCGACAGGTCTTTTTGTACAGCGTCTGCCCGGTAGGCGACGGACGCTGCAAACCCTTCAAACCGCAGCCAGACAGCCCCGTCTATCCAGGCGGCACCGCTGACCTCATATGGAGAGGCAAGCGCACGCGACATTGCACCAACCGCCTGTTGCGGTGTCAAATCCTCAATAATCAGTGTGGCTGTGTCCTCGACATCTGGTAAAACTTTAAGGCTGATTTCAGTCATCACGCCCAGTGTTCCCCAAGAACCGGCCATCAACTTGACCAAATCATATCCCGTGACATTTTTCATCACACGCCCACCGTTTTTTATCACGATGCCTGCGCCATCAACAAAGCGCACACCCAGCGCATAATCACGTGCAGCACCACCCTGAATGCGGCGCGGACCGCTGGCGTTAGTGGCAATAACCCCACCGATCGTTGATGCGCCAGACACTCCGAGCATTTCAGATAGGTCATAGGGCTCAAACGCAAGGCGCTGGTTTTCTGCGGCGAGTATCTTTTCAATCTCAGCCACGGGTGTGCCTGCCTGTGCAACGATGGTCAGGGCCGCAGGCTCATAGAGCGTCACCCCTGTCAGCCCGGATACATCCAGCGCTTCGCCCTGCGCCGGACGGCCAACCGCGCGCGTACCGCCGCCCCGAATGTCCAATGGCCCAGTTGCATCGCGCACAGCGATTGCCAATTCATCTTCTGTCTTCAACATGTTCATCTTCTTTTGGCCCGAAATTCCTTGCCGCAAAGGCGGTTGCCTGATCCCAACAGATTGCGTGAATGCCCTATTCTGCTGCCATGACCACAGCACGACGGGGTTCAGACACAGCCAAAGGAAATACCTTGGCGGGGTTCAACAACCACTTATCATCGAACACATCTTTGACGGCCATCTGCGCCTCGAGGTCAGAGGCCGCGTATTGATATGTCATCAAGTCGCGCTTTTCGATACCAACGCCATGTTCTCCCGTCAGGCACCCTCCAACATCCACGCATAGCTTTAGAACTTCCGCTCCAAACTCTTCACAGATCTCAAGATCACCGGGCTTGTTCGCGTCATAGCAAATCAGCGGATGCATGTTGCCATCGCCCGCATGGAATACATTGCCCACGGCCAGGCCATATTCCTTTGACATCTCGCCAATGCGGCGCAGAACATAGGGCAGTTCCGTAACGGGTATAGTCCCGTCAAGGCACATGTAATCGCTGACCCGGCCAACAGCCGAAAAGGCTGCTTTGCGGCCTGCCCAGATGCGCGCATTTTCTTCGGATGATGCGCTTTCGCGCAGGGCTACTGGATTGTGACGTTTTGCAATCTCTGTGATCAACGCCAGTTGCGCATCGATCTCTTGCTCTGATCCTTCAACTTCAACGATCAGCAGCGCTTCACAGATCGGGTAATCCGCCTTGGCAAAATCTTCGCAGACTTCGATCAACATACGATCCATGAACTCGATCGCAACCGGCAGCACACCTGCCTTGATGATATCGGCAACGCACGCACCTGCTATTTCCGTGCTGTCAAAACCCATCAGCACCGGCCGGGCACCTTCGGGCTTGTGCAGAATGCGCAATGTAGCTTCTGTGACGACGCCCAACTGACCTTCAGATCCACAAATAACACCCAGCAGATCCAACCCGCCTGAATCCAAATGCGCGCCGCCAATCTCAACCACGGTGCCGTCCATCTGAACCATGGTCACACCCATCAGATTGTTTGTGGTCACCCCGTACTTCAAGCAATGCGCCCCGCCCGAATTCATCGCGATATTGCCAGCAATAGCACAAGCTAACTGGCTCGACGGATCAGGTGCATAGAAAAAGCCGTCCGATTCGACAGCGCCCGTTACGCTCAGGTTTGTGCGCCCGGTCTGCACCCGAACAAAACGGTTGTCGTAGTCGGTCTCCAGAACGTCATTCATCCGTGCAACTCCCAGAATCACACAGTCAGCAGTCGGAAGAGCACCGCCTGCAAGCGATGTCCCTGATCCGCGCGGCACCACCGGCACGCCCTCTTGGTGGCAAATGCGCAGGACATCCGCCACTTCCTTTGTCGAAGCAGGCAAAACGGCCAGCATGGGCGGGCATCTGTACGCGGTCAGCGCGTCACACTCATAGGCACGCGTCTCGGAAGGGTCATCAATGACCGCATCAACAGGCAACACCTCGAGTAGACGTTCAGCCACACGCGCTTTGCGCGCGAGAACGGCAGAATTGGGAATGGGCATTTCCATGGCAACCTCCTCAGTATTGGTAAATTAATATTACCAATTTTTGCAGGATGCAATCCTAGATTCTGCAGTGTAAGGCCACACCATGAATTGGCTTGATCGCATCTTACTCTTTGACGCATTGGACTTCTTGGCGCTTGGCTTGCTGGTGACTGGTTGGCTGCTCATCAGTTGGCGCATAGAGCGGCCCAAAGCAAAGAATCCTTCGACGTCGCAAATCATGGCCGGATTTCGCCGCGAATGGATGATGCAGCTGATCACCCGCGATCCTCGGGTTTTTGACGCCTTGGTCGTGTCAAGCCTACGACAAGCAACCGCTTTCTTTGCGTCAACAGCGGTTATCGCCCTTGGTGGTACATTGGCGGTGCTTGGAAACGCCGACCGGCTGGCAGGCGTGGCCAACGATTTGGTTTTGGCGACTGCTCCCGTCTTTGTTTGGGAGGCTAAGTTGGTGATCCTAACTCTGTTTCTGACCAATGCCTTTCTCAAATTCGCATGGGCCAACCGATTGTTCGGCTACGCGACAGTGGTGATGGCGGCGGTCCCGAATGATGCCGACAATCCGGGATGCATGATTCGTGCACGCCAGGCCGGAGAGATCCATATTACCGCTGCCAGATCATTCAATCGCGGGCTTCGGTCCGTCTATTTCGCGTTGACAGTCGTCGCTTGGCTTGCAGGTCCAATCGCCTTGATGACCGCCACAGCCTTTACACTTGCAGTAATTTGGCGTCGTGAATTCGCGTCACACTCTCGCAACATTCTATTGGGCACGAAAACGTAACCGCATGGCGGCTGCATTACCGTCTGTTCAGCGGTTAAAGTAGAAACAAATCTATCAAAATTGATTAATTAACAACATTGGCTTGGCGCTCCCAGCGCTCGATTTCTTTGCAGCTCGACCAATAAGGTCAACCAGGATCCCATACTTCGTCTTGCCAGATATAATCGGTTACAGGCGCGTATGCCCTGGAATAGAGCCCACAGGAATATGACTCGTAGCGGCTTTTTGCTTACACCCGGTGATACGGCGCGCCAGCAAGAATCGACGCCGCGCGATACAATTGCTCTGTCAGCATCACCCGAACGAGCATGTGCGGCCAAACCATCTTACCAAAAGACAACAGATGATCAGCATCTGCGCGCAAACCCGGTGCAATTCCATCAGCACCACCAATAATAAAAGCCACATCTGAACGCCCGGTATCGTGCCAACCTGCCAACCGATTGGCAAACGCAGGCGAAGTTTCAACCTTGCCCCGTTCGTCCAGACAACAAATTACGGCACCCTTTGGTAGGGCACGACGCAGCAGGAGAGCCTCGGCTGTCATCCCACCGCCCTTGCGGTCTTCAACTTCCACGACGGAAAGCGGCCCAAGGCCTAAGCCCCGGCCCGTCCGGTCAAAACGCGTTATATATTCTGAAATCAAATCCGCTTCTGGACCGCCGCGCAGGCGACCTACAGCGCACAGATGGAAACGCACTAGAATTCGTTCAGTTGGCTGCGGCTGTGGTTGGTTGCCACATCTTTTCCAACTGATAGAATTCTCGTACTTCGGGCCGGAATACATGTACGATCACGTCGCCCGTATCGATTAGGACCCAATCACCAGTATCTTTGCCTTCGACCCGCGCACCGCGTCCAAACATCGCTTTTAGCCGCTCCACAAGTTTTTCCGATATGGCCGCGACCTGCCGGGATGACCGCCCCGTGGCAACAACCATGTAATCGCAAATCTCGGTTCTACCGCGCAGATCCATCTGCACAACATCTCCGGCCTTGTCATCGGAAAGTGAGGAAAGAATTTCAGCCAGAAGTGTCTCGCTTGTGGCCTTGGATGTGGCGCCAGTCATAACAACCGAAGCTTGATCAGCGGGTTGACCCGCTTGAGCAGAGATTGACAGGACAGTGTCCTCCTTTTCGTCGCGCCGCTAAATCTTCGGCACTAGTTTACCAACACGGTAACAGCCCTTTAACAACATTTCAACAAACGCCAAACCTTTCTGGGTGCGGCAGATGCACCTCTTTCTGCATTTTTGTGCGGTTGAGAGTGCCGCGCCCTCTATCTGGGGTCTGCATCTGGCCTGACGCGTCGCCCAAAATCGCCATTAGATGAGTTGTCGAATGAGGAATGGAATTCAGCGGCAATTCATCTGATCAATGCTTTGGGCTTCAATGTGGTCACTATAGCCTTTCATGAAATACCGAAAGCTTTGGGCATTATCTAACACAAAAAAACCTTTGGTTTTCGAAAGTGTTGAATAATTAAATTTTTTCTCACAACGCTTTAATGCGTCCCGTGTGACCGAACCAACAGCATACAGGGCAAGTGCCGGTATCCATGATATGCACATCATGGAGCCACAAATGGCTGCATTTGCTTGAACAGGCGCAGGAATCCGGGTAACAGCGGGCGCTATGATACGCCTTTTTGATATGGACGACCGCGCCCGTTTGCGCGAACGCTTTTTCGGAGCGACGCACACAGTCTTAGCAAGGCGATGAGGCGTGGGTGACCTCACGCAATATACGTCCGATGTTTTCGATGTCTCTACAACCCAAAGGGAGAGGACCTGATGTCCCCCAAAACGCTTTATGACAAAATCTGGGATGCGCATGTCGCCCACGAAGCCGAAGATGGCACCTGTTTGCTGTATATCGACCGCCACCTTGTGCACGAAGTGACCAGCCCTCAGGCATTTGAAGGGCTGCGCATGACCAATCGTCAGGTGCGCGCGCCTGACAAGACGATTGCAGTACCGGATCATAACGTACCCACAACAGCCGGGCGGGATGACCCCAAGAACATGACAGATGACAGCGCCATTCAGGTGGCCGCGTTGGACAAGAACGCCAAGGACTTCGGCATACACTATTACCCGGTATCTGATGTTCGACAGGGCATTGTTCATATCGTTGGGCCGGAGCAAGGCTGGACGCTGCCGGGCATGACCGTCGTCTGCGGCGACAGTCACACCGCAACTCACGGCGCGTTTGGCGCATTGGCGCATGGTATCGGCACCAGCGAAGTGGAGCATGTGCTGGCCACTCAAACGCTTATCCAAAAGAAATCTAAAAATATGAAGGTCGAGATCACTGGCAAGCTAGCGCCCGGCGTGACGGCCAAAGACATCACCATGTCTGTCATCGGCCAGACCGGAACCGCTGGTGGCACGGGCTATGTCATCGAATATTGCGGTGAAGCCATCCGCGATCTTTCAATGGAAGGGCGCATGACGGTCTGCAACATGGCAATCGAAGGCGGCGCACGCGCGGGTCTGATTGCACCGGATGAAAAGACCTTTGCGTATTGTATGGGCCGTCCACACGCACCCAAAGGTGCTCAATGGGAAGCTGCGTTGGCATGGTGGAAGACCCTTTACTCGGACGATGACGCCCATTGGGACGAGGTCATCACGATCAAAGGCGAAGACATTGCACCTGTCGTGACCTGGGGCACCTCGCCCGAGGATGTGCTTCCAATAACCGCTAATGTGCCAGCAGCGTCCGATTTCGATGGCGGCAAGGTCGGCGCGGCGCAACGTTCGCTTGATTATATGGGGCTGGCGCCCGGCACACCGCTAACGGACATTGAAATCGACACAGTCTTTATTGGATCGTGCACTAACGGTCGGATCGAAGATTTGCGGGCGGCTGCCGAGATTCTGAAAGGCAAAAAAATCAAGGTTAAACGCGCCATGGTCGTTCCAGGATCTGGCCTTGTACGTGCACAAGCCGAAGATGAAGGGCTTGCCGACGTCTTCAAAGAGGCCGGTTTCGAATGGCGTCTGGCAGGATGCTCGATGTGTTTGGCAATGAATCCCGATCAGCTGGCCGAGGGTGAGCGGTGCGCCTCCACCTCGAACCGCAACTTTGAAGGACGCCAGGGCTATAAGGGCCGTACACATTTGGTTTCGCCGGGCATGGCTGCAGCGGCGGCGCTGACGGGCAAGCTCACTGATGTGCGGGAGATGATGTGATGGAAAAATTCAACACAATGACGGGCATCGCAGCGCCCATGCCACTGGTCAATATTGACACTGATATGATCATACCCAAGCAATTCCTGAAAACGATCAAGCGCTCAGGTCTGGGCGTAAATCTGTTTGATGAAATGCGCTATGATCGACAGGGTAACGAGATACCAGATTTCGTTCTTAATCAGGATGCCTATCGCCAAGCTGAGATCATCGTGGCTGGCGAAAACTTTGGCTGCGGATCAAGCCGCGAGCACGCACCTTGGGCGATCAAGGATTTTGGTATTCGCTGTGTCATTGCACCCAGTTTTGCAGACATCTTTTATAACAACTGCTTTAAGAACGGGATCCTACCAATCGCACTGCCGCCTGAGACGGTGGATGTGTTGATGAAAGACGCAGAAAATGGCGCAAACGCGCGATTGACCGTGGATCTAGAGGCACAAACCGTCACAAAGTCGGATGGCCAAGTCTTTAGCTTTGAGGTTGACCCATTCAAAAAGCACTGCCTCATGGAAGGCCTTGATGACATTGGTCTGACAATGGCCAAGGCGGACAGTATTGACAGCTTTGAAGCCATCGCCTCCCAAGCGCGCCCTTGGGTCTGAGCCAGAGGTCAATCACTTTCGGCAGATTTATAGTTAACGCGATGCGTTCTGTCGGGCCCAATCAAACAGCATTGGACCCGACAAAATTTTACCAACTCAAATGATGCACAAAGGCATCACACCTTTACCTAAAAAGCTGGCGCTTCTGTCTTATACTTGCTCTGACACTTGAGCATTTGGGCCAATCAAGGCAAGATTGTGGCGAAAATGAGGCGCTCGTCTCAGCTGACGGGATCAAGTCGGAACAAGTCCGCGACAAAGTATCGTGGCTGGCCAGTTTGAAAGGTAAGGGCATGATAGCACGAATAACAGGAGCGGCATTGCGCGGTGTCTTGGTTGCACTGGTCGTAGCAACACCGGCGCTTACACTGCCAAGTGTATCAACAGACTCATCTCAAGCAACTGTTTTTATTTCTCTTATCGCTGCGGTTATGGTTTTCCTGGAGTACTATTCAGACAGTCCCAGCATCGTGGAATTCCGCGACGCAGCTCCGGTTAATCGCCTGCGCTTTTTTGCGCTGTTCGCAACGGTCCTGATCCTAAGTTTGATTGGTAAGGGCATGGCAGAACCCACGGACTTCACAGAGGCGTTGACGTCAATTGGCACAATTGTGGGCAGCGGTTTCGACTTTGCCTTTTCCCCAGTCCGACTTGTGGTGTTAATGTTGCCTGCCGGAACAGATGTCGAACTCACCCAGACGGTACGTGCTGCGGCTGGAATTTCCTGCCTTATCTCGGTGCTTGCGGTGTCAGCATTTGTGTTTCTAGTGCGGGTTAGGGGATGGCCCACGCCGGGATCTTTCTTTAATTTATGGGTAAATTTTCCCCTGTTCAATCCTACGGCTGGCCCCAAAATGTTGCATCGGTTACGGCGCGATGCGTGGCTCAATATTGCCTTTGGTTTTCTTTTGCCCTTTGTCATTCCCGCAGTGGTCAAGGCTGTTGCTGACCTGATAGACCCGTTCATGCTACAAAACCCTCAAGCCTTGATCTGGACGTTGACCGCATGGGCCTTTTTTCCCGCCAACATGATCATGCGCGGCATCGCGATGCAGCGGATTGCCGAAATAGCGCGCGACCAACGCAAGCGGGCCTTTACCACGTCGGAAGGCGAATTGCGGGTTATCTGAAAATTGCATGCGGTCTGCTGCTGGCCCTGAGCCTACCAGCCCAATCCCAGCCTCTGCGCATCGCCACCTACAATGTTGAACTTCAGCGTGATGGACCCGGCCTGTTGCTGCGTGATCTGGCACGTGGCAAAGATCCGCAAATCGCCGCTGTACTTGATGTTATTGCGACAGCGGATGCCGACGTATTGGCAATTCAGAATTTTGACTACGATCTAACGGCCGAGGCGTTGAGCATTCTGGCAAAGGCGGCAGATTATCCGCACTATTTCGCGTTGCGCCCAAATGCTGGGATGCCAACCGGATTGGATATGGACGGGGATGGTAAATTGGGTGGGCCGGCCGATGCACAAGGCTACGGCCGGTTCTCGGGCCATGGCGGCATGGCGATCTTGTCTCGATACCCCATCCTGACAGATAGCGTTCAGGATTTGTCCGATCTTCTGTGGAAAGACGTTCCAAACGCTTTGTTGCCAGTCACCGCAGATGGACCGTTTCCAAGTGAAGACGCACTTGCCGTGCAACGGTTATCGACCACGGGGCATTGGATTGTTCCGATCGATGTACCAAAAGGCCAGTTTGACTTGATGACCTTTCACGCCAGCCCACCAGTTTTTGATGGCCCCGAAGACCGCAGTAGCCGCCGTAACCACGATGAAATACGACTGTGGCAGCAGGTACTGGATGGTGACATTGGCACAGCCCCGGCAAACCGCTTTGTGATCGCAGGCGATGCCAATCTTGACCCAGACGATAGTGACGGTATCCGGTCTGCAATCGACAATTTGCTGGCAGATATGCGCCTCCAAGAAGTGCGCCCCACTGGTGCTGCCGGCACAGATACCGTCGACTGGGCGGATCCGGTGCCCGGCAATTTGCGAGTCGATTATGTGCTTCCGTCAATTCATTGGGCAGTGCTGGACTCTGGCGTCATGTGGCCTGCGGCAGATGATCCTGAAGCCCGGACCGTGGCCACCACAAGCCGCCACAGGCTCGTTTGGGTCGACTTGGGATATTGACCCTGCCGTGCTCTGCGGATAGGCGAAACACCAAGCAACCAAAGGAATCCCGTCATGCCCAACCCGTCGCTCTTGATCCTGCCCGGAGATGGCATTGGCCCCGAAGTCATGGCCGAAGTCATACGCATCATCGACTGGTTCGGCGACAAGCGCGATATGCCCTTCGACGTGAGTACGGATCTTGTTGGTGGTGCAGCATATGATGCACATGGAACACCCTTGCATGATGACACGATGGCAAAAGCGCTTGAGGTTGACGCAGTTCTGCTGGGCGCTGTAGGCGGCCCGAAATACGATGATCTGGATTTCTCGGTCAAACCAGAGCGGGGCCTGCTGCGGTTGCGCAAGGAAATGGATCTGTTTTCCAACCTACGCCCGGCGCAATGCTTTGACGCGCTGGCCGACTTTTCATCGCTCAAAAAGGATGTAGTCGCAGGTCTGGACATCATGATCGTGCGCGAACTTACCTCGGGCGTGTATTTCGGTGAACCGCGTGGCATTTTTGAGGAAGGCAACGAACGTGTCGGGATCAATACGCAGCGATACACTGAATCAGAGATTGACCGCGTTGCCCGCTCTGCCTTTGAACTGGCACGTCGTCGGAACAATCGGGTCTGTTCGATGGAAAAAGCCAATGTGATGGAGAGCGGCATCCTATGGCGTGAGGTCGTCCAAAAAGTCCATGATGAGGACTACCCCGATGTGGAACTTAGCCATATGTATGCCGACAACGGCGCAATGCAGCTTGTACGGGCACCTAAGCAATTTGACGTGATCGTCACGGACAACCTGTTCGGCGACGTTCTGTCCGATTGTGCCGCGATGCTGACCGGTTCGCTGGGAATGTTGCCTTCAGCCAGCCTGGGCGCACCGATGGCCAACGGTCGACCCAAGGCGATGTACGAGCCGGTGCACGGCTCTGCCCCCGACATCACCGGACAAGGCAAGGCCAACCCGATCGCCTGTATCCTGAGCTTTGCAATGGCCTTGCGCTATTCATTCGACAAAGGAGACGAGGCCGCGCGACTGGAGGCCGCTATCGAAAGCGTTCTGGCCGGTGGCGCACGCACGGCTGATCTTATGGGCCCCGAGGGTGGCACACCCATGTCGACCACAGAAATGGGCGATGCCATTCTGGCGCAGCTGGATGTCAGCTTGACCTGATCCTAAATCGGTCCAGCACGCTTTTTTGCTGCGTACGGAACACCGCAATGGCAGCGCTTGGGTTTTAGGTCAGTGACACAATGCCCAACAGCCGCGCGCGCGACCAACCTGGAAAAAGCCAGGTTTGAGCCTGTTTCGTCGTCAGATGTCAGAGTTATCACTTACCTTAGCAATCGCTCTCTTCGGGAGGAAGTGAGGTGTCAGAGGTTAAAATACTCTTGCCACTACCAAATCAAGCCAAATCAGCTTGCCGCTGAAAAAATCTGGGCGCCTCTGCGCAAGGCCATATTTTAAAACCCGAATTTCACCGGGCCGCAAGTATGCTTCATGCTTGGCTGGATCAAAGCACGTTTCATCCAACAGGCAACGAAACATGTACCGGTATAAGTTTATGATCGTTGCAGATTTCCGGAAGAGGCAGGATATCGGTCGTCCACAGGTGACCAAGGCTGCGCTGAATCTGACCAGATACTAGAACTGATTTCAAGCCAGCTGCTGTCTGTCATGGAGCCAGCTTTTATAATCTGTACCGCCGGATTTTCCTCGATACGGCTCAATACAGGTGATCCGCATTCATCACAAAATCCACGACTGATATGGCTTCCAGCGGTGCCTTTCACCTTGTAGAATTTAAGCGCGCCTTTCGTTTCAAGTGCCGCTGTCGGAACAATAACAATTGTGGCCTTGCCGCAGCCTGTGGATTTTTGACAGTCAGTGCAGTGACAATGGTGCGCCGAAATTACACTTTTCCTGTTAAACCGATATTCGAAATCGCCACAGAGACATCCGCCAGTAACTTCATCATTCATATTCATTTCCCATTTCTTTGTATGCGTCAGTCAAACTTGGCTAGCCAGCCAGATCAAGGTCTTTAGCAAGAGTCTTTGTGGGGGATCTTGGATTTGTTGCACAAATTAAGTGAAAGATATACGTTCACTTTACTACCGACACGCTCAGCCTGCTGGCTCATTTACTGGTATGCCAAGAGCTGTGTAGCGGTTGAGAACGGCGATTCGAATTTGGCTTTCTGAGACCTGCCGATCAAAGTCCCTCGCCGTCAGAGATTTGCCAATTTATTCCACACAATGCATATCCTTTTCTCTGCGAGAATTGCCGCGCGTCGACAATAATATGATATGCCGCCCGTCAGGGCCATCACTAACTTTTAGATTTAGATCACTCTATCAGCGCCACAGGAAATGGCCCCGATATCGCTGCGAACTGACCGCTTCGCTTCGTTCATCGGCTCTGGCACTCTTCGATTTCCAGGGCTTTGCATTCTTGCGTGGTTGGATGACCGCATGGGCATCGCGGGCCACAATTGTCTCATGGCATTTGCATGTGTCATACGCGCCGTCTCCAGTGACACTTCCTACATTCTGATCAGGTGGGATTTGGTTCAAAGGTTCGGGTAGCATGAGAGCATCGCCGATGTTTTTGGTGGTGACTTAGACAGCCCGTACCTCGAGCGTTTCTTCGTCGATATCTATGTGAATCTTACGCAATGCGACGTTTAGCGCAGCCATCTTTGCGAGCCTTCCACTCGCCCTAATCTTCGGCATTAATATCTGTGTTATCAATGAGCCGGTTCAGCGGTCCTTTGAAACCTCGATACGAAAGGTTCATGTTTAATTATTTCTAAGGTCGACATAAGATATTGAAAACCTGTGCTACCCAATCCAGCCCAACCAGTGGCAGCAGGCTCTGGACAAACCCATTTTTCTGCCGAAGTGGCAAGCCAGATAAGGCTTTCAGCGTCAATCAGGCCTGAATAGCAGCGTCACTGAAACCATGCTTGCCGCTCGGCGGTGGCGTCCAAACCATCTCAGGATCAAACTAACCTCTTACACATGTAAACGTGTGTTGCCAGTCAACGGATCAACAACAATCCGCGCCGCATCAAGCTGGCATTGTAAGACAACAAATTTTTAGACTTGTATTTCGAAGGGACCCAACCGCTCATCCCTCTCTGCTAGCACGCTGGATTCATGCAGTGAATCTCATCAACCCATTTGTGAAACAAAGTCTAAATAACAGAAAAATCATATAAGCACGCAAATGCGCACCAATATTAAGGACGCACTAAAAGTACTTAAACTAGGGGTTTTAAAGTTTCCTTCCCCCTGCCAAACTCATCTGAATGGATACATCCAAACCTTGTAATCAGCGACTAGAATATGCGCCCGATCAATCTCCGCCTGAGTCATTTTTTTAACGACTTCTTCCAGCGAAATCGCAGCGTCCGGATCGCCGCCAATGGCGCTGAGAGTGTACCACATGTAGGCGCGCACCAGATCTGGGGCAGGCATGCCGCGTCCGACCTCATAATACCAGCCTATACCGCTTTGGGCACCAGGATGCCCTTTCAACGAGGAACGCAAGTACCACTCGAACGCCCGCTCGTCGTCGCGTTCAACGCCAAGGCCAAGGGCATAAAGTACTCCGATCAGCTCCTCGGCATCCGCGTTGCCCGAACGGGCTGCGGGCCACAAAGCATCATACGCCGCTTCATACGCCCCGGCTTCCATAAGGTCGCGTGCTTGCTCGATTTCTGCAAATGCTGGAACGGCCATCAAAGCAAGAGCTATCGCTATTTTTCGCATGTCCTTCTCCTTTGCGCGGCACCTGCCTTTGCAGATGGTTTGCCCCGCCCTTTGACAGCCAATGATTTCATTGCTGTTGATCCTGCGCAAGCCAAACTGGGCCAGCTTCTTTTCTATGATCGCATCCTTTCAGGAAACCGCAATATAGCTTGTTCCACTTGCCATCACCCCAGCCTTGGGACATCTGACGGACTGAGCCTTGGGATTGGCGAGGGTGGCACTGGCTTAGGCCCGGATAGGACAGCTGGTACTGGCGATAACCGTATACGCAAGCGCATCCCCCGCAATGCCACAGCCCTCTGGAACTTGGGCGCACGCAACCTTCACACGATGTTCCACGACGGCCGCCTGAGTGCGGCGGAAACCTTTGAAAACAGCTTTAATTCCCCAGCTGAGGAATGGCTGCCGGAGGGATTGGATAACCTATTGGCAGCGCAGGCAATTTTTCCGCTTATTGCTCAGTTTGAGATGGCTGGAAACCCCAAGGAAAACGAGGTCGTAGGTGCTGTGCACAAGCGCGTTGATTACGCTTGGCCGATTATAACCAAGCGGGTTCGACATATCCCTGCCTATGCTGAACGGTTCATGCGCGCCTATCCCCATATCACGCGTGCCGAGGGCATAAAAATTGCAGATATCGCCAATGCGCTCAGTGCCTTCATAATTTTTGAATGGACCAGTTTTGACAGTCCGTTTGATGCTTATCTTGCAGGCGATCAAAGCGCACTATCCGCGCAGCAAATCAGAGGGATGGATGTGTTCTATGGGTCTGGTGGCTGTGCGAATTGTCATTCAGGCCCGCTGATGAGTGAACAGGATTTTCATGCCATCGGTGTGCCCCCGTTCGGCCCGGGCCGCACGCGCCGATTTGATCCTATGGTCCGGGACGTAGGTCATATGGGTGAAAGTGACGATCTGGCCGATGCATATGCCTTTCGTACCCCAATGCTGCGCAACGTTGCGCTGACGGCGCCCTATGGGCACAACGGCGCGTTTCCGACTCTCCAAGGAATTGTGCGCCACCACCTTAACCCGTTGAAAAGCTTTGACAGCTGGAAGCGGGAAATGGCCGCCTTGCCAACTGCGCCTTGGCTGGAAGACATAGATTTCATGATTTGGCAGGATTCGCGCGAAATTGCGCGTCAACGCGCCGCCATCACGCTTAAACCGCGCGCGATGGCCGAGGAAGATCAGGCCGCCGTACTTGCATTTTTGAATGCGCTCACTGGTCAGGCATCGGTGATAGGTCGCTTGGGAATTCCGATGCAGGTGCCAAGTGGCTTGCCCGTCGACATCAAGTGATATGAAACTCTGAAACCGCTATGATCTAGCTCTTCTGTCGGGTCAGCGCCCTTTCCAGACGGGGTCGCGTTTTTCCGCGAAGGCCAGAGCACCCTCGTGTTGATCCTCTGAACGGTAAAGCGTTTCGACCGTGGGCAACTGGCTTTTGGTGATGCGATTCATCGCATCCTGAAACTTTGCATCTTCGGCATCGCGCACGATTTCCTTGATAGCCGCATAGACCAGCGGTGGACCCGAGGCGAGCAGGCGCGCCAAGTCCCACGCGCGATCAAGCAACTGATCTTGGGGTATGATTTCATTGACCAACCCCCAACGATGCGCTTCGTCCACATCGAACCAGCGGCCTGTCAACAAAAGCTCCATCGCGATGTGATAGGGGATCCGTTTGGGCAGTTTGACCGAGGCTGCGTCAGCAACAGTGCCTGAACGAATTTCCGGTAGTGCAAAGCTGGCATGGTCGGCGGCAAGAATGATATCGGCCGACAGCGCCAGTTCCAGACCCCCGCCGCAGGCAATGCCATTCACGGCAGCGATCACTGGTTTGTTCATCGCGCGCATTTCCTGCAAGCCGCCAAAACCACCTACGCCGTAGTCGCCATCCACGGCATCGCCATCGGCGGCGGCTTTCAAATCCCAGCCGGGACAAAAGAATTTCTTCCCGGCCCCAGTGACAATCGCCACCCGCAGATCCGGGTCATCGCGAAAATCCTGAAACACATCACCCATAATCTTGCTTGTTGCGAGGTCAATTGCATTGGCCTTGGGTCGGTCCAACGTCACTTGCAAAATCGAACCATCGCGATGGGTCTTGATCGGGCTCATGTCTCAGGCCTTTCTGATAAGGGCATCTACTGCGATTGCCCGGTTAGGCGTGCAGATCAGCGGGTTAATCTCAGCTTCGCTGACGCTGTCGGCATGTGCAAGAATGTATGCTTGCACTGCAAGAACAGCGTCGACGATCGCGGGTAAGTGAGCGGCCGGTTTGCCGCGATATCCCGCCAGAAGGGGCGCACAGGCCAACGTGCCGAGGGCTGTTTTTATTTCGGTATCGGTGACCGGAAGCAGCAAAGATACCGTGTCTTGCAATATCTCGGTCAGAATTCCCCCAGCCCCGAGCGTCAGAACAAATCCGTGCGCAGGGTCGCGGGTCACACCAACCAGCAATTCGGCCACGGCGTCCGTTACCATCTCTTCCACCAGGACCGTGTCGGACCCTATGTCTTTTGCAACGCCCTCAAGATCCACAAAGGACACCCCAAGGCGCACGGCCTGATGTTCAGATTTATGCGCAAAGCCAATTCCCTTTACTGCAAAAGGCGGGGTCATCCCTTGCGTCAAAGCGGTGATGGCGGCTGGCGTGCACACCCGGTGTTCCGGCACCGGCATCCCAAAATCGGCGAGCTGCGCCTTGGCGTCCGCTTCTGTCAAAGTCACAAGAGCCTCGGGGGAGGCGCCCAGACACAACGGCATGTTGTGGGGCGCTTGAATCGAACTTGCGGCAACTGTCGCCGCAAGAGCTTCGCGCAGGCCCATGAACGGAACGACCCCTCCCTCCATAAGCTTGGCCGCTACGTCGAGTGGCATCAGTTCCGGCAAAGTGGCCACCACGGCAAAAGGCGCATGGGTCTGCTGCCGGACGGACAGAGCCGCTTGCGTGGCGCAGTCCCAGTCGGTGGGATCCGTTGTTGGATAGTCCACGATCGAAAAGGTCATGTCGATGCCCGCTCCGGTCATTCCGGCCCAGGCAGCTGTCATCGCCTGCGCGTCGCGCCAGATGTATGTGTGATAATCCAGCGGGTTGCTGAGAGCGACCATGGGCCCGAGCGCTGCGCGCAGTTGATCCGTTTGTGCTGATGTCAACGGCGGAAAGTTGAGCATTGTTTCTTCTGCCAGATCCGCAATCAGGCTGGCCTCGCCCCCCGAACAGCTGATCGATGCCACCTGTTGGCCTGAAAGCGGCCCAGTACAATGCAATAGTTTCAGCGTCTCGATGAATTCAGGCAGGCCACTGACACGCGCAATGCCCAAACGGCTCAACAGAGCCTGCGCGCCGGCATCACTGCCCGCCAACGATGCAGTATGCGAGATGGCAGCACTTTTTGCGTGATCTGATGCTCCGGACTTGAGAGCCACCAGCGGCACGCCACGGTCATACGCCGTTCGGGCCAATGCCTCCCAGGCGCGCAGGTCGCCGAACCCTTCGATGTGCAGACCTATTGCTGTAACGCGCGGATCATCCAGCAATGCCTGTGCGATGCTGGCCTGTGACGTCTGCGCCATGTTCCCACAGGTCACCGTATAGGCAATCGGCAGGGCGCGCTGTTGCATGGTCAGGTTGATCGCAATGTTCGAGCTTTGGGTTAGAATTGCCACGCCGCGATCCACACGTTTGCACCCGTGCTGATCTGGCCAGAGCAAAGCACCGTCCAGCGCATTGATAAAGCCATAGCAATTTGGACCAAGGATCGGCATGTCGCCTGCTGCTGCAACCAGACGGGCCTGAAGATCGCTGCCACTGGCATCTTCGCCCGCAGCCTCGGCAAAGCCTGAGGCAAAGCAGACTGCCCCGCCTGCGCCAAGCTGGGCCAGTTGTTCGACAATATCAACACTGACATGCCGATTTACGCCGACAAAGACGGCATCAGGTGGCTCGGGCAGGTCCTGGACGCTGGGAAAGGCCCCATAGCCCGCGACCATTGCAACCTTGTGATGCACCGGCCAAATAGCCCCGTCAAAACCCATAAGCTCTGTCTGACGTATGACATGTTCGCACCACGCTCCTCCGCCCACAACGGCGATGGAGCGGGGGCATATCAGCCGGTTCAGATCAGCCATGTGCCGGGCCCTTTTCCTCGCATGTGACGATCTGGTCCTGCATTTTTCAGTTTTCTATTGCAATCGGGCAAAGCAAGATCAGGCCCCGAGCGGGCGCAACAAGTCGCGCGAAATTATGTGACGCTGGATTTCCGATGTGCCGTCCCAAATCCGTTCAACCCGGGCGTCACGCCAGAACCGTTCAATCGGAAAGTCGTCCATCAGGCCCATACCGCCATAGATCTGCAAGGTCGTATCCGTGACCCGTGCAAGCGCTTCGCTGGCGTAAAGCTTTGCTGAGGCGATCTCGCGATTTGCTGGCAGGCCCTGATCGAGCCGCCACGCGGCAGCCAGAGTCAGCCAGTCAGCGGCGTCGATTTCGGTTATCATGTCCGCGATCTGGAAGCCCACGCCTTGGAATTTTCCGATGGCCTGACCGAATTGCTCGCGCTCAGCGGCATAGCTCAGGGCATAGTCAAAGCATCGGCGCGCGCGTCCGACGCTGAATGCCGCAACTGTGATGCGCGTGGCATACAACCATTCGTTCATGACCGCGAAACCACCGTCGACCTCGCCCAAAACCTGCGCATCCGACAGGCGGCAATCGTCAAAGTCGAGGATGCAGTTCTTGTAGCCCTTATGGCTGACCGAGTTGTAACCATCGCGCACCTCAAAGCCAGGGGTGCCGCGATCAACAAGGAATGTGGTGATACGTTTCTTGGGGCCCTTTGGCGTGTCGTCTTGGCCGGTAGCCACAAAGACAATGAAAAAATCGGCATGATCTGCGCCCGAAATGAAATGCTTAGATCCGTTCACGACCCAGTCGCCGCCATCCCGAACAGCCTGACACTTCATGCCGCGCACATCCGATCCAGCGCCTGGTTCGGTCATCGCCAGTGCGTCCATCCGTTCGCCGCGCACCGCAGGCAAAAGGTACCGTTCTTTTTGATCGCCCCGGCAAGCCATCAGAATATTCTGTGGGCGTCCAAAAAAATGCGTCAACGCCATGGACCCCCGCCCCAGTTCACGCTCTACGAGGGTGAAATCCACGTGGCTCAAACCCGCGCCGCCGACCTCTTCGGGAAAGTTGCAGGCATAAAACCCCAGATCCATGCATTTTTGTTTGATGTCCTGCGCAAGGTCGGCAGGAACGACGCCCGTGCGTTCTACCTCTGCCTCATGGGGATAGATTTCCTTTTCCACAAAGCTGCGAACAGTCGCAACGATCATTTCCTGTTCTTCGGAAAGTCCAAAATTCATGTGCGTTTCTCCACGAGTGTGATG
>JABITU010000319.1 GCA_018668195.1 Tateyamaria sp. | reverse complement strand
GGCTAGGCACAAAAACCGCAGGCGCAAGCCACCCCATGGCACGACTCAGATCCATCACAGTAGACACACGCGGTACCCTGAGGGGGTGCCGGGCACCATAGCTTGATCCGCGATATATCTCGGACCCAATGAACAAAGGATCTGCCATGAAAGCTTGTGTAATAGAATGAGCAGAACAGGCAAGTGATCTGCTATTTTTGCGGATATGGACTCGGACAAAGTAAAACCTAATGCCAAGCTGCGCATGGTATTGCGAGTGGTATCCGTCTCGCAAAGTGCAACGACGCAGGGAATGGCATCGGAAAGACGCGCGCAGGACATATTAACATTCACAGACGCGCTTGCCAGTAACGAAGCAGCCGCCTAACGTCGACATAATGTTGCGCTACGCTTTGAAACGGATCATATCTCTGCTGATCAGCCTCGCTATCGCGTCGCTGGTGATCTTTACCGTGATCGAAGTGGCCCCCGGTGATCCAGCATCCTTCATGCTGGGGATCAACGCACAAGAAGACACATTGGCAGCTTTGCGGGCTGAGCTGGGTCTTGATCAACCCAAATGGCAGCGCTATGCGAGCTGGATCGGCGGCATGGCACATGGGGATTTCGGCACGTCCTATCAATATCGCACGCCGGTGTCGGAAATGATAAAGGATCGGCTTTGGGTATCGCTGCCGCTGGCGCTTTATGCGCTGACGCTTTCAACCCTGATTGCCTTTCCCGCTGGCATCTATGCGGCGGCCAGACGCGGCCGGGCCGGTGATATCGGCGTGATGGGCGCGACCCAATTGGGCATCGCCATTCCCAATTTCTGGTTCGCCATGATGTTGGTGCTTGTCTTTGCGATCAATCTGCGCTGGTTCTCGGCCGGCGGCTTTGCGGGCTGGGACAAGGGCACCTTTGCAGCGTTCAAATCCCTGACCCTGCCCGCCATTGCGCTGGCCCTGCCACAGGCCGCAATTCTTGCCCGTGTCATGCGGTCTGCCTTGCTAGATGTCTTGGGTGAAGATTTCATGCGCACCGCCCGCGCCAAGGGGCTGACACGCGCGCAAGCTCTGCGGCGTCACGGCTTGCGCAACGCAATGATCCCGGTGCTGACAATCCTGGGGTTGCAATTCTCGTTTCTTCTGGCGGGTGGGATCATCATTGAACAAGTGTTCTATTTGCCAGGCCTTGGGCGACTGATATTTCAGTCGATCTCAGCCAGAGACCTGATCGTGGTTGAATCGATAACAATGCTGCTGGTGTTCGCTGTCATTGTGGTGAACTTTGCGGTCGATCTGGCCTATGCTGCTGTTGATCCGCGACTGAGGTCACGCACATGAACCGCAATCTGATCTTTGGTGGGGCGCTGTCTGCGCTGATGGTTCTGGCCGCCCTTATGTCCTTTGTCTGGACACCGTTCGAGCATACCGCAATGGATATTCCATCCAAGCTTCAAGCCCCGAATGGCGTGCACTGGCTGGGAACAGATCATTTCGGGCGCGACATCTTTTCGATGATCATGGTGGGCGCGCGCACATCAATTGCAGTGGCCGTCGTGGCGGTTGGCATTGGCTTTAGCTTGGGCGTACCGCTTGGACTGTGGGCCGCAGCCAGACGCGGCAGCTGGGCAGATGAAATCATCATGCGTGGTAACGATCTGATCTTTGCCTTTCCGTCCTTGGTCATCGCGATCCTGATCACCGCCATTTTCGGTGCAGGGGCGATCAATGCGATCATTGCTATCGGCATTTTCAATATTCCAGTATTTGCACGGGTCACACGGGGTGGTGCGCTGTCACTGTGGGCGCGCGAATTCATCCTTGCTGCACGGGTTTCTGGCAAGGGCGCCGCATGGATCAGCGCCGAGCATATCCTGCCCAATATCGCCAACCTGCTAATTGTGCAGGCGACTATACAGTTCTCGCTTGGTATTCTCGCCGAGGCGGCTCTGTCGTATGTGGGTCTTGGCGCACAGCCGCCAACGCCCAGCTGGGGGCGGATGCTGGCAGACGCACAAACACTGGTCAGCATCGCGCCACATATGGCGCTTGTGCCCGGCTTTGCGATTATCCTTACCGTTCTGGGCCTGAACCTACTGGGCGACGGCCTGCGCGATGTGTTGGACCCAAGGCTTCGGGTGGCCCGGTCATGAGCCTGCTCGACATTCGGAACATTTCACTGACCATAAACGGCGCGCCTATTCTTCGGGATGTGTCGCTATGCGTTGATCAGGGTGAGGTTGTTGCAATCACCGGCGAAAGCGGCTCAGGGAAATCGATGACCGCACTGGCCGTAATGCAACTTTTGCCCCAAGGCAGCACCACGACTGGGCATATTACGCTCGATGGTCAGGAAGTGACCGCAACACCCGAGGCGCAGATGTGCGCATTGCGCGGCAACACGGTCGGTATGGTGTTTCAGGAACCAATGACAGCTCTTAACCCGGTGCAAACCATTGGCGCTCAAGTGGCTGAGGCAGTCCGACTGCACCGACCTGACCTTGATCCAATAAGGCGCGCTGCCGAAGTTTTGACCCGCGTAGGATTGCCACCCGACAAGGTGCCGCCGTCGCGCTATCAGCATGCCTTGTCTGGTGGGCAGCGCCAACGTGTGGTGATCGCCATTGCAATTGCTTGCGGCCCTAGGCTGTTGATCGCAGACGAGCCGACGACAGCGCTGGATGTTACGACACAGGCGCAAATCCTTGATCTTCTCGTCGATCTTGCCGGCGAGGATGACATGGGGTTGATGATGATCACCCATGATCTGGCAGTTGTCGCATCCATGGCGAACCGGATTGCCGTCATGCAGCACGGCCGCATCGTCGAAACTGGCGAAACGTCCGCACTATTGGATGCGCCGCAACACCTCTACACCAAGGCGCTGTTTGCGGCTTCGTCCCATCACGTCACCTTGCCAGATACGGTCGAGGCTGAACCGCTGCTGAAGGTGCAAAATGTGATCCGCGATTATCCTTTGCCGCGGACTGCGCTGTTTCGACACCCCGGTCAAATGCGTGCAATAGACAGGGTCAGTTTCGACATCCAAAGGGGTGCGCGCGTCGGCCTTGTTGGCGAAAGCGGCTGCGGCAAATCAACCTTGACCCGCGCAATCCTTGGGCTGGAACCGGTGCAGGGCGGCGCGATCACGCTTGGAGATGTGCCAGTGTTTTCGGCGGGGAAGCCAAACCTAGACGTACGTCGCCGTATGCAAGTGGTGTTCCAGGATCCCTATGGCAGCTTCAACCCCAGACACCGGGTTGCGCGACTGATCACCGAACCGTTTCACCTGCTGGAGCAAAAACCCTCTTTAGCAGAACGGGCGGACCGCGTGGCCGCCGCTCTGACCGACGTTGGCCTGTCACCTGATGATGCCACGAAATACCCACATCAGTTTTCCGGGGGGCAGCGACAGCGGATCGCCATCGCCCGCGCACTGATCATCCGCCCAGAGTTGATTGTGTTCGACGAAGCCGTCAGCGCGCTTGACGTATCGGTTCGGGCGCAGATCCTCGACCTGATTGCTGAGCTGTGCGGCCAGTACAATCTGACTTACCTGTTTATTTCCCATGACCTTAGTGTTGTGCGCACAATCACAGACAGCGTTATGGTGATGCAAAATGGAAAAATCGTAGAACAGGGCCAAACAAGTGCTGTGTTTAAAAACCCACAACATCCCTACACCCGCACGCTAATAGATGCGGCACCCATTTTGCCAGAAAGGAACCGATATGCATGATGCCCTGTGGTTCGATCCCACCGAAATGCTGATTGGCGGCACATGGTGCCAAACCGCGCAGACGATCGATCTTGCCAATCCGTCAGACGGCAGTCTGCTTGCGAAAATTGCCCGCGGCACAGCCGAGGATATTGACGCAGCAGTTGCTGCAGCACATACCGCGCGCGCCGCGGATTGGGGGCGGATGACGGCCTCCGAACGCGGCCGTATCCTAAGCAATATTGGTCGCCGCGTTCTGGAGCACGTGGACACACTTGCCGTGATCGAGGCGCATGACGTGGGCAAGCCGCTCAGTCAGGCACGCGCTGATGCAGTGGCTCTTGCCCGGTACATGGAGTTTTACGGCGGGGCGGCAGACAAGATAACGGGTGTAACCATCCCCTATCTGGACGGCTACACCGTCTATACTCTGCGCGAGCCGCATGGGGTTACCGGGCATATCGTGCCTTGGAACTACCCGATGCAGATCATCGGGCGCAGCGTCGGTGCTGCGCTTGCCATGGGCAATGCCTGTGTTCTGAAACCCGCCGAAGAGGCGTGCCTGACCGCGCTGGCCTTTGGCCGCATCTGTCAGGATGCCGGCCTGCCGGACGGGGCCCTAAATATTGTGCCCGGCCTTGGCGCCGAAGCGGGTGCGGCATTGGCCGGCCACCACAATGTGCAACATATCAGCTTTACCGGATCGGTGCGCACCGGTGCTCTGGTCCAACAGGCGGCAGGCAAGAACGTTGTGCCGGTCACGCTGGAGCTTGGCGGAAAGTCACCGCAGGTGGTCTTTGACGACGCGGATCTGGACTCAGCACTTCCCGTTCTGGTCAATGCGGGCATCCAGAACGCGGGGCAAACCTGTTCGGCCTCTTCGCGGATCCTCGTGCAACGGGGGCTCTATGATGCGGTGTGCGATCGGATGGCCACCGCTTATGAGGAACTGAGCGTCGGCCCAGCAATGAATGATCTGCGCGTCGGGCCACTGATTTCGGCGCGACAAAAGGAAGTCGTGAACGGGTTTCTGGAACAAGGTTCTGACCTGCGTATTGCGGCGACCGGTCATATGCGGGATGCCCCTAAAACCGGCGCTTTCGTGGTGCCAACCCTGTTTGCAGATGTGCCACCCGACCACGTGCTGGCTCAGCAGGAAATTTTTGGCCCTGTACAGGTTCTTATTCCCTTTGATACCGAAGCAGACGCGATCGCGATCGCAAACGCGACAGAATACGGGCTTGTGGCCAGTGTCTGGACTGCAAATGGCGCGCGGCAAATGCGATTGGCCAAGGCGTTGCGCGCCGGGCAAGTGTTTATAAACAATTACGGCGCAGGTGGCGGGGTTGAGCTGCCCTTTGGCGGGATCGGAAAATCCGGCCATGGACGCGAAAAAGGATTCGAGGCGCTTTACGGCTTTTCAACCCTCAAAACTGTCGCGGCACATCATGGCTAAATATTTCCTTTTACAAGCTCAGGATCACACTTGGGCTAGACATATGAGCCATATAGACCGTTGCCCCACCTGCAACAGGAGCACACCTCATGATTTTTGAAAATCGATTTCAAGGTCGCCATGCTGTCGTCACAGGCGGGGCATCCGGACTTGGCCGGGGTATCGCCAACCGCATTGCAGCCGAAGGTGGGACTGTCGAAGTCTGGGACATTGATGCAAATGCACTTGCAGCAACAGGCGCTCATTCAACCCGCCAGATCGACGTCACCAACCATGCCGCAGTAGCAACCGCCATGGCACAGGCGGCGCCCGATATTCTGGTTTGTTCTGCAGGCATCACCGGCCCAAATACAACCACATGGGAGTACCCCGTCGAAGACTGGCTCAAGGTGCATAACCTGAACCTGAATGCTATTTTTTACTGTTGCCGGGCCGCAGCCCCACTCATGCGGGACAAGGGCTGGGGTCGTATTGTCAACATCGCCTCCATCGCAGGGAAAGACGGGAACCCGAACGCCCCTGCCTATTCCGCCTCAAAGGCTGGGGTCATCGGGCTGACCAAATCACTGGGCAAGGAACTGGCAACAACTGGTGTGACCTGCAACGCCATCGCACCCGCCGCCGTGCGCACTGCGATTTTCGATCAGATGACCCAAGAACACATCGACTTTATGCAATCCAAGATCCCCATGGGCCGCTTTGGCACCATTGCAGAGATTGCCGCGATGGCGTGCTGGCTGGCCTCGGATGAGGCGAGCTTTACCACCGGCTTTTGCTTTGATCAGTCTGGGGGGCGCGCGACCTACTGATGCCAAACACCGGCAACCATGTGCTTGAAAACGTTGGCCACATGCTTGCGATGCCTTTTACGCGCTTAGGCGCAGTTTAATCTTGGAGTATTCTCATGCAGCTTGACAGTAAAACCGCTATCGTTACCGGCGCAGCCAGTGGATTTGGTCACGGGATTGCGCGCGCCTTTGCCGCCGCAGGTGCCCGAGTTATGGTCGCGGATATCAATAGTGAGGGTGCCGCAGAGGTGGCCCGCGAGATCGGCGGGATCAGCGCGCAGGTCGACGTTTCAAACGCAACATCCGTTCAGGCCATGGCAGACGAGGC
>JABITU010000318.1 GCA_018668195.1 Tateyamaria sp. | reverse complement strand
TACGACTGGGAACTGACCAAAAGCCCAGCCGGTGCCAATATCTGGCATGCTAAGGATTTGAAAGCCGAAGATCACGCTCCAGAGGTTGATGGCTCGGATGTTCCTGTGAAACTGATGATGACCACAGCGGACATGGCCATGCGGTTGGATCCAGAATATGAAAAGATTTCGCGGCGGTTCCACGCCAACCCGGAACTGTTCGCTGATGCCTTTGCACGCGCGTGGTTTAAACTGACTCACCGCGATATGGGACCACGTCCATTGTACCTAGGGTCGTTGGTGCCAGATGAAACGTTGATTTGGCAGGATCCAGTGCCTTCTGGTGACGCAGAGGACCTTGATGATGGCGATATCGCCGCGTTGAAGACGCAAATCATGACGTCTGGTCTGACGGTTTCAGAGCTCGTTCAGACGGCTTGGGCCTCGGCAGTTACTTTCCGCGGGTCGGACAAACGCGGCGGCGCCAACGGAGCGCGCATCCGGCTGGCGCCACAAAAAGATTGGGACGTGAACCAGCCTGAACAGTTGGCCCATGTTTTGTCGGTTCTCGAAGGTATTCAGTCCGGGTTTGGCAAACCGGTGTCTATGGCCGACCTGATCGTTCTTGGCGGGTGTGCTGCTGTTGAGGTTGCAGCAAAGGCGGCAGGACATGACGTCACCGTTCCGTTTACTCCGGGCCGTGGTGATGCCACCCAAGAGATGACAGACGCAGAAAGCTTTGCCGTGCTAGAGCCCGAAGCAGATGGGTTCCGGAACTACATGGCCAGCGATTTTGCCTTGTCAGCCGAAGCGATGCTTGTTGATCGTGCGCAGCTTTTGACCTTGTCAGCACCGGATATGACGGCCTTGGTTGGTGGATTGCGCGTCCTTGGTGCGAATGCACATAAGTCAACTGCGGGTGTGTTGACAGACCGTCCTGGCGTTCTGACCAACGACTTTTTTGTCAACCTGCTGGACATGGGTTCAGTCTGGACAGACACCGGAGGCGGCACCTATGAAGGCCATGATCGCGTGACCGGAGCAGTCAAATGGACAGGCACCCGTGTTGATCTGGTTTTTGGATCGAACTCACAATTACGTGCATTGGCTGAAGTCTATGCATGCGCTGATGGCGAAGCAAAATTCGTAGCAGATTTTGTAAGCGCCTGGGACAAGGTGATGATGCTGGATCGCTTTGACCTGTGATCCGCACCAATTTTGATCATAAAAGGGGCGTCGACCATACAGGTCGGCGCCCTTTCTTTATGCAGCGCTTAACACGGTAAATTTGTGTCGGGTCTTTATCCGTGTCACGCGTTCCGTTTTCATCACATAAAGGTAGGTGCCATGTCTCAGCAAAATCGAACTATCGGGTGGCTAAGTGCTTTTGGTGTTATCTGTGTGTGGTCTGGCTTTGTGGTTTTTTCTCGTGCAGGCGTGACAACGGAATTGACGCCGTTTGATCTGACCGGATTGCGATTTATTGTGGCCGGCAGCATAACGCTACCTTTCGTTTGGGCTTGGTGGCCGCGTCACTTACCATTGAGCGTCATCGTGTTGATTGCCGTGACCGGCCCGGGAATCATGTATTCATTGCTGATGTTTTTAGGGTTTGAGCGGGCGTCAGCTGCATACGGTGGTGTCTTTGCCAACGGGTCTTTGCCTCTCTTTACCTCGCTGATTGTTTTGGCGGTAACGGGTGTTGCACCGGGACGTTGGCAAGTGTTGGCTATCGCATTGATATTTTGTGGGGGCGCTTTGCTGGGATGGAATGGCATGGTTCAAGGAGGCGCCGAAATAGGCGCTGGTATTGCTCTGTTTCTGGGAGCGTCAGCATCGTTATCAATCTACATATTTGCCCTTAGGCATTGGCAAATTATGCCCACCCAGGCCCTCGTATTGGTAAATCTACCAAACGCGATGGTGTTTTTACCCATCTGGTGGTTTGCCTTGCCCAAGGGACTTGCGCAGGTTGATTGGCAGGTCGCGGCGTTTCATGCGCTCTATCAGGGATTGGGCCCCGGTTTTTTGGCTGTGATATTTTTTACGTTATCGGCACGCCACCTTGGGGCGACAATGACAGCGGCATTTTCTTCGGCAGTTCCAGCGGTTGCCGCTGTTTTGGCCATTCCCATACTTGGGGAAACGCCTGTGGCAATCGAGTGGTTGGGCATTGTTGTCGTTACGTCCGGACTAGCGGTTCTGGTGCGGGGGCAGGGTTAGACTTGAGTGACATTTTGCAGTTTATAGCCCAGCCACGAGTGAAATGGTAAGCAAAGAGCCGATTGACGTATAAAAAATGGCCCGAGCAATGGCATCAACCCGTACGCGGTAATTCAATGCCAGCATAAAGGCCATTACGCC
>JABITU010000317.1 GCA_018668195.1 Tateyamaria sp. | reverse complement strand
GCATTCTGCGTGATGGCGATGGCGATCTGCTGGAGACGCGTCCCGATCTGTCAGACTGGTTTACCAACGAATACCTTGCGCAATAGCTGGTGTTCGTTAGGTGGGTTTCGTCAAAACACACGCCGTTTGACGCGCAGTGACTTTGTTTAAACTGGCAGCCCCCGCCCCCAAGCGGTCGGGGGCCGCACGTCTGATGTCCTTCGTCAATGGGGTTCCTTTTACCCCACTTCGTGCGTCCTGGGCCTTGTACGGGCGCAATCCGCCGAGCAGACAGCCTCAATTGTCCCAAGCTTGCAGAAATCAATTCACCCTATCGCGCCACGTACCGGGTTCGTGGCCTCCGATGTGGAGGGTGATTTCACGCGCTGCCTTGGCAACAGCACTGCCTAACACTGCAACTTTTGATTCTGTAAATCGGCTGCTCGGGCCCGAAATCGATACAGCAGCGATGGGCTGCTCATTCGCGTCAAAGATAACGCCACCAATGCAAGACATTCCTTCATATCGCTCTTCGCGGTCCGCTGCCCAACCCAATTCGCCGGCTCGTTTCAGGTCTTCGAACAGACGGGTCGGTGATATAATGGTCTTGCTCGTGAATCGCTCCATGCCCGATGCCTCAAGTATCTGTCGTACACGGTCGTCCGGAATGGCTGAGAGGATTGCCTTTCCGGCCCCAGATGCGTGAAGTGCAGAGCGCGACCCCGTTGGAAAGAAGGCCCTAATTGGTTTGGGCGTCTCGACCTGCCCAATGAAAACGACTTCGAGTCTGTCATGTATCGCCAGGTTCGCAGTCTCACCCGTTGTTTGCACCAATGAGCGCATGACCTTCCGCCCGACTTCGGTCAGGGCGCTTCGATTGAGAAAGGAGGCACCTGTACGATAGGCTTCGATGCCGATCATCCAGTCCTGCGTATCTTCGTCAAAGGCAACGTAGTCACTTTTTTGAAGAGTCCTCAGAACCTTGTGAGCTGTGGCTGTCGGAATGCCCATAGAGAGCGAAAGATCCGACAGCGTGGTGCGTTCCAGCTGCGAAACTTTCGTTAGAATAGCGAGCGCCCGTTCCACGGATTGGAGGGTTTCAGGAGGGCCATCGCTGAACTGCGACTTTGGTCTGCCGCGTTTTCGTTTTTGCGGGGTTGTGGGTGTTTGTTCCATTTTCAATTCCTACAACTTTTTTTGTATCCAGTGTAGAGAATTTTGTGCTGCACATTTAGTAATCGCTTTGTGTAAAGCTAAAATAAAGCTAAATCAATATCTTACATTTAAAATCATTTCGTAAAAGTATTTTACGATAAAATTGAATTCTGATTGAGTAGGTCTATGCTGATCTTAAGAATCAGGAGGATGCACCATGTCAGACCAGAACCCAGTCTTTATCCCAGGCCCTACGAATATCCCCGACCGGCTGCGCACAGCCATGAATGTACAGACGCGTGACCACCGTGCGCCGGACTTTGTAGAGACCTTCGCTCCTGTCTTGGAGGACACCAAGAAGGTGTTCCGGACAACACAAGGCAAGATCGTCACATTTCCGTCAAGTGGAACCGGTGGTTGGGAGGCAGCAATCTGCAACACACTCAGCCCTGGAGATAAGGTTCTGGTTGCCCGCTACGGCATGTTCAGCCACCGCTGGATCGATTTGTGCCAGCGGCATGACCTGGACGTTCAGATCATCGAATGCCCTTGGGGCAACGGCGCGCCAGCGGATAAGTTCGAGGCCGCCCTGAGCGCCGACAAAGGCCAGGAAATCAAGGCCGTTCTGGTCACACACAATGAAACGGCCACTGGTGTAAAGTCTGACATCGCCAGTGTGCGCAAAGCTATGGATGCCGCGAGCCATCCAGCAATGCTGTTTGTCGATTGCGTCAGCTCACTGGGGTCGATGGATTTCCGGATGGATGACTGGGGCGTCGATATCGCCATTGCTGGGTCTCAGAAGGGTTTTATGTTGGCAACTGGTATGGCCATCCTTGGGGTTAGCCCTAAGGCGTTGGATCATATGGAGACGGCGAGGCTGCACCGCACCTTCTTTGATTTCCGCGACATGATGAAGGCCAATGCCTCAGGCGGATTTCCCTATACCCCGCCGCTGCAGCTGATCTACGGCATGCGAGAGAGCCTTAAGATGCTGTTCGAAGAAGGCCTCGACAACGTCTATGCGCGCCACTTCCGTTTGGCCGAAGGGGTGCGTCGTGCGGTAGATGCATGGGGTCTGGAACTGGTGGCGCAGTCGCCGGATCTGTATTCCGACACGGTCAGCGCGATCCGTGTGCCCGACGGCTTTGACAGTAACGCGCTGACGGATCAGGCATTTGGCGCTTATGGTGTGAGTTTTGGTGTCGGTCTGGGCGAGATGAATGGCAAGGCCTTCCGCATTGGCCATTTGGGCAGCCTCACAGATGTGATGGTTCTGTCCGGGCTCGCCACGATCGAAATGGCGATGGCCGATCTTGATTATCCAATCAAGCTGGGCAGTGGCGTCATTGCAGCGCAGGAACATTTCCGTGCCAGCCGATCTGTTGAAATCAAGTCTGCCGCATAAGGGGGCTGGGATATGCTAGACATTAATTCAACCAGCCTAGATCTGAGCATCGACGACGTGCGCGTGGCGCATGCCCGGATCAAACCCTACATCCACAACACGCCGGTCCTGACCTCAAGTTTTCTGGATAACATTTCCGGTGCGACGATGTTCTTCAAATGCGAAAACTTCCAGAAGGCTGGCGCTTTCAAGGTGCGCGGTGCGTCGAACGCGGTGTTTGGTCTGACCGACGAGCAGGTCAAAAACGGCGTGGCAACTCATTCGTCGGGCAATCACGCGCTGTCTTTGTCCTATGCCGCGGGGCGTCGGGGCATCCCGTGTCATGTGGTGATGCCGCGCACAGCACCACAGGCCAAAAAGGACGCAGTCACGGGCTACGGCGGCATTATCACCGAATGCGAGCCATCGACCACGTCACGCGAAGCGGTCTTTGCCGAGGTTGCTGCCAAAACCGGGGCTGAATTTGTGCACCCCTATAACGATCCACGCGTGATCGCGGGGCAGGGCACCTGTTCGCTGGAGTTGATTGAAGAAATCACCGATCTGGATATTATCGTGGCCCCGATCGGCGGCGGCGGCATGATCTCTGGCACCTGCCTGACATTGTCGAATTTGGCCCCTCATATCAAAATCTATGCAGCCGAACCCGAACAAGCGGATGATGCAGCGCGGTCGTTCAAGGCCGGTCATATCATTGCAGATGATGCGCCGGTGACGGTCGCGGACGGGCTCAAGGTGCCGCTAAAGGAAAACACCTGGCATTTCGTGAGCCAGTTTGTCGAGGACGTGCTGACCGCAAGCGAGCAGGAAATTATCGATGCGATGAAGCTGACATGGCAACGCATGAAAATTGTGATGGAGCCCAGCTGCGCTGTGCCGCTGGCAGTGATTTTGAAAAACCCGGACATCTTTGCTGGCAAGCGCGTGGGCGTCATCGTGACGGGCGGCAATGTGGATATGGATAAACTCCCTTGGATCAAGGGTTGAGGAGATAACAACATGAATACGCAAGTTAAACTCGAAGACTTCGAAGTCGGATATGATATCCCTGCCTTCATCGGCATGGATGAGGCTGATATCCAGACGCCCTGTCTGGTGCTCGATCTTGATGCGCTGGAGCGCAATGTCAAAAAGATGGGCGATTTCGCCAAATCTCACGGTATGCGCCACCGAGTACACGGTAAAATGCACAAATCTGTTGATGTGGCCTTGTTGCAGGAAAGCCTTGGCGGCTCGTGCGGAGTGTGCTGTCAGAAAGTTAGCGAAGCGGAAGTTTTTGCGCGTGGTGGGATCAAGGATGTGCTGGTCTCTAACCAAGTGACGCAGCCAGAAAAAATCGACCGTCTGGCGCGTCTGCCAAAGCTCGGCGCGCGCGCAATCTGCTGCGTGGATGACATCGACAATGTTGCCAATCTTTCAGCGGCGGCGCAAAAACACGGCACCCAGATTGAGTGTCTGGTTGAGATTGACGTGGGCGCGGGCCGTTGCGGCGTGCAATTCGGCCAACCCGTTGTGGATTTGGCATTGGCGATTGATGCCGCAGAGGGTCTGAAATTTGCAGGCATTCAGGCCTATCAAGGTGCCATGCAACATCTGGACTCGTATGAGGATCGCAAAGGCAAAACCCAGACCGCCATCGATGAAGTCCAAGAAAGCGTCAACCTGCTGAAAGCTGCCGGGTTGGAGTGCGATATCGTTGGCGGCGGCGGCACAGGGTCCTATTATTTCGAGAGCGCCTCGAACGTCTTTAATGAACTGCAATGTGGGTCTTATGCCTTCATGGATGCCGATTACGGCCGCATCCTCGACAAAGACGGCAATCGCATCGACCGTGGCGAGTGGGAAAATGCGCTGTTCCTTTTAACCTCGGTGATGAGCCACGCCAAAGTCGACAAGGCCATCGTTGATGCGGG
>JABITU010000316.1 GCA_018668195.1 Tateyamaria sp. | reverse complement strand
CGATCTGCGTGGCAGTTGATGAGGTGCTTGGCATCAGTGACTGGGCATGAGCTGGAGCGTCCAGACCCAAACAAATGGTCAGGGCCAATATTGCGCAACAAACGCGTAAAATTTGTGCATGCCTGATCATGGCTTTTTTCTCCTACCCAAAACTAGTCTTTAATCATGAGTGATTTTAATTGTGAGCTGCAAGCGAAACTAACACAGCGCAACATATATTTAAAAAAAAGGCCGAGCACTGAGCTCGGCCAAGTCCAACAGGGAGGTTCGAAGAGACGGCGTGCTACGCTGCGTTTCTTCATGCTGCAAAATATGCGTGCACTTGCGTGCAAACAAGGCAGAATGTGAAAATTTGCTGGTATGGCCGTTATGCGCTCAGCGCATGGCTTTGTTTTTCCCTTTTTCTCTGAGTATCTTACGATAGGCAATAATCTCATCCTGAACGAAATCCCGAAAGGCTGCTATCCGCTTGGATTGGCGCAGTTCCTCTGGGTATGCGAGAAAAACAGGCACATCCGCAGATTCAACTTCTGGCAGGACATGAACAATGCGTGGTTCGTCTTGGCTGACATAATCGGGAAGTATGCCAACCCCCAGATTTTGTAGTACGCCCTGCAGCACACCGAAATAATTATTCACAGTCAGTAATGATTTGACATCATAGGTTAGTAAGTGCTGCACAAGGTTTGATCCGGCGCCGACCTGCGCCGAATTTGCATTCTGACAGATCAGTCTGTGGTGAGCGAGGTCGTCAAGCCGTTCCGGAACACCGTTTTCATCCAGATACGGTTGTGTCGCGAAAAGCTGCATCTTGACTGTCATCAGCCGTTTGCGGATCAGATCCGCTTGGCTTGGTTCCTTCATACGGATCGCAACATCTGCTTCGCGCATCGGCAGATCTAGCACGCGTTCCTCGAGCATAAGATCCACGTGCAGATCGGGATAACTTTGGTAAAGCTTGGCCAGACGCGGGGCCAGCCAGAGTGTGCCAAAACCAATTGTGGTGGTCACCCGCAGGTCGCCGAACACCTCTTCTTCGCTGTCGCGAATACGGGCGGATGCCGCGTCGAGCCGCTTGTTCATGGCAATGGTCGCATCAAACAGCAATTCGCCCTGTTCTGTCAGGATGAGCCCGCGCGCATGGCGGTGAAAAAGTGTCGCGTTGAGTGAGTCCTCAAGCCCTCTGATCTGACGGGAGACTGCCGATTGGCTCAGGTTAAGCTTGTCACCCGCATGCGTAAGGCTCCCTGCGTCAGCCACGGCGTGAAATATTCTTAATTTGTCCCAGTCCATGTGGATCACTTTCTTGAATTCATGCAGACATTACCTGAAATAATGCAGTTTCACACTGTCGAGGTGGAACAATGATGCGAAATATACAAATTTTTGTATGCAGGTCAGTAATAGTGACCTACATTTGATTATAAATGGTGCAGGACTGATCCTGGCAGGGAGGCCAATGATGAGCACGCAAAAGATTTCACTGAACGACCGCTATGACCTCGACAAAAGCCCAGTGTTGTTAAACGGCACACAGGCGTTGGTCAGATTGATGCTGATGCAAAAGGCGCGTGATGTAGTGGCGGGACTTAATACAGCTGGCTATGTGACAGGCTACCGTGGGTCGCCGTTGGGAGCGGTCGATATGCAGATGACACGCGCGCTGAAACAGCTGACTGCGTCGGATGTGACATTTCAAACTGGCCTGAACGAAGATCTTGCAGCGACTGCGCTTTGGGGCAGCCAGCAAGCAGAACTGCGCGGCGAGGGGAAATATGATGGTGTTTTTGGCCTGTGGTACGGCAAGGGGCCCGGGGTGGACAGGTCAGGCGATGTGATGCGCCACTCCAACATGGCGGGGTCGTCGCGCAATGGCGGCGTTTTGATGGCGATGGGGGACGATCACACCGGTGAATCATCGACCGTGTTGCACCAATCCGAGTTTGCGATGGTCGACGCTTACATGCCCGTAGTATCGCCTGCAGGTGTGCAGGAAATCCTCGATTATGGGCTTTACGGCATAGCGCTTAGTCGTTTTGCCGGGGTTTGGGTCGGTTTAAAGACAATGAAGGATACGGTAGAAGCGACATCGGTCGTGGATGGTGACCCGCATCGTTTGAACTTTGTGGCGCCAGACTTTCAAATGCCCGATGGCGGGCTAAACATACGGCTGGTGGATGACCGGATCGAGCAAGAGGCGCGATTGGTCGATTACAAACGCTATGCCGCCGAAGCTTTTGCTAATGCCAACAAGATGGACAAACGCGTTTGGGGCAAACCGGGGGCTAAAATCGGCTTTGTGGCGGCGGGCAAAAACTGGCTCGATTTGGTGCACGCGCTTTCACTGCTCAACATTGATGCATCCGAGGCCGAGCGGCTTGGGGTGACCACCTACAAGGTCGGCCAAACGTGGCCACTGGACACCAAAACATTCAACCAGTGGGCCGAGGGCCTTGATGTGATTGTCGTGGTTGAGGAAAAGCGCAAACTGATCGAAGTGCAGATCAAGGAAGCCATCTTTGACAATCGCGCGGGGCGCCGCGTCTATGGTGGCATGAAAGAGGGCGACGTATTTTTCAGCGCCAAATGGGCGCTCGACCCTGTCGAAATCGCCTCCAAGCTGGGTCAGGTTCTGATTGATGAGGGCCGCAACACAGATGGTATTCAAGCCGGCATGGCGACGCTGGACGAAGCGCGCCGCGCGGATAATGCCGAAGAGATCGCGGCCCGGTTGCCTTATTTTTGCTCAGGCTGTCCACATAATTCATCGACCAAGGTGCCCGAAGGCAGCCGGGCCTATGCGGGTATTGGCTGTCATTTCATGGCGATCTGGATGGACCGTGAAACGTCTGGTTTTACCCACATGGGGGCTGAAGGCGCCAATTGGATCGGCGAGGCACCTTTTTCAAACCGACCCCACGTGTTCCAGAATATCGGAGATGGGACGTATAACCATTCAGGCGTACAGGCCATTCGCGCTGCTTTGGCTGCTGGCACGACGATAACCTACAAAATCCTTTATAATGATGCAGTAGCGATGACGGGTGGGCAGGGCAATGATGGCGATCTTGATCCCTACCGAATCGTGAACGAGGTCCGTGCAATGGGCTGCAAGAATGTCGCTGTTGTGTACGATGACAAAGAAGACTTAGATGTTGGACGATTTCCATCGGGCGTAGACGTTCAGGAACGGGTCAATCTGCCGCTGGTTCAAGAGCGCTTTGCGCAGACCGAGGGTGTCAGCATTATTGTTTATGTTCAGACCTGTGCCGCTGAAAAACGCCGCCGCCGCAAGCGGGGCACGTTCCCAGATATCGACAAGCGTGTCTTTATCAACACCGATGTCTGTGAAGGGTGCGGGGATTGTGGGGTGCAATCGAACTGTGTTTCGATCGTGCCCAAGGACACCGAACTTGGCCGAAAACGCGCGATTGACCAGTCTTCGTGCAACAAGGATTTTTCTTGTGTCAAAGGGTTCTGCCCTTCGTTTGTGACCCTCGAAGGGGCGCAGGTCAAAAAACAGGTGACTGCTGATTTAAACCTTCCTGACCTGCCGATGCCAGAGTTGCCCACGATCAAGGGTACTTGGAACGTGGTAGTGACCGGTGTTGGTGGCACTGGCGTTGTCACGATTGGGGCCTTGATGGCGCAAGCGGCCTATATCGATGGCAAGGGGGCGGGTGTGATGGAAATGGCGGGGCTGGCGCAAAAGGGCGGCGCTGTCCATATCCATTGCCGTCTGGCCAATGACCCGCATGACATCAGCGCCATTCGCGTGGCCACAGGAGAGGCCGATGCGTTGATCGGCGGTGATCTGGTTGTCAGTGCTGGTGCCAAGACACTTGGTCTGACCAGTGCAGGTCGCACCGGGGCAGTTGTGAACAGTCATGAAATTATCACAGGGGATTTCACTCGTAATACCGAATTTGCTTTGCCCTCTGATCGCCTCACGCTCGCGCTTGAGGCGCGGATGCGCGATCGGGTGGATCTGTTTGATGCGTCAGAACTGGCGCGGGTGACCATGGGCGATTCAATCTTTTCCAATATGATGATCTTTGGAGCCGCGTGGCAGCGCGGATTGTTGCCGTTAAGCCTTGATGCGATCCGACAGGCGATTGATCTGAACGGCACAGTTGTGGACAAAAACCTGCGTGCCTTTGATATTGGTCGATGGGCTGTTCTCAACCCTCAGGATGCGCGCAACCTGGCAGCGCCAAAAGTGCTCGAACTGCCCAAAACGCTAGAGCAGAAGATCGCTTTCCGGGTAGAACACCTGACGGCTTACCAGTCAAAGCGTTTGGCCAGACGCTATCGCAAGCTCGTCGACAGATTTGACGATGATCGCGTCAAAAAGGCCGTTGCCTCAGGATACCACAAACTGCTGGGCTACAAAGACGAATATGAAGTGGCACGGTTGCACCTTCAAACAGAAGCCAAGGCGCGCGAGGCATTTGATGGAGATTTTACTGTGAAATTCCATTTGGCCCCGCCGCTTTTGTCCAAGGATGGCCCAGACGGCCGTCCAATAAAAAAGGAATACGGCCCAGCGATGATGCGGAACTTTCGTATTCTAGCCCGACTTAAGCATCTGCGCGGGACCCCTTTTGACCCTTTTGGGCGCACAACCGAGCGACGCATGGAGCGTGCACTTATCAAGCAATATGAGGCAGACATGAATGTGGTTTTGTCCCATCTGAACACCAACACACGCGAAGCGATCGTTGCTCTGGCCGAACTTCCGCTTCAAATTAGGGGCTTTGGTCCTATCAAACACGCGAACGAGGCTAAAGCTGCCAAACGTCGCGAAGAACTTTTGGGTGTGATCCGACAAGGTGGGCCTGATCTGTCCAAAGTCGCTGAATGAATGAATTGCACGTTCGTTTTAAAGGCTGGTCAGAAAGGTTTTCTAATTATAAATAGCGGTTCTTGAAGACCTGAAAGTGTAGCCCAAGACCATGCCGCATTCAAAACGCCAGATCGCTCGTGATATCAGCTATGCTCATTCAGCCACCACTAAAAGTGGCCGTGCGGTCATTCGTCTTATGGAAAATACGACGGGCAGATTGCGGTTGATCAAACGTGCCGTTGGTTATCAGAAAGACGTTGCCGCAGGCCGAGACTTTTGGCTGGTAATGCTTGAGCGTTATGGCCTGACGCTTGAGATAGTCGGCGGTAGTCTGGACAATATTCCAAAAGATGGGCCGCTGATTGTAACTGCGAACCACCCTTACGGCATCCTTGACGGT
>JABITU010000315.1 GCA_018668195.1 Tateyamaria sp. | reverse complement strand
CTTCCACGGTGAAACCTACAACACGCCCGCCGAAATCTCCGAGGCGCGCAATGGGTTGTACATCGACAAGATGGCGCTCAACACCGCCCCCGGCGGCGAGGGTGAATACAATGGAGGACGGGGGCTGGTTCTTGAATACCGCATTCGGACGCAAAGTGGTTTCTTGACCGCTGGGTATACACGATCCGTCGTGAAACCTTGGCCGCTGAATGGCGGGTCCGAAGGGTCGGGGAACTTCATCGAGGTCGATAAAGCGGCTGGTGAGCGTGAGCATTACGCCTTCGTCTCGGGCCTAGACCTGACCACGGACGATGTTGTCCGTGTGATCACGTCATCGGGTGCGGGTTTTGGTGATCCCAAAAAGCGCGCGCCCGAAACGGTGGCACTGGACATCAAGAACGGGTTTGTCACACCTGAACGCGCGCGCGAAATTCATGGGTTTGGGGAATGATGGGCCAATAGATCGGTATCGGCGGTATGCACATCATAGGGTAATGCCGTCGACGAACCCAAGGCTTGAAGGGACATAAAATGACCAGATTAGATCAGCTTCGAGACACCATGGTCGAACAGGGCGTGGACCTTGTGGCCCTCGGGCCGGGTGCGCACCTTGCTTGGTTGCTTGATGTGCGTCCGCATGGGGATGAACGCCCGTTGTTGTTGTGTGTCACGCAATCCTACGCGGGATTTTTGATGCCGTCGCTAGAGGCCGAAAGTGCCGCCCAACAAACCGACCTGCCGTTCCACACATGGGGCGATGCAGACGGACCAGACGCAGCATTCGCCGCATTACTGAAAAAATCTGGTGCCATGGCCGCCAAAAGCATCGTGTTGGATGAAACCATGCGCGCAGATTTTGCCGGATTGGCGCAAGACGCCTTGCCTGATGCCAAACGCCAGTTCACCGCAACCACCGTCGGTGCGCTACGCATGCGCAAAGACGCGGATGAATACGGCAAATTGAAACGCAATGCCGTGTCAGCTGACACCGCGATGCAGGCGGCTTGGGCCGCGATGAAGATCGGAATGTCGGAGACACAGGTCGCTGACATCATACACGACAGCTTTGCCTCCCAAGAGGTGAAACCACTGTTTGCAATCGTCGGCGCTGGCGGCAATGGCGCATTCCCGCACCACCACACAGGCGAAACGACCCTAAAGGGCGGCGATGCGGTAGTAATGGATATTGGCGGCGGCAAAGACGGCTATTCCAGCGACATGACCCGCATGGCGGTGATGGGCACACCGCCCGAAGGCTACCTCGAAATTCATGCAATTGTCGAAGCCGCCGTCCAAGCCGCCATGGCCGCCGCCCGTCCGGGGGTTAAGGCGCATGTGGTCGATGATGCCGCGCGCGGTGTCATCACAGACGCAGGTTACGGCGATTATTTCATGCACCGCACGGGTCATGGAATGGGCGTCGAAATTCACGAAACGCCCTACATCACGGCATCGTCCCAAACTGTCCTTGAGGAAGGGATGGTGTTTTCAATCGAGCCCGGAATTTACCTGCCCGGGCGCTTTGGCATACGCCTTGAGGACATTGTGATTTTGCGTGCCGACGGCCCTGAAATTCTGTCCGACCTTCCTCGTGATTTGAGGGTCATCGATGGTTGACCGTTTCACCTTGGACGTCATTGCTCAGGTGCTGGATGCGGCTGCGATCGAGATGTTCGAGGTGTTGCGTAAAACCGCGATGAGCCCGATCATCTACGAGGTCCTTGATGTTGGCACCGGCGTTTTGGACCGCGACGGGCAGTTGGTCAGCTCTGGTGCGGGCATCCCGTCTTTCATCGGGGTCTTGGACAAGTCGGTTCAAGCGATTATCGCAAAACTGGGCGATACGATTGTCGAGGGCGATATCTATCTGACGAACGATCCCAACCATGGCGGCGTGACCCATCTGAATGATGTCGTGGTGGCACAACCTGTTTTCTGGCAAGGGGAGCGTGTTGCTTGGGTCGCGTCCATTGCGCATTGGGGCGATATTGGCGGGCGCACGCCTGGATCAATGTCCACTAAAACAACCGAGATAATTTCTGAGGGTTTACGCCTGCCCATCATCCGCCTGTTCGAGGCGGGCGTGCGCAACGAGGCGGTGGTGGATATTATCGCCATCAACAGTCGCTTGCCTGATTTTGTGCGTGGCGATCTTTGGGCGCAAGTGTCGGCTGGACGCCGTGCGGCGGCAACCATTCAGCAGCTCTGTGAACGGCACGGTCGCGACCCGCTCAACGCCGCAATCGAGGCCGCCCGAACCATCGGCGCACGACGCAGCAATGCAGGGCTTTGCGCACTGCCATCCGGTCACTACCCCTGCGTCGAAGAACAGGACGACGGTACGTTCTGGACCGCTGCGATTACGATCACAGATGACCGTATGACCATTGATCTGCGCGATGCACCAACCGAGGCAAATGGCCCCTATAACCTGAGCCGCGACGGAGCGGTGGTGGCTTGCCAAGTCTTTTTCAAAGCACTTGTGGACGACGATCGTTTTGCAAATGCGGGATCATTTGCCGCTTTGGACGTTCTGACGACACCCGGAACGCTTTTCCACGCGGGCCCCATCGCGGCGCATGCATATTATTTCGAGACCCGCATGAAGCTGATCGACATGCTGTGGCACGGATTGGCTGAGGCGATGCCAAACTTGCTTCCTGCGGGCCATTTCGCCTCGATTTTTGGCACGGTTATTGCGGGCCAGCACCCCGATACCGGACGCCGCTATGCGATGGTCGAACCACAGATGGGTGGATGGGGCGCGACATCCAAACGTGCAGGTCAGAATGCAATGTTCTCAACCAACCACGGCGACACGTTTAACTGTCCAGTCGAGATCGCGGAAGCCCGCTATGGGTTTGTTGTATTGGAGAAAACGCTGTCCTTTGGTCCTGAGCGGAAAGGTGAGTTTTCTGGTGGCGCTGGTGTGCGCGTTTCTTATTTGTTGCGCAATTCGGCGATGCTTTCAGTTGGGTACTCTCATGCCAACGTCCCTGTTTGGTCCATTCAGAATGATTCAATTGGCGGCAAAAACCAGCTTCGCATAAACCGGTCCAATGGGACAGTTGAGGTTCATCATTTCGCCAGCGATATCGCACTTAATCAGGGCGATATCGTCGAAATCGAAACCGCATTTGGCGGAAGTAGGCAGGCACAATAGAGATGCGAAACAATATCCACCCCAAGAAAAACGAATGGCAGTTTTACGCGCAAAGCATCCTTCTGTTTGCCACGCAGCATTCGAAACAATGGGCTCACAGCCGACTTGCGGCAGCGCAGAAGAAACCGTCGTTTCAAGGCCAACTGAACGTCCGCTACCAACCCAGCGGCAAGATAGAGATGCGCTTGCGGCGAATGACCGGAATCCGCCCAACGTGTTGTTCGCTATCATTTATTAGTGTCATGCTGATCCGCAAACTCATCCCGCGATAACTCATACCTTTTGCCCGTGAGCATATCCTTTTTGAGGCGCGGCGTAAGATGACTGTAAT
>JABITU010000314.1 GCA_018668195.1 Tateyamaria sp. | reverse complement strand
GACTGTAACTCCGCGCAGCATAGCTTCGAACCCTGCCAGCGAAGTCATGGTCCAAAGCGTATCTGACGTCTCCAAGAGCTGGGTAATATCCGCATTACGCGCAACAAAATCTGCCAATTTTTGTGCATCTATGTCCCCGCTCCGAAGCCCCGCTTCGACGTCTGGGTGTGGTTTGTAAATAAGCGTCGCATCTGGATTTGCGCGTCTTGCGGCCTGTAATAACTCCAGATTTGTTGCGACAGATCCAGCCCCCAGCCTGATCGACGCATCGTCTTGGACCTGACCGATGACCAGTACACGCTTGGTGTCGTTGGGCAAATCAGGCAGAGCGCCCCCCAGATTATACTTGCTGAGTGCGCTGCGGGTGAGTGCGGTCACAAGCCGTTCCGCCCTGTCCTTTTGATCCGGGCGCAAGGTCTGGCGCTTATGGATCAGTTCTTCCAGTTGGCTGGGGCGTGTCGGATCGTAGTAGATGCCCAAATCGTCCGTCACAAGCGACAGTGGCGGTACCAGTTCTGCGCCAAGCCCACGGGAGCGCAGAAAACCATCTTCCACACGCACGGCATCTTTATGCTCTGGCGTAGCCTTGCTGGCCCAGACCATCTGCGGGCGGTCCGTCAATCGTACTTGGACAGGATCCTCGATGAACTTAAGCGCTTTGTATCGTCCAAAGACCTGTTGCAGTGGCTTGCGTTTCCATAGCCGCATACCGCTGGCAACCCATCCGCGGTGATCCGCGCGCCATGCACGGGTTTCCGCTGCAAGCGCTTCGATCGCAGTTTCCAGGCGACACAGGCAATCGCGATGTGGGTCGTACCATTTCGGATATAGGATCATTGCAGCCGCAAATAATTGGTCGCAGGTCAGTTTCCGCTGACGTCGCTCTAGTGGAAATTCATCTGCTGTCAGGCCCCAGCCCGCATAAAACGGTTGTCCAAATATACGCGGCCGGTGACCCGCAAGGATCGCTTCAAAGCCCATGCCGGACGAAATGGTATAGACAGCGACGGCGCCTTTCATCAGGGTCCATGGGCTGACGGGATCCGAAAACAGGGTGACGCGCTCATTGCAATCTGTTTGCGCAAAATATCCGTCACGAAGCCCCTGCACTGTTTCGGGATGAGATTTGATCAGGATTGGCGCACCTAGATTCTCTTTCTGCGCGATCGAAAGCATCTCTAGAAACCTGTTCCGATCCGCGCCTGACGCGGTGACCGACGCATCGCCACGGGTCTGATCGACAACCAGCACATATCCGGGCGGGGGGACTTGGGCCAAAGGATCAAAACCGGTGTATTTGGTTAGATGCGCTTCCTTTATGCGGTCCACTGCGCTGCGTGCACGACGCAGAAGTTCCGTGTTGTTTAGGGGATGGGTTGCCAGCAACACTTCAAGGTCCGACGGTTGAGAAGGATCAAAATGTGCCCCTTTGGTGTCGAACAATAGGCCCAGTGGCGCACCCTTGTCAGCGCGCCCAGGCAAGACTGACCGCAGAAAAGCATCTTCGACGCGCAACAGCTGCGCGGATCGTTTTGCCGCGATGCTCATGCCGCGATGGGCCGTAGGCGAGTTGCCCCAGACACCTACAAAGTCAGCGGCAGTTGGCATGCCGATGGTCACCTTATACCCGCTGAGCGCCAGAACACGCCGCAGCCGCGCTTGAAAAATAAAACCACCATTGAACACATAAAGCAGCCGGGCCTTGGCTGGTCCGGCGGTTGAGTGTGACGGCTCGGTCACGCGGTGCTCCCGTTCAGTTACCCGCGAGGCTCGTGACGGAATTGACCGACCCCAACGGACTGGTCAGGGCTGAGATAACCTTGACGAACTGTGTGTACGGCGCTTCTGTGACATAGATGGTATCGGCATCGCGGATCACGAAATCGCGCGCTTGGAACATCCCATTTGGCTTGGTCAGGTCAAGCAAATAGATCATACGCTGCGCGCCGATCAGGTCGTCACGGCCAAGAACGGCGTTGGCTACGACGCTGGGCTCGTTGCGGAACACAAAAATACCAGTAGGGTCGGCAGTGGCGGATTGAAGACCACCCACCTGCGCAATCGCTTCAAGCGCGCTGAGGTTTTGTGCTGCAAAGGGCACACGGGCTTGGCCGCCCGTCGCGCCAAGAGCCGTGAAGGCGCGGGTATCTTCTTCGATCAGAATGCGGTCACCGCCGCGCAATGCGATGTCCAGTTCTGGGAAGTCATAAAGGTCTTGGAACCAGATACGGCTGCGCATCTTGCCGCGAATGACGGTTACTTGCGCGCTTTCGGGTTCAATTGTAACCCCGCCTGCATTCGCAAGCATTGTCGCCAATGTCTGGGTCGGGCGTTCAATTGGGTATACGCCCTGTGCTCCGATTGAGCCAATCAATGACACGGTTGATCCATCGCCGGCCATGCGGCGGACTTGGACTTGCGGATCAGGTGTCTGATCTTCGAGCTTGGCGGTGATGATGCGCCGGATGCTGTCCGGAGAATTGCCTGCTGCGCGTATACGACCAGCATAAGGAACAAAAATAAAGCCTGATCCGTCTACCTGAACCTCTTCGAGCAATGTCGCGCTTTGAGCTTGACCAGAAAGCAACCCATCATCAACATTTTCCCAGATCGTCAGACCCAGAACATCGCCTGGCCGAATAGTGTCAGAACCCAAAATGGCAGCGTTCTTGAAGGCATCGGAGAAGCCTAACGCAGGCTTGACGGCCGTTGCGCGGGTGACGCGGTCATTAACCGAAATGATGAACGCGTCGCCTTCCTGTTGGACAGATCCTGCGAAAATTTCGCGCTTGTTCGGGCCAACCTGAGGCAAACCACATGAAGAAACGATAGCGAGAATGGCCAATGCTCCAAACGCACGCGCCCAACTGCATGAATTAAAAATCACTGCACGGTCTCCTCGACCTGTTTTTATTCTGCCTCAAAACATGGGTTTGCCCACATTATTTTTTGCCTTCTGCGTTTTTACCGAACGCTTATTGTTCAACAGTTTACAGGAGTTTTTGCGGAAAATCTAGCCATAAGGGTAGTAGCCCTTAGGTCACTAACCGCAACTGTTGCTTCGGTGCCGCGGTGCGCGAGTCCAATGCATCGTAAGGGTCTTTAGATGACAACATCATGTCCACTACACGCCGCAGCAGTCGTCGTCGGCCGCGTATGGAATAAAAACCGCCGGGCACTTGGCTGGTCTGAAGCAGATAGCGGCGATATTCTTTATAGGCCTGGTTGTCGGGCTGGGTTGGGGATGCAAAAAAGTTGGGCAGTGATTGGTCGCTGACAAATTCGGGTTTGTCGAACACCGCTTTTCCGAAAATCTTTAGCGGTAGGCCGCGCCATAGCACCTGTTGGGCGGCAGTCGAATTGACCGTAACTGCGCTTTGCGCATCGTTAAGCAAGTGAGCTAACTTTCCGCCACGCACGAAATGTACGCGGCCTTTTACTCCGTACATGCGCACTGCTTTGCGAATCATGCGCTGAATTGGTGCACGCTCGTCTTCCAGTGGGTGCGCCTTGATGACAAGATGATGATGTCGGGGGGCACCCTTAGCAAATCCTTGGATCACTATATCCAGAAATTCTGTCATCGATGAAAAGGGCGAGTGATTCTGAAAACTGGAGTCATGTTCCAACTGTAACAGCGCGAGGTGATAGGGAAAACCGCCGAATTTGATCCACGATGTAGCCCGCAATCGATCTAATTTATGTACCGGCATCAGCAAAAGTCTTTTCAGATAGAGCCGGAATTCCTCGGTTGTTTTTATGTTACGGTGTGGTTGGAAATTTGCATAGCCGCTGTTTCTGAACATGACAAACCAATGATACAG
>JABITU010000313.1 GCA_018668195.1 Tateyamaria sp. | reverse complement strand
ACGATGCGCATTGCCTATCAGTCTATGCGCGAAGTTTGGCATGGACGTGATGATGTAAAAGATCTGCGTACTGCAGCCTATCTGGTTTCTATCGAAAAGGTTGCGGCCAGTTACCGTGCAAAAGGCCTGTAGTTTGAAAGACTAACCCCTAGACAGTTTAGAAAATCAAGCACCTCCATTTGAATTTAATGGGGGCGTTTTTGTTTTTTCTATTGACGATCAGCGACAGAAAATATGAAGTTTTTTTTGGAAACGGTGTCAAGTAATTCTTGGCCTACCGTCCTAGTATTTCGTGGGTTCCACGACAGGGTTGCCATGTGGGAGATCAAACATGCGCTTTTCGGGTTTACGTGTTCTAAAAGAAGGACTGACCGGTAACAAAGGTTGGACGCCCCATTGGCGCAATCCTGAACCCAAGGCCGAATATGATGTAATCATCATCGGTGGCGGTGGACATGGTCTGGCGACAGCACATTACCTTGCATCCGTTCACGGCATCACCAATGTTGCAGTTTTGGAAAAAGGGTACTTGGGCGGTGGTAATGTTGGGCGCAACACCACGATCGTTCGGGCGAACTATGGTTTGCCGGGCAACTCTGAATTCTACAGCCACTCCCTAAAACTATGGGAAGGTCTGGAAGAGGACCTGAACTATAACGTCATGCATTCTCAGCGTGGCATTATTAACCTGTTTAACTCGGATGGTTCACGCGATGCAGCTGCGAGGCGTGGCAATCAGATGGCGTCCCAAGGTGATGATGCGCAACTGCTCGACACCGCCGCTTTGCGAAAAATGTTGCCCTACCTAGATTTTGACCAAACACGCTTCCCAATTTATGGCGGCCTGTATCATCCCCGTGGTGGCACGGCGCGTCACGATGCGGTCGCTTGGGGCTTTGCCCGCGCTGCAGACCAACGCGGTGTCGATCTAATTCAACAATGTGAAGTGACAGGCATCGATGTTGTGGATGGTGTGGTCAAAGGTGTGCAAACCACACGTGGCCCCATCCACGCGAAAAAGATCGGTATCACCGCCGCTGGCCGCTCTAGCGAAGTGGCGGCAATGGCCGGTATGCACCTCCCAATCGAAAGCCACGTTTTGCAGGCCTTCGTAACTGAGGGGCTAAAGCCGATGATCGATACCGTGATCACCTATGAGGCGGGGCACTTTTATATCAGCCAATCTGACAAAGGCGGGTTGGTCTTTGGTGGCAGCTTGGATTTGTATTCCAGCTATGCCTCTCGGGGCAACTTACCCATGGCCGAACACGTGATCGAAAGCGCGTGCACTTTGATGCCAGCGATCACCAAGGCCAAGGTACTGCGCAGTTGGGGCGGGATCATGGACATGTCGGCGGATGGCTCACCCATCATCGATAAAACCCATATTGATGGTCTCTATGTGAATTGTGGCTGGTGTTATGGCGGGTTCAAAGCCACGCCTGGATCAGGGCACGTCTTTGCCCATCTGATGGCCACAGGCAATCCGCACCCCGTTGCGACAAAACATCGTTTGGATCGCTTCCGCACTGGCGTTGGCATCATGGATGAAGAGGCTTCGGGCTCTCAACATAATTTGCACTAGGGGCCAGTGATGTTTGTATTTTGCCAATTTATCTTCGGACCAATGTTTGATGGGACAGTTTCCCATCGTGGAGTGAACTGATGCGCCTTCCATGTCCCATTTGCGGTGAACGCGATATCCGCGAGTTTTATTATCAAGGGGCCGATGTTGCCCTGAACCGCCCGGCACCTGATGCAGGGGATGATGCGTGGCAGGACTACGTTTACCTGCGTGACAACCAGCCCGGCGAACACCGCGATTTGTGGCAGCATGAATCTGGCTGTGGCTCTTGGATCGTGGTCAGCCGCAACACTGTGACACACGAGGTTTCAGGCGCGAAGTTGGCGAAAGAGATAAAGAGGATAAAGGCATGAGAGTTGCTGGAAAAGGTCAGATCGACCAAAGCACCCCGATCTCCTTTACCTTTGATGGTATTCAATATCGCGGGTTTGCAGGTGATACTGTTGCGTCCGCACTTCTGGCCAATGACATTCGTCTTATGGCTCGTTCGTTTAAATACCATCGCCCGCGCGGCGTTTTGACCGCTGGCAGTGAAGAGCCCAATGCCCTGATGACTGTCGGGCGTGATGGTGCAACTGATCCCAATGTACGCGCCACGGTTCAAGAGATTTACGAGGGGTTGGAGCTGCGCAGCCAAAACGCATGGCCATCGTTGGAATATGATGTGATGGCTGTGAATGACCTGGCTTCCCCATTCTTGGGCGCGGGTTTCTATTACAAAACCTTCATGTGGCCGCGTGCCTTTTGGGAACGTGTGTATGAACCGATCATTCGCCGTGCCGCGGGCCTTGGCGCGTTGAGTGGCAAAAAACAGTCGGACAAATATGAACGCGCCTATGCGCATTGTGATGTGCTGGTGATCGGTGCTGGTCCAACGGGTTTGATGGCGGCGCTTAGGGCTGCGAAATCGGGCGCTGACGTTATTTTGGCTGATGAAGACAGCGTTATGGGTGGTCGTCTGAACAGCGAGAGCTTTGAGGTTGGTGGTCAAGCGGGCGCTGACTGGGCCGCTGGCATCGTCGCGCAATTGCGTGAAATGGACAACGTGCAGCTGATGACGCGCACAACAGTTGCTGGCGTCTATGATCAAGGGACCTTTGGGGCGCTAGAGCGGGTAAACCACCACACCTCTGTGCGTGATGGCAAAGCGCCTCTTGAAACTTTTTGGCGGATTGTCGCCAAACAATCGATCTTAGCCGCAGGCGCGATTGAGCGTCCGATTGCGTTTCAAAACAACGACCGTCCGGGAATTATGACTGCGGGTGCTGTGCGCAGTTATATAAACCGCTGGGGCGTGGCACCGGGCAAAGCGATCACGGTCTTTGCGAACAACGATGATGCTCACCGGACTGCGATGGATATGCAGGCCGCTGGTGTGCATGTGGCCGCAGTGATCGACAGCCGTTCCAATGTGCAAGCGCTGGGCGACTATACTTTAATCAAAGGGGCGCATGTGTGCGGTACTAAGGGGCGTAAGGGGCTGGAAACTATCACCGTGCGTTCCTCTACTGGTACCCAGAGCATCTCAACCGATTGCTTGGCGATGTCGGGCGGCTGGAACCCAACTGTTCATCTGACATGTCACATGAACGGCAGACCAATGTGGCGCGAAGATATCGCCAGCTTTGTGCCCAAAGAAGGCACAATCCCAAACATGACGGTGGCGGGTGCCTGCAATGGCGATTTCTCAACCCACGCCTGTTTGGATGCGGGGCTTGAGGCGGCAGCAAAGGCGGTTACCGCTTTGGGCAAAACACCTTT
>JABITU010000312.1 GCA_018668195.1 Tateyamaria sp. | reverse complement strand
CATCGCACAGGTTCCGGCAAACAGCTTTGCCAAAGACGTGCGGCGCGCCGATATCCAAATGGTGTTCCAAGACGCCACCGATAGTTTGAACCCGCGTCACACGTCGCGCCAAACCATAGCAGAACCGCTGCTGCGTTTGGGCAAGATGCGTGGCGTAAAACTGACGGCGCGGATCGAAGAACTGGCCGCGTTGGTCGGATTGCCACTGTCCCTGTTGGACCGCTTTCCGCATCAATTGTCAGGTGGTCAAAAGGCGCGCGTTGGAATTGCGCGCGCGGTGGCCTTGGAACCCAAGTTTCTTATCCTTGATGAACCGACGGCCGCCCTGGATGTGTCGATCCAAGCCGTTGTCCTGAACCTGCTTGTGGATTTGCGGGCAAAACTGGGGCTGAGCTATCTTTTCGTGAGCCACGATCTGCATGTCGTGCGGCTTCTTTGTGACCATGTGATCGTGATGAAAGACGGCGAAATTGTCGAACAAGGCCCGTCCCAAGAAATCATGTCAAATCCTCAAAGTGACTATACCAAAACGCTTTTGGCCGCTGCGCCAAAACCGCCTGCGCAGCGTCAGGCTAACTAACTTAATGAACGGAGAACAGAATGCTGCGTAACCTACCCTTCACGCTCACTGCCCTACGCGAAGCCTATGCGTCGGGTACCAGCCCATCTGATATCATCGACGAAATATTCGCGCGCCTCGATGTGGTGAATGATCCGAATATTTTTATCCATCTGAGAGATCGCGACAACCTCAAGGCCGAGGCGGCAGCCCTTGGCGCCTATGATCCAGACATGCCGCTTTGGGGTATCCCGTTTGCCGCCAAGGATAACATTGATGTCGCAGGTATCGAAACAACAGCCGCTTGTCCGGCCTATGCCTATACGCCAAATAAAGACGCTTTCGTGATTGCCAATCTTCGCGCGGCGGGGGCGTTGATGATAGGCAAAACCAACCTTGATCAATTCGCAACAGGTCTTGTGGGAGTTCGCACCCCTTATGGCGCACCGCTGAATGCGGTGGACCCTGAAATCGTGCCCGGTGGGTCATCCGGTGGGTCCGGCGTGATCGTCGGCCACGGTATCGTGACGTTTTCGCTTGGAACCGATACCGCAGGATCGGGGCGTGTGCCTGCGGCGTTGAACAATATCGTTGGACTTAAGCCGACGCTTGGGGCCTTGTCGGCGACGGGCGTCGTACCAGCGTGCCGTACGCTGGACACCGTGTCGATCTTTGCGTTGACAGTGGACGACGCCTATGAGGCCTTCGCTGTGGCGCGTGGGTTTGACAAGCTGGATGCCTATTCAAAGCCACTTGTGCATGAGAAGCTGACGGCCATTACGATGCCACTGCGCATTGGTGTCCCTGATGCGAGATCCATCGAATTCTTTGGAGACCATGTCCAGCAAGCCGCATTTGACCGCGATGTCGCCCTTTTGAAAGCAAAAGGGGCAACGATTAAATACATCGACTTTACGCCGCTCTATGCGATTGCAAATATGCTCTACGAAGGGGCTTGGGTCGCTGAGCGCTATACGGTCATAGACGATTTGTTGGCGACAAACCCTGATGCGATACATCCTGTCACGCGTCAGATTATATCCCATGCAGAAAGCATGTCTGCGGCGGATGCTTTCAAGGGCATTTACCGATTGGCTGATCTCAAACGTGAGGCCGAGCCGATGTTGGTGGAGTTAGACATGATGTGCGTGCCGACGATCCCCACGTTCTATTCGGTTGCGGATCTCAAGGCCGATCCGGTGACGCCAAATTCCAATAACGGCACTTACACCAATTTTGTCAACTTACTGGATATGTGTGCCATTGCCGTTCCAACAGCGCCCCGCAGCGACGACAGGCCGGGTAGTGTCACCCTGATTGCGGCGGCTGGTAAAGATGCAGATGTTGCTGTGATTGCACGCGGGTTTGAGGCGGATTGTAGCCGCACTTTGGGCGCGACGGTTCATCCAGTGCCGCCCCCCTCTGCTTTGCCCATGACAGCGTCGGACCAAATTGATCTGGCTGTCTGCGGTGCACATATGACCGATCTTCCTTTGAACTGGCAGCTCACTGATTTGGGGGGAACCTTTGTGCGCAAGGCAGTGACTTCAGAGCAGTATAAGTTCTACGCTCTTGCCGGCGGTCCTCCAGCACGGCCAGGGCTTGTGCGCGTTGACGGGACCGATGGTGGCGCCATCGCACTTGAAATATGGTCGCTTCCAAAGACAGCATTCGGCACGTTTATGGCGGGTATCCCCGCACCTTTGGGGATCGGGACGGTTGCATTATCTGACGGGTCATCGGTGAAAGGGTTCATCTGCGAAGCCAATTGCACAAAGGGTGCCACAGACATTACAAACCTTGGCGATTGGCGCAGTTTCTTGGCGCAACAAGACGTGCCCGCATGACGTCGCAAGT
>JABITU010000311.1 GCA_018668195.1 Tateyamaria sp. | reverse complement strand
TTCCGTTATGATTCATGAGCCCCAAAAGGAGCACGCCAATGAACGCCCCGCATCGCCAAGATGGTTTCTTTACTCAAAGCCTCTCTGATCGCGACCCCGAGCTTTTTGGTTCAATCCAAGATGAACTTGGACGTCAACGCGACGAGATAGAATTGATTGCGTCGGAAAACATCGTGTCGCGCGCCGTGCTTGAGGCGCAAGGCTCGGTGATGACAAACAAGTATGCCGAGGGCTATCCGGGCCGGCGCTATTATGGTGGATGCCAGTTTGTCGATGTGGCCGAGACGCTTGCAATCGAGCGCGCAAAACAACTGTTTGAATGCGGCTTTGCCAACGTACAGCCAAATTCGGGCAGTCAGGCAAACCAAGGTGTATTCCAAGCCCTGCTGCAACCCGGTGATACCATTCTTGGCATGTCTCTAGATGCAGGTGGCCACCTGACACATGGTGCCAAACCAAATCAGTCAGGCAAGTGGTTCAATGCTGTGCAATACGGTGTGCGGCGCGACACGCTCGACATTGATTACGACCAGATGGAAGCACTCGCGCTTGAGCACAAGCCGCAGATGATCATCGCGGGCGGTTCGGCCATTCCGCGGGTTATCGACTTTGCACGCATCCGAGAGATTGCCGACAAGGTGGGAGCGTATGTGCTGGCGGATGTGGCGCATTTCGCCGGCCTTATCGCGGCGGGCGAATACCCTAATCCGATGCCTCACGTCCATGCGGCCACGACCACAACCCACAAGACTCTGCGCGGCCCACGTGGTGGGTTGATCCTAACAAATGACGAGGCACTGGCCAAAAAATTCAATTCCGCGATTTTCCCCGGCATTCAAGGCGGCCCACTGATGCACGTGATTGCAGCCAAAGCCGTCGCCTTTGGCGAAGCACTGGATCCTTCTTTCAAGACATACCAGCAGCAAGTGATCAAGAACGCGCAAGCCTTGGCCGATCAGTTGCATAAGGGCGGGCTTGATACCGTAACACACGGTACGGACACGCATGTGATGCTGGTCGACCTGCGCCCCAAAGGGGTCAAGGGCAACGCCACTGAAAAAGCTTTGGGCCGCGCACATATCACCTGCAACAAAAATGGCGTGCCATTCGACGAAGAAAAGCCAATGATCACCAGCGGCATCCGCCTTGGATCACCCGCCGGCACCACGCGTGGTTTTGGCGAACAAGAGTTCCGCCAGATTGGTGATTGGATCAATGTGGTTGTAGACGGATTGGCCGCCAATGGCGAAGACGGAAACGCCGACGTCGAGGCGCGCGTAAAAGCCGAGGTAACAGACCTTTGCGCGCGGTTCCCAATTTATCCCGACCTTTGATGCCAAAGGCTTTGTGAACACAATCCGACAGCGCCCCCTTTACGGGGGCGCATTTCAGTTATCCGGCGCACAAAGCCGTCATGCAACTGTTTAAGTGGTCTGATTGGTTGCTACAGACTACGATCTAACCCACGTGTACGGACACGCTATTTTGCGTTCAATGAAGGCTTTGTCCCTCTGGCCGATAAGAACAAATATCGCTAAAGGTTTTCAAATGCTCAGCTTTACTGAATTTGGCTCCGCACATGGAACGCCCCTATTGATCGCCCATGGCCTTTATGGATCGGCGCGCAATTGGGGCGTAATGGCAAAACGGCTATCAGACACGCGCCGCGTCGTTACCATCGATATGCGAAACCACGGCCATAGCTTTTGGGCCAATAGCCATAGCTACGCCGATCTTGCTGACGATCTGGCACAGATCATTGACCACTTGGGCGGCCCTATGGATATGCTGGGCCACTCTATGGGTGGAAAAGCAGCAATGATGTTGGCGCTTACCCGCCCTGACACCGTGCGCCGCCTGATCATCGGCGACATAGCGCCGGTCAGTTACGGCCACGCTCAGAGCCATATACAGCATATCGATCACATGCGCGCCGTTGACCTAAGCAGAGTTGACCGTAGGTCAGATGCAAACGCCCAGCTGGCCAAGCTTGGCATGGACAAGCAGCTGAGCAGTTTTCTGACTCAATCGTTGGATATGGAAAACAAGAAATGGCGGTTCAACCTCGACGCTCTGGCCAAAAATATGCCTGAAATCCTTGGATTCCCTGAAGTATCCGCTGCGCATGTTGGACCAACCCTATTTTTGTCGGGCGGAACATCAGATTACGTTACACACGAGTATCGACCAAAGACTCGCGCGCTCTTTCCCAAGTCCCGATTTGCCAAGGTTCCCAACGCGGGCCACTGGTTGCATGCTGAAAATCCACGCGCATTTGAGGGTACAGTAAGGGCATATCTGAACGCATCCGAAAGCTGAGACTTGACGTAAACCTGTGACTTGGCCCATTTTTACTTGTGGGTTAGCACAGTGGGAGAATCTCATGTGGAGCAAGCTGCTTGATTATTTTTTAACCGGAATGATGGTCGAAGACCGTTTGTCCGTTACTTACCCAAATGGCCAGACCCGTGACTATGGCCCAGGCACGGGTGAACGCGCGCATCTCGAAATTAAAGACTTTAGGACACTCCGAGCTTTATTGACTAACCCTGATTTAGGGTTGGGCGAAGGGTACATGGACGAACGCATTGTTCCCCGTAACTGTACACTAGAGCAAGCAATGACGATCATTATCCGAAATCGATCCGCAGGCACGCTTCCTGCTTGGGTTTTGGCAGCAGACAGGGCGCGGCTGCATCTGCGTCGCTTTATACAACACAATGCACCACAGGCCGCGCGCAGGAACATAGCGCACCACTACGACCTGTCTGACGAGCTATATCGGGCATTTTTGGATGATGATATGCAGTATTCCTGCGCTTATTTTCGCGATCCTGAAATGACACTCGAAGCGGCACAGGCCGCCAAAAAAGAACATATCGCCACCAAGTTGCTTCTGGAACCGGACATGCACGTGCTGGACATTGGCTGCGGCTGGGGGGGCATGGCGCTGACGCTGGCCCAAGACTACGGTTGCCGGGTTACTGGCATCACGCTCAGCATGAACCAACTAGCCAAGGCGCGCGCACGGGTCGCTGCTGCAGGTTTATCCGACCGTATTCATCTGATGCTTCAAGATTACCGTCACACCGAAGGGCAATTCGACCGGATTGTTTCAGTTGGTATGCTTGAACACGTGGGTGTCCCAAACTTTGATACCTATTTCTCGTGCATCAAAAATTTGCTTCATCCCGACGGTGTGGCATTGGTTCACACGATAGGAAAGCCTTCGCCGCCGCAAGCCCACAGCCCATGGATCAACAAGTATATATTTCCAGGAGGCTATGTTCCATCTCTGTCTGAAATCGCTCCGGCTTTGGAAAACTCGGGTCTATGGCAGACTGATATAGAAATTTGGCGACTGCATTATGCACAAACAATCCGACATTGGCGCGATCGTTTTGAAGCGCACATTGACGAGCTTCGCAGCACTTATGACGCGAAATTTATCCGAATGTTCCGCTACTATCTGACCATTTGCATTCTCGCTTTCGAGCACCAGATGCAGGCCGTCTATCACTTTCAACTCGCACACAAACGCGACACAGTCCCTTTAGCTCGAGCATATTTGCATGCATCATCTGGCCGGAATGCAACTAACGCGACCAAACGTGCTTAAGCAGCCAAGAGCATGCTGCGTCGTAAAGCATTTGTAGGCTTCGATAGTCGTGTCACTTGAAAACCAAAATTTAGTTCGACAACCTCTGCTCCCGGATAAGCGAAGGTGCGAATACCGGCGGAAACAGCGTCAGCAGCACTTTCAGGCGTATCCTCAAGGGCGATCGCATCGCTTGCAGAGACGCCCAAACATCTCAAAGCTACGTGATAAATGTCTGGGGCAGGCTTGGGATAGATTGCGCGCGTCTTGTCACCAACAAAATTAAATACGGACGAATCAAGTTCTGATTTGACTGCACCCAATATAGCAGCAACCTTCCGTGGATCAGTGGCTGAAACAAACCCAATGCGCATGCCGTTCGCCTGTGCGGCCGCGACTAGATCCGCGATTCCAGGCCTCAAGGGCACGCCCTCCCGAAGTGCACCTTCGAATACGGCAATCTTGTCGTCATAGATCGCATCGACATCGATGTCTGCGGCGTGCAACTGCGCATAATGGGCCAACCGATCCTTTGCCCCCGGCACCTTCAATAGGCTGCTGTATGTCTGGGCATCCCAATGCCAAGGCACGTTGTTCATTTTAAAAGCTGTATTGAACGCGTATCGTTGAATATTTGACGTTTCGGCCAGAACGCCAACCGCCCCTAATAGTAATGCTGAGTAACCCACTACTCGTCCTTTCTGCAGTCAAAACACACGCGCTGTACACGGTGTACGTGGGAACAAGCCGATTGGTTTTCTCAGAATGGTCAATTTCCAGCTTTGCAAGTGTCCCTGCCTCTTGCACCTGCTGTCGCCTTCCCTATAACGCAGGACAATTTGCACACATTGGGGGGCCACGATGCCAAAGCGTACCGACATTAAGTCGATCATGATTATAGGCGCAGGTCCCATTGTCATCGGTCAGGCCTGCGAATTTGACTATTCTGGCGCCCAGGCGTGCAAGGCTTTGCGCGAAGAAGGCTACAGGGTCATTCTAGTCAACTCGAACCCAGCGACGATAATGACAGACCCCGGCCTTGCCGACGCCACTTATATCGAACCAATTACCCCAGAGACGGTCGCAAAAATCATCGAGAAAGAGCGGCCCGATGCCTTGCTTCCCACCATGGGTGGGCAAACTGGTCTGAACACCTCGCTCAGTCTCGAAGAGATGGGCGTGCTTGACAAATTCAGCGTCGAGATGATCGGTGCCAAACGTGAAGCCATTGAAATGGCCGAAGACCGTAAACTTTTTCGTGAAGCAATGGACAGGCTTGGAATCGAAAACCCCCACGCCGCAATCGTCACCGCGCCCAAAGATGCTGCGGGCAAAAAAGATTTGGCCGCTGGCGTCGCTCTCGCGCTCGAGGCACTCGAAGAGATTGGCCTGCCCGCGATCATTCGCCCCGCATTTACGCTTGGCGGCACGGGTGGTGGTGTCGCCTATAACCGTGATGACTACGAGGCGATCTGCCGATCGGGCATGGATGCATCACCTGTCGGTCAGATACTGGTGGACGAGTCTTTGCTCGGCTGGAAAGAATACGAGATGGAGGTGGTGCGCGACACTGCCGATAATGCCATCATCGTCTGTTCTATCGAAAACGTCGACCCGATGGGCGTGCACACCGGCGATTCGATTACAGTAGCGCCTGCTCTGACCCTGACGGACAAAGAATACCAGATCATGCGCAACCATTCGATTGCTGTTCTTCGCGAAATCGGCGTCGAGACGGGCGGATCAAATGTTCAATGGGCCATCAACCCCGAAGACGGTCGCATGGTCGTGATCGAAATGAACCCACGCGTGTCACGCTCGTCGGCGCTTGCATCCAAGGCCACCGGTTTTCCCATTGCCAAGATCGCGGCAAAACTGGCCGTTGGCTACACTTTGGACGAGCTTGATAACGACATCACCAAGGTCACCCCAGCCAGTTTTGAGCCGACCATCGACTATGTCGTCACTAAGATACCGCGTTTTGCGTTTGAAAAATTTGCCGGCTCCGAGGCTACATTGACGACGGCAATGAAATCAGTTGGCGAGGTTATGGCCATTGGCCGCACGTTCCACGAGTCGCTTCAAAAAGCGCTCGCATCAATGGAAACCGGCCTGTCCGGTCTGGACGAAATTGAAATTCCCGGTGCGCCAGACGCGGCCGCCGTCATCAAGGCAATTTCCGTCCAAACTCCGGATCGCCTGCGTCTGATTGCTCAAGCCATGCGCCACGGTCTGAGCGACGATGAAATTCACGGCGTCACGATGTTCGATCCTTGGTTCCTTGCCCGCTTAAGAGAGATCGTCGACATCGAAGAACAGATCCGTAAAGACGGCCTGCCTATCACCGAGCAAGGTTTGCGTGATCTCAAGATGATGGGCTTTACCGACGAACGCCTGGCAACACTGACCGGCCGCGAGGAAGGACAGGTGCGCCGCGCACGTGAAAACCTTGGTGTCACTGCGGTGTTCAAACGGATCGATACCTGCGCCGCCGAGTTTGAAGCCCAGACGCCCTATATGTATTCGACCTATGAATACCCGGTCTTTGGCGAGGTTGAATGCGAGGCCCGGGCTTCTGACCGCAAAAAGGTTGTGATCTTGGGCGGTGGCCCTAACCGGATCGGTCAGGGGATCGAGTTCGATTATTGCTGTTGTCACGCCTGCTATGCGCTGACGGATGCAGGCTACGAGACGATCATGATCAATTGCAATCCGGAAACGGTCAGCACCGATTATGACACATCGGATCGCCTGTATTTTGAACCACTAACGTTTGAACATGTGATGGAAATCCTGCGCGTTGAGCAGGGAAATGGTACGCTTCATGGCGTGATCGTGCAATTTGGTGGGCAAACCCCACTTAAGTTGGCCAACGCTCTTGAGGATGCCGGTATCCCAATCCTTGGCACCACACCAGACGCCATCGATTTGGCCGAAGACCGCGAACGGTTTCAAAAACTGGTCAACGATCTGGGCCTCAAGCAACCCAACAATGGAATAGCGTCTTCGGACGCTCAAGCCATTGCAATCGCATCCGATATCGGATTTCCACTGGTGATACGCCCGTCGTATGTTTTGGGAGGCCGCGCAATGGAGATCGTGCGCGATCAGGCCAGTCTGGAGCGCTATATTTCAGAGGCCGTGGTCGTGTCTGGCGACAGCCCTGTATTGCTGGATAGCTATCTTGCCGGTGCCATTGAACTGGATGTTGATGCGATCTGCGACGGGACTAATGTGCACGTCGCGGGGATCATGCAGCACATCGAAGAGGCTGGCGTACATTCAGGTGATAGCGCTTGTTCACTGCCACCCTATTCGCTATCCGACGACATCATTGCTCAGATCGAGGTTCAGACGCATGCACTGGCGCGCGCCTTGAATGTCGTTGGGCTAATGAATGTACAATTTGCTGTGCAAGGGTCAGAAATTTTCCTGATCGAGGTGAATCCGCGCGCGTCCCGTACAGTGCCCTTTGTTGCCAAGTCAACCGACAGTGCAATAGCATCGATCGCGGCACGGGTCATGGCCGGAGAGCCGCTGACTAATTTCCCGAAGCGCGCACCATATAACGCAGATGCAAGCTATGATGCCGTGCTGCCGCTTGGTGATCCGATGACCCTTGCCAATCCAAAAATGCCTTGGTTCTCGGTCAAAGAAGCCGTGCTGCCCTTCGCCCGTTTCCCCGGCGTAGACACGATTTTAGGACCAGAAATGCGCTCAACAGGTGAGGTTATGGGGTGGGATCGCACCTTTGCTCGCGCATTCCTAAAAGCGCAAATGGGCGCAGGAATGGAGCTCCCGACCAATGGCTGCACCTTTATTTCTATTAGGGATTCAGACAAGACATCCGATATGCTGGATGCTGCCAAGCTTTTGACTAACATGGGTTTTACTCATGTTGCGACCCGCGGCACCGCCGAATGGCTGGTTGAAAATGGCTTGCCTTGCGGTGTCGTGAACAAAGTGTACGAAGGGCGACCAGACATAACTGACATGATGAAGGACAATAAAATTCAGCTGGTGTTCAACACAACCGAGGGCGCGCAGGCCGTTGAGGACTCAAAGTCGATCCGATCGATCGCGCTCTATGACAAGATACCGTATTTCACGACTGCAGCAGCAGCCTCTGCGGCATCATTAGCGATCCGAGAACAAGCCCGAGGCGATGTGAGCGTAAAGGCGCTTCAGGGCTGAAGCAAGCACATCGGGCGGCGCGGATTTATAACATGGTCAGCGTATCGCCCACGCAGACTGGTCCACCTGCAATGACTTCGGCATATATGCCCATATCAAAGTGGCCAAAACAGTCTCTGAGCATTTTGGGGACATCATGGTCGCGCTTTCCGGTTGCAAGATTAACTTGTGTGGCGGCGCACCGCTTGGTCCTGCGCAGTACTCGTAGCAGGGAGTCGCCGATGGCAATTTCACGCCCCACCCAATCCATTTCTGTCATGGCGGGGATCCCAGAAAACACGATGTTACCCCGAAACCGCGCAACGTTTATGTCAGCCCCTGTTTGCGCAGCAAAATATTCGACACTATCGGCATTAATAAGTGAAACGGCATTCATCATCTCGGTCGAGTCCACCGATACATCTGTAAACCGATGCGGATCAGACGCATGGAGCGTCGGATACTTGTCAGATATCAAGCCGACATGCTTCCCCACGAGACGGGCGGCACCTGCCCGCCCCTCGGAACTGTTGATGTCAAACGAGCCATTGGTTTCATCGTTGACCAGCGTTAGCACCCCCGTGGTCGGATCGTATCTAGTGTCCAAGGTGGCCAGAACTGCATCACGTGCCAACACAACAAATCGCGATTTAGCCAACGGTTTGGGATTGTTCGGATCAAACCCACTATCGTGACGCGCAAATCCGAACACCCGATCGAACGGGAAGCCCCGGTTCGGTTCCAACTGAACGTGATCAAGTGACTGTGCGTTTAACCCTTTGACCGGGTAATGAAACAAGTCTCGAACGTTACCAAGCATGACAATTGTACCCCCCCTTTTTGCATCGCTTTTAATCGCACGGCCCGGCCAGTGCACCAAAATTTGCTAGGTCTAACACAGCACAAATTGAAGCTTTAAGATACAAGTCACTGTATAAAGCAACTGAAAAATAATATTCTTAATGTTTACTTTCAGTAAGTTGGTCAAATTTTCCCGTCATTTGAGGTGCGTACCTCAGAAAATCATGGACTTGAGGTCCGCACCTCAAATAGCGTCAGAGCGTGGCAATTGACGATTCGAATATCATGCAACAGCCAATGACACTCTGGGAGGAAACACTATGAAATCATTCAAACTGGCATCCGTCAGTGCGCTGAGCCTTGCGGCCGCAACCTTTGCAAGCAGCGCGCAAGCCGAAGATCTGACTCTGTGTTGGGCAGCATGGGATCCCGCGAACGCGCTTGTCGAACTCAGCAAAGAGTTTGAGGCACAATCCGGTCATAACATGAGCTTTGAGTTTATCCCTTGGCCTAATTTCGCAGACCGCATGTTGAACGAATTGAATTCAGGCGGCAAACTGTGTGACTTGCTGATTGGCGACAGCCAATGGATCGGCGGCGGCGCCGAAAACGGCCATTATGTCAAGCTAAACGGCTTTTTTGACGCCGAGGGCATCGCGATGTCCGATTTTGCTGATGCAACCGTTTACGCCTATTCGACATGGCCAAAAGGAACTCCTAACTATTACGCTCTGCCCGCCATGGGCGATGCAAACGGATGGTTCTATCGCAAAGATTGGTTTGCGCGCGATGACATTAAGGCAGCCTTCAAAGACGCCACAGGCCGTGATCTGGCGGAACCGAAAAGCCAAACGGAACTGCTGGAAATCGCTCAGTTCTTCCAAGGTCGCGAGATAGACGGCAAAACTGTTTATGGCGCGTCGATCTTTACCGAACGCGGATCCGAGGGGATCACCATGGGCGTGACCTCAGCGCTTTATCCATGGGGATTCAAGTACGAAAACACGCCAGGTTCCTATGACATGGAAGGCGCCGTAAACTCGCCTGAAGCGGTAGAAGCACTTGAATTCTATAAAGAGTTTTACGAAACAGCTACGCCTCCCGGATACACGAATTCGTATATGGGTGAATCGCTTGATGCGTTCAAATCCGGCCAGGTCGCAATGGCGATGAATTGGTTCGCCTTCTTTCCCGGCCTCTATGCTGACCCGAACACGGGCGGGGAAAATATCGATTTCTTTGTAAACCCACCTCAAAATCAGGCCGGCTCAACATTGGGGGGTCAGGGTATCTCGGTTGTTGCCTATTCCGACAAGCAGGATGCTGCACTTGAATACATCAAGTGGTTCGCTGACCCCGATGTTCAGGCCAAATGGTGGGAATTGGGCGGATATTCTGCGCACAACTCTGTGCTCAACGATCCCGGTTTCAAAGACAGCGCACCGTTTGCCGGTGACTTTCTTGAAGCCATGGGCTCGGTCCAGGACTTCTGGCAGGAACCAGCCTATGCTGAACTGCTTTTGGCCATGCAAAAACGTCTGCATGACTATGTGGTTGCGGATCAAGGCACTGCAAAGGAAGCCCTTGATAAACTGGTCGAGGATTGGATCGAAGTCTTCGAAGACGAAGGCAAACTCTGAGGCAACGTGCGGCGGGGCAAACGCCCCGCCCATACTTGTATCAACGGCAGGGCGGCAGAGACGCCGCCTCGCCTTAAGGAAGGTTTGACCCGATGTCAGACACCCCCGTCACACGCGCCGCCTCCGCAACGCCTCAGCGCGTTGCCCGCAAAATACGCGGCCTGAGTGACCGTGCGATCGCTTGGATATTTGTAGGTCCAACCATCTTTCTGCTGCTGGCCATCAACATCTTTCCGCTGATCTGGACAATCAGACTCAGCTTTACCAACTTCAAAGCCAACCGTAACCGTCCGGTAGAATGGATCGGGACCCGCAACTACGAGCGTATCCTGACAGACAGTGACATCTGGCTCAACATGCAAGCCACCGCACATTTCTTGTTTTGGACGATTTTTTTTCAAGTGCTAATCGGCTTCACACTCGCCTACCTGATCAACAAAAAATTCAAGGGAAATGACCTGTGGACCACTATAATTGTGCTGCCCATGATGCTTTCACCAGCCGTCGTTGGGAATTTCTGGAAATTCCTTTATCAGCCACAGATCGGGCTGTTCAACTATGTGGTTTCATTCTTTTCTGGTAAAGACCCATCCAGCTTTGAAATGTTGGGCAGCGTCCAATTGGCGCCATGGTCCATAGTCATCGTAGACACTTGGATGTGGACGCCTTTTGTGATGCTGATTTGCCTAGCAGGGCTCAGGTCAATTCCTGACTATATTTACGAGGCTGCCGAGGTCGATCGCGCCAGTAAGCTGCGCCAGTTCTTCACCATTACGGTTCCCATGGTGTTGCCCTTCCTGATGCTCGCTGTCTTGTTCCGCGGCATTGAAAACTTCAAGATGTTCGACCTAGTGGTGCAATTGACCGGCGGCGGCCCGGGTTCCACCACCGAGCTGACCTCGATCAATCTTAAACGCGAGGCATTTGAAAAATGGCGCACCGGCTACGCCTCAGCCTATGCCATCATCCTTTTTGTCACCGTTTTTGGCCTGGCCAGCATCTATGTCAAAGCGCTCAACAAGGTAAAAGAACGATGAGTGCACTCCGATCCAGCCTTCATCTTGCTGATAAAACTCTCGGGGGCGCGCGTCAGCGCGGGGGGCAGAAAGCCCCCCTCAGACGCATGCCACACAGAAAGACACCAGCATGAGCAGCTTTTCCGTCATAGAGCCGTCAAAACGGTCAAAGTGGTTCGCAGGCACCATGGTCATCATCTACGCGTTGGTTACCATGCTCCCATTGGCATGGATTATGCTCACCGGGTTCAAATCGCCCGCAGATGCGATCAGCTATCCTCCAAAGGTGCTCTTTGACCCCACACTCGAGGGCTATGTGAACCTTTTCACAACCCGCACCCGTCAAACTCAGGAATTCCTGGCCGCCAACCCACCACAAACCTGGTACGAAGAAATCGTGCGCGAATACGACATGGTCATCGCAGGCCCTTCAAAATTTGGCGAACGGTTCCTTAACTCGGTGATCATTGGATTTGGCTCCACTTTCCTGAGCATCGTACTCGGCACACTGGCCGCCTATGCGTTCTCGCGCTTCAAAATACCTCTGGCCGACGACCTGCTATTTTTCATCCTAAGTACCAGAATGATGCCCCCCATCGCCGTCGCAATCCCAATTTTCCTGATGTACCGTCAATTGGGGCTGTCGGATACGCATCTGGGTATGATTTTGCTCTATACGGCCGTGAACATTTCGCTTGCGGTTTGGTTGCTTAAGGGCTTCATCGATGAAATCCCCCGCGAATATGAAGAGGCCGCTTTGATCGACGGTTACACGCGCTTTCAGGCCTTCTACAAGGTGGTGCTGCCACAGGCCGCCACTGGTATTGCCTCGACCGCAATTTTTTGTCTGAT
>JABITU010000310.1 GCA_018668195.1 Tateyamaria sp. | reverse complement strand
GATCTATCGAACGCGATTTCAGCGCCACAACACCCGCCTCTACGGATGCATCTGCGGGTCCCTTTGGCACGCCGCTGTATTGGGTAACCCGCATACCGCCCTTAGCAAGGGTGTTGGCCAGATCACTGGATCCTGTAAAATCGTCTCCAATACAGCCAAGTTTCATGTTCGGTATCCTTTGTGGGGTTTAAAGCACGGCGCACCACCGGACGGCAGACAAACACAGCAGCGGCCATAGGTGCAAGCGCCAAACGCACCAAAGCTTTCTGATGCAGTAGTCAAGCGGCTACCCAATCAAAAAACCATCGCACAAAGGCCTGTTGCGCGACAGGTAGGTCAGTTGCATTTTGCGCGAGGTAATATCCTTCGATTGCCGGAGTTTCAGGAATTTTTAGCGTTTTCAATCGTCCATCAATTATGGCACGGCGTGCGATCAGGCTGTGGGTCAACGCAACACCTGCCCCCTGAATTGCGAGGTCAACCGCCAGACCATGGGTGTCTACCTCAATCAGAGGGGTCGGCCAATCCCGGCGCCCCATTGCATGCCCGATATCCTGCCACCCTGTTGACAGGCCAACCGGTTGAATCATAGGCAAAGCGATCGCAGTTTCCCATGTAACACCCTGACCAGAGGCAACAACAACACACAGCTGCGACGGTTCGATCAGCGTCGCATTTCGACCCACAACAGCCTGAGCACCAAAACGGATATCAATATCCGCGCGGGTTGCGGTGAAGTCATCTGGCCAAACCGTCGACACAATCTGCAAAGCGGCAGCAGGGTGCACCGCATGAAAGTGGCGTAGCCCCGGCGCCAGCACCCATTGTGCGACGCTGGCACTGGTCGCAACCGTCAGCTTGGGTGCCGATTGCGTCGGCAAGAACTGTTCTGTGGCGCGGGCCAACTGCGCCATTGCAGCCGCCACATCTGGGACCAGCCTCCGCCCAGCTTCGGTAAGAATAAGCGCCCGTTTCCCGCGAATGAACAACGTCGCATCAAGGCGCTGTTCAAGCGCGCGTACGTGCTGACTGATTGCAGATTGAGTAAAGCCCAGCTCGTCTGCTGCGGCCGTAAAGCTTAGGTGGCGGGCAGCCGCGTCAAAGGCGCGGAACCAGGTAAGTGGTGGCAAGCTCTTGGGCATCAACGGTTCATCCATAAGATTATCTTATGGACTCATATACTTTTCTATCGCTTTTGCAAAAAGCTCGCACGACATACCGTTTCTCAACACAGCAGAGGCCTTTGCATGTTTCCAGAAATTCGCAAGATCGTCACCTATCAGGAAGACATCCTAATCGAAGGGTTCAAGCCCGCGGATCCACACTGGCGTATGTGTGCCGCAGCAGCTGTGCTAACAAACCCTTGGGCTGGGCGCTATGTCGAAGACCTCAAGCCAGAGATTATGGCATTCGGTCCAAAGTTGGGTGCCTTATTGACCACGCGTATCACCGAGATGTGTCGTGGTGGTGAACAGATTGAGGCCTTTGGCAAGGCAGCTGTCGTCGGGCTGGATGGAGAGATTGAACATGCCTCAGGCCTGATCCACACACTCCGTTTTGGAAATCAATTTCGCGAGGCGGTACAGGCAACGTCCTATCTGGCGTTTACCAACACGCGCGGCGCAGCAAACGCATCAATCCAAATTCCGCTCATGGACAAACACGATGCAGGGCGGCGCTCGCATTACTTGACCGTTCACTTTGCAATTCCAGACGCGCCCCGCGCAAACGAGGTCGTCGTGGCGTTGGGGGCTGCGACCTCTGGCAGGCCACACCATCGGATTGGCGACCGATACCAAGATCTAAAGGATTTGGGCCATGACCTCGATAATCCAGCCGCGATCTGAAGGCGCCGGAGGGCTATTTGCTTGGGTACGCGGAAGCGGGCCTGCATTAATCTTGATCCACGGCGTTGGCTTGCAGGCCGGGGCGTGGAAACCTCTCATGCCCCTGCTTGCCGCAGATCACACAGTTCACGCAATTGATTTGCCGGGCCATGGAAAATCACCGTTGCAAGGGGCATCATCGCTCACCGATTACGCCGACCGGGTCGCGCAATACATCGCATTTCTTGGCGGTCCCGTTGCGCTTGTGGGCCATTCGTTGGGTGCACTGATCAGCCTGGATCTGGCCATCAAGCGATCCCATCTGATCCGATCCGTCTGCGCCTTAAATGCTGTCTTTGAACGCAGCCCCAAAGCAGCCCAAGCCGTGCAGGCGCGTGCCCAAGCTTTGGCTGAGATTGGCAAAACAGACCCTAGCCCGACGCTTGAACGGTGGTTCGGCAAAACCCCAACAGGCGCGTTGCAAGATGCCGCCACTTCGTGCCGCGACTGGCTGACCTCTGTGGACACGACCGGCTATGCCCAGGCCTACAAAGTCTTTGCGTATCACGATGGCCCAACTCGCGTGGAACTGGACAGTATGCAAAGGCCCGTTTTATTCATGACTGGCGCAGACGATCCCAATTCGACCCCTGAAATGAGCATAGCCATGGCCAAAAGAACTCCCCTTGGCTCTGTTCAGATTATCGATGGGGCCGCGCATATGGCCCCTGTGACGCACCCCACCGACATTGCAGCCGCAATTATTCCACATGTTCAAAAAGGTGCAGCGTGAAACGTAATGCTGCCGCGCTCCGCACTGCCTTTGCAAGTTTCATGACCGGCGTTACGGTCGTCACCAGCCGAACGCCAAACGGCACCCCAATCGGCTTTACCGCCAACTCTTTCACGTCTGTTTCGCTGGACCCACCCCTGTTGTTGGTTTGTCCGGGCAACCGTCTGTCGAGTTATGAGGCGTTCCAGTCTATCGAACATTTCGCCGTCAGCATATTGGCCGAAGGTCAGGAAGCTGTCTCTAATCGATTTGCGAGCAGCAAAGCAGATCGGTTTGGCCCACAGGACTGGCAGCCCGGAACAGCCGGCATGCCACTCATCGATGGGCGCGCTGCGGGTTTTGTTTGTACCGTGCACAAACGGGTGCTTGCGGGCGATCACATGGTACTTATCGGTCAGGTCATTGATTTTGACAGTTCTGGTGCAGCCGGACTTGGCTACGGACCGGATGGCTATTTTGCACTGGGTCAGGAACGCAGGGCGCAGACCCCTGCCCCAACGCCGACAAAGGCCTGCGCCCTACTGGATGACGGCCACAATATATATCTTACTGCGCAGGGCAATTTACCCGGCGTAGATATCAGCATTGACGGCAGCCCCTTGCAAGGCCTGACGGCCCATCTTGCAGCCCAAAACATCAAAGCCGACTTTGGCTTGGTCTACGCGCTTTACAATGAAGAGTCAGGTGCAAGGAAAATCGTTTTTCGGGCGCATGTCAGCCGCGCACTCAAAGGGCTGTTGCCCACGCCAATCGAAAGGGCAACATCGTCCGACCCAGCATTGGCGTCGCTCTTGCACCGGTTTGCAAATGAACACAAAACCAAAGCCTTTGGACTTTACGTTGGCTCCGACCGCGCAGGTGACGTGCTGCGCACCCAAGAGAGGTAAAACCATGGAATTCTCGCTTTTTGCCCACATGGAACGGCTCAGCCAGGATCAGTCTCATGCCACCCTCTACGAGGACTTTATCGACCTGTGTAAAATGGCCGATGACGGTGGGATGCGCGCAATCTGGACCGGCGAACACCATGCTATGGAGTTCACCATAGCGCCCAACCCATTTACGACCATCGCTGATCTTGCCCACCACACCCAGAACGTGCGCCTTGGCACCGGAACTGTGGTTGTCCCTTTTTGGCATCCGATAAAGCTGGCAGGCGAGGCAGCGATGACCGATCTGATCACCGGCGGACGCCTAGAGATCGGTGCGGCCCGCGGGGCATACAGCTATGAATACGAGCGTATGATGCCCGGATTAGATGCGTGGGAAGCAGGTCAGCGAATGCGAGAAACATTGCCCCTGTTGCGCCGCCTCTGGGATGGCGATTGCGCCCATGAGGGTGAATTTTATACCTTTCCAGAAACCACCACTGCACCGCGACCTACGCAAACGGATGGTCCGCCCATTTGGGTTGCCGCACGTGACCCGAACAGCCACGCTTTTGCCGTACAAAACGGATTTAACGTACAAGTGACCCCGCTATGGCAGGGCGACACAGAGATCGACGATCTGATGGCCAAGTTCAACACCGCATGCGCAGAATACGACGGGCCCCGCCCCAAGATTATGCTTCTGCATCACACTTATGTCGCGTCAGATGCAGACGATGCCGATCGAGGAGCCCGCGAGCTTAGTCGATTTTACAATTACTTCGGTGCATGGTTTCAAAACAAACGTCCAATCAAGCAGGGTTTGATGGAGCATATCAGTGAAGATGATATCGCTGCAAATAAGATGATGGACGCAGAAATGCTGCGCCGCGATTTGACAATAGGCACCGCGCAAGACGTAATAGACCAGCTTAAGCGCTACGAAGATCTGGGGTATGATGAATTTTCTTTCTGGATCGACAGCGGGATGAGCGCAGAACGCAAGCGCGCGTCGCTGGCCCGTTTCATTAACGATGTCATGCCCGCCTTTTCCTGACGCTAAGGACCCAATTATGAGCGACCTCCCCCACTATCCGTTGTATGTCGCCGGCGATTTTACCGCCGGTTCCCTTGGACAGGTCATGGACAGCATAAACCCCGCCACCGGAGAGGTCTGGGCCACTTTCGACTGTGCGTCACCCGAAGACATAAATCGTGCAGTTTCGGCAGCACGCGCGACGCTTGATAATCCTGAATGGCGCGACATGACGGCCACGGCGCGGGGCAAGCTGTTGTTCAGGCTGGCAGACCTGATTGCGGAACACGCGGGCGAACTGGGCCGGATCGAAACCACGGACAGTGGCAAGCTGGCTGCGGAAACCACCGCGCAAACCGGCTATGTTGCCGATTACTATCGCTACTATGCTGGCCTCGCAGACAAGATCGAAGGCGCCGTTTTGCCGATCGACAAGCCCGACATGCATGTCTTCACTCAACGTCTGCCCATTGGTATCGTTGCGGCCGTAGTGCCATGGAACGCCCAGATGTTTCTGGCTGCGACCAAGCTTGCTCCGGCACTTGCTGCGGGCTGTTGTGTGATCCTAAAGGCGTCCGAAGTCGCACCTGCGCCGATGATCGCCTTTGCTCGGTTACTGGATCAAGTGGGGTTTCCTAAGGGCGTTGTGTCCGTGGTCACGGGCGACGCAGAAAACTGCGCGATCCCTTTGACGCGCCACGCGCATGTGGACAGGATCGCATTTACCGGCGGGCCAGAAACCGCGCGGCACGTGATCCAAAATTCAGCAGAGAACTTTGCAGTTACGACATTGGAACTAGGCGGCAAATCACCCATCATCGTCTTCGATGACGCGGATATCGATGCCGCAGCCAACGGTCTGATTGCAGGAAATTTTGGCGCGTCAGGGCAATCGTGCGTGGCAGGCACGCGTGGGCTTGTGCACCGTCCCGTGTACGATGCGCTGGTCGCGGTGATCACGGACAAAGCAAAGGGGTTGATTGTTGGCGATCCACATGACCCTGCAACGCATCTCGGGCCACTCTGCACCACGGCTCAGGTCACGCGCATCAAGGAAACACTGCACAAAGCCCGGGCGCAGGGCGCAATAGTTGCGTTTGGTGGCGGTCGTGCTGATGCAGGCCCGCACTACGTGCAGCCGACACTCGTTCTGTGCAATACGCCCGAGACAGCGACACTCAAGGTCGAAATGTTTGGCCCGGTCATGTCACTGCTGCCCTTCGATACCGAAGAAGAGGCCATCGCACTGGCCAACGACAGCGACTTTGCACTGGGATCCGGTGTTTTCACACAAAATGTTGCGCGCGCGCACCGGGTGTCGCGGCGCATCCGGTCCGGGATCACATGGGTCAATACCTATCGCGCCATTTCTCCGATTGCGCCATTTGGTGGTTTTAACCAATCAGGCTATGGCCGCGAGGCTGGGGCGGAAGCAATTTTGGATTACACCCGCACCAAAACAACATGGATTAATACCTCTGACGCACCAATGAGTAATCCGTTCGTAATGCGCTAAGGCTTTAAGCGGAAAACTCGAACAAACGTACGCTGCCGCAAATCTAAAATTCGAACGCATTATAGCGTTTGACGAAATACCTGAAAACATAGCATATCATCTTACGCGTTGAAATCTTTGATTTCAGGCAGCGTTACGTGATCCAAGTTTTTCGCATAGCGCATTAGGCGATGTGTCGGGCATTTTGTCAAAGACCACAAAGCAGATCACGCGGGTCACCCCGCGCACCCAGCATGTGCCAAGCCAAGACAAGGTTACTCGACAGCACCGGTCGGCCTAGTGCCGCCTCTAGCGACGCGATCACGTCCAGCGTGCGCAAGT
>JABITU010000309.1 GCA_018668195.1 Tateyamaria sp. | reverse complement strand
GCAAGGTCCGGCCCGGCGCCCGCTGCCAGTTGAATCGGCAGGCCCTCCATGATCGACTTATAGGGCACAACATCAAGCGTGACCGAGATATCCGGGTTCGCGGCTTCGAAACGGTCCAGAAGCGATTGCATTACTTCGCCCTCAATGCCGTCGTTGTACCACATCATTCGCAGTTCGGTTTCCGCCATTGCCGCACTGGCCATCATAGCCCCCGCGACGGTGGACGCCGCCATCAGTTTTCCAATTTCAAAAGTCATAGTGTACCTCCTATGGGTTGGTTTCATAATCCATCACCCGCTCAGGATCGATCAGGCGGGTCTTTCGTAAGCCCATGCGCATCCAGTTCCAGAACCGAGTTGACATGGTCGTGCATCGTTCTTGCAGCCGCATCGGCATCGCTAGATCGAATTTCTTTATTTATTTTAATATGCTCTTCGTATGCCCGCAGAGATCGCTTTGCTATGCTCGCCATCAGCATGTAGCGTTGGCGATCCACGTGGCCTTTGATCGAAAGCGCCAACCTCCAAGCGTCCGGTACGCCAGCAATCCTGGCCAGTTCAGCGTGATAGGCTTCGTCCTGCACAAAGAACTCCGCATAGTCGTCTCGCTCTGCGGCGCGCTTCTGGATCTCCACGATCGGATCAAGGGTGCGCAGGTCCGCTTTCATTTCTGCCAACTTGCGAACCACAGCAGTTTCCAGCGCCGCTCGTATGAATACTGCCTCATGGAGTTGCGCGACGTCCAGCCCGGCCACCGCCGTGCCGACATTAGGCCGAGTGTTGACCAGACCTTCGGTTGCCAGTTTTTGCAATGCCGCGCGAAGCGGCGTGCGGCTGATATTCAGCGAGTCGGCCAGCGATGCCTCGCTGATCTTCGCGCCCGGCGGCAGTTGGTTGTTAACGATACGGGCCCGCAGATAGCTGTAGACCTGAGGCGCAATTGGGAAGGCGTGATCAATCTCTTTGTGACAAAGCGGCATCTCAGTGATCATTGGGCGGCTCCGTGACTGAGCCCGGCAACAGCACCACGAATTTCCGCAAGCCCTTTGAGGCGACCAACAGCCGGATAACCGGGGTTCAGGCCAGCGTCGATATCCGACAGGATTTCTTGCCCGTGATCCGGACGCATCGGGATCTGGGCATCCGCGCGGTTTTCGCGGCGACGTCGGCCTTCTTCGGCCAAGATCACAGCGATCACGCCGACCAGATCCACCTGCCCTGCAAGATGTTCGTCTTCGAAGAATGAATACGGCTTTTCATCGCTATCGCGGGTTACATTACGCAGGTGCAGAAAATGTATCTTAGGTGCAAATCTACGCGCGATTGCAACGCAATCGTTGTGGGCATTTACCCCCAAAGAGCCTGTGCACATGGTCATCCCGACTGACGGGCTGTCGACCGCATCCAGCACGAATTCATAGTCGTCCTGGGACGACATGATCCGGGGCAGGCCCAGCAACGGAAACGGCGGGTCATCAGGATGACAGCACAACCGCAGGCCAAGCGTTTCTGCGGTGTCCACGATTTCGGACAGAAAGTCGATGTGGTTTTGACGCAGCTGCTCAGCCCCGATAGCGGCATAATTGGCAATCGCGTCTTGGAGCTCAGTCAGGGTCCAGTTTTCTGTCGCACCAGGCAGCCCGGCGGCAATGGCCTTGGTTAACGCCGACTTTTTGGCATCGCTCATCCCGAAAAGGCAGCGCCTGGCATTTTCTAGCGTCGCATCATCATATTCGTCGGCCGCACCATCACGTTTAAGCAGGAAAATGTCAAACGCCGCGAACTCGGTCAGATCAAATCGCATGGCCGTGCCGCCATTGGGCAATGGCCAGCGCAGATTAGTGCGCGTCCAATCCAGGACCGGCATGAAATTATAGCAAACCGTGAGGATTCCAGCCTCGGCCAGCGCCGCCAGCGAGGCCTTATATGCTTCGATATGAGTGCGGTAACTCTTGCCTTTGGTCTTGATCACTTCGGACACCGGCAGGCTTTCTGCGACCTCCCATTCAAGCGCGCCTTTTGACATTGTTCGGACTTCGCCAATTCGCGTGCGGACATCGTCGCGCGTCCAAACAATGCCGGGCGGGATGTGGTGCAGCGCCGTCACGACACCACATGCACCCGCTTGATGGGCGCTCGACAGACACACACGGTCGTCCGGTCCGAACCATCGCCAAGTTTGCCTCAAAACGCGACATCCCCCATACGTTGAAGCCTGTGTAAACACCGGTATACTAGTATACCAAAAATGTCAATTCCGCTTCCTATTGCCGCAAATTGAAAAAATGATTATCACCAAACGGCATAATGTTTTCTAAATGCTCAACACTTGAAAACCGCAGAGCTCAAAGAAATAGGTGTCATATCTATCATAACCATCTTATTTTAGATACAATTATGACGTATATGATAAGCAATATAATATATGACTAATATGATAAGTATGACATCTATTTTGCGACATAACCCTGCTCTAATTTCATAATCAAATCTTTATCTTGGAGAGCGTACAGTATTTTTGAGGTCTGCCCCTGATCTTTTCCGATCATCTTAACAAGCTTACCCTGAGAGCAGCGGGGATACTGTTTAATGAGCTCATACACTTC
>JABITU010000308.1 GCA_018668195.1 Tateyamaria sp. | reverse complement strand
CGATTTCGTTTGCCGCCAGCGCACCCAGCGAAAACGACCCTGCAACCAGCGCTGAAAAGCACAACATTGACAGATGGCCCTTGAGTGCGGGCGTCACAAGACCTTCCACTCCTTGGCGCGATCCTTGAGGAAGCTCAGGAAAGCCTGGACCTTGTTGGTTCGGTGCAAGTCCATATGGGTAACAAGCCACAATGATGTCGACCAGTCTTCGCGGGGGGGTATAACCTCGACCAAATCAGGATTAGCGCGGGCCTCGATCAAGGGATAAAACCCGATACCGGCCCCAGCTAGCACCGCAAGTTCCATCGCGCGCGCATCCGTAGAGCGAAATGTGATATCGTCTTCATCCACCTGCGACCTCAGCCACTTGTGGAACGGTGCCCTATTGTCGGTTGCATCATGGCAGATAAATCGGTGGCCCTTGGCCGTTGCAATATCTTTGGGATGGCCATGACTGGCAATGTACTTCTGTGTCGCAAAGAGGCCGACAGAGGTGGGCACAAAAGGTTGCACCACATTGTCCGGCTGATCCGGAGCACTGCCAGCCCGGATAGCCACATGTGCCTCGCCGTATTCCAGCCTGAACAGGCGATCACCGGTCAAATAGCGGATCACCAAATCCGGGTGGGCATTTTGAAAATCAGTCAACACTGGCACCATAAGCGTAGCCAGCGACACCAGCGACGTTACAACCAGTTCGCCCGACACCTCGGCACCACGTCCCTTGATCCTGCCAGACAGTTGGTTGAACTGATCATCCGTTGCCTGAGCCACACGAAACAGATCGTCACCGGCTTCGGTCGGAGAGTAGCCGCGCGCATGCCGCTGAAACAGCTTGACGCCAAGCGCTGCCTCCAGCGCGTCGATATGGCGGATTACAGTGGCGTGGTGCACGCCCAGCACATCTGCTGCGCCGCTAACGGTGCCCATTCGGGCCACCTGGTACGCAGTCTTGATCTCGTCCCAATTGTCCAACTGTAATCCTAATGTGCAGTTTCAAACATATACTGTGGAATTTCGGTAATTGCGTTTAATTTTGCAAGAGTCAAATTGGTCAAGCATACGCAAGCTACTTAGGACGACCAAACAATGACCATTTTGCACATCGACAGCTCAGCCCAGCTTGAGGGTTCAACCACCCGCGCGCTTTCCGCGGAGATCGTCGCCAAGCTGAGAGGCGAAGTGATCCGCCGGGATCTGGCCGAAGCGCTTCATCTGATCAATCATACTTGGATCGGCGCGAACTTTACTCCCGCAGATCAACGGGACCAGGTGCAAACCGACACGCTGGCTCTGTCTGACACGCTAATCGCGGAACTCAAGGCTGCCGATACCATCGTCATCGGCGCGCCAATATATAACTTTGGCATACCCGCAGTGCTGAAAGCGTGGGTTGACCTTATCGCTCGCGCTGGCGCCACCTTTAGCTATACGGAAAGCGGCCCCAAGGGCTTGCTGGACGGCAAGCGCTCGATTATCGCAGTCGCCTCTGGTGGAACACCAGTGGGCAGCGACATGGACTTTGCCAGCGGATATTTGAAGCATGTCATGAGTTTTATCGGCATCCAAGACGTTGAAATCATCGCTGCTGATCAGCTTGTGGCCCAACGCGACAAGGCGATCGCCAGCGCGCGGGCGCACATCGACACCCTCGCAGCTTAAACGCACCCATTACCAACGCCCCCTCCCCCTCTTGGCATCTTTCGGCCAAGGGGGTATTTTAGTGTTAATGCAGGCGCTGTCCGGTGAAAAAAGCGCGCTGACCTATTTGCTGACCTAGTCATTTTGCGTAAAGTTGCTGACTGCTTTGCATAAGTCTGGCTTAATCGAAAAACTTTGTAATTTGTGTGGGATGGAATGTGCTGGTTTGCGCCTATCCCAAGACCGTTGCGCCCTTGACACAAGGCACCCAGCCGCCTATCCGCTAACATAATACCCGGAAGCACAAGCCTTCCGGTCCCTTGGGGTATGCCCGGGATCGCCCTCCGTCAGCGCGTTGCGCCCACGGAGGTGGTTTTCGTTTGCATGTTAAAGCCTTGGGGTTTTCACCGCTCGGTCTTACATCGAGCATGTTTGTTAACGGCTCTGAAAGGATGATCGCGCCTTGTTTGAAAATCTTTCCGAACGCCTTTCTGGTGTATTTGACCGGCTGACAAAACAGGGGGCCTTGTCCGAAGAGGACGTGAAAACCGCTCTGCGTGAAGTGCGCGTGGCACTGCTTGAGGCAGATGTGTCGCTGCCCGTGGCTCGCGATTTCGTCAAGGCGGTGCAGGATCAAGCAACAGGCAAGGCAGTTACTAAATCCGTGACGCCCGGCCAGCAGGTCGTCAAAATCGTACACGATGCGCTGATCGACACCTTGCGCGGCGAGGGCGAGCCCGGCGCGCTGAAAATCGACAGCCCCCCCGCGCCCATTCTAATGGTCGGGCTGCAAGGTGGCGGCAAGACGACAACAACGGCCAAGCTGGCGAAACGACTAACAGAACGCGATGGCAAGCGAGTTTTGATGGCTTCGCTCGACGTGAACCGACCCGCAGCCATGGAGCAGCTGGCGATCCTTGGGGCACAGATCGGTGTCGACACCCTGCCCATCGTCAAGGGCGAGAACCCCGTTCAAATCGCCAAGCGCGCCAAGACACAGGCCAGCATGGGTGGCTATGACGTCTATATGCTCGACACCGCCGGCCGGCTTTCGATCGATGACGAGCTAATGGCTCAAGTCGAAGCCGTCCGCGATGTCTCCAACCCGCGCGAGACACTGCTGGTCGTTGATGGGTTAACCGGTCAGGACGCGGTTCATACAGCCCAAAACTTTGACGACCGTATCGGAATTTCCGGCGTAGTGCTGACCCGTATGGATGGCGACGGGCGTGGCGGCGCAGCTTTGTCAATGCGTGCAGTCACAGGCAAGCCGATCAAATTCGTGGGCCTTGGCGAAAAGCTTGATGCGCTCGAAACCTTTGAGCCCGAGCGTATCGCAGGCCGCATTCTTGGTATGGGCGATATCGTATCGCTTGTTGAAAAAGCTCAGGAAACCATCGAGGCCGAACAAGCCGAGCGCATGATGCGCCGCATGACCAAGGGTCAGTTCAACATGAACGACCTGCGCATGCAGCTTGAGCAGATGGTCAAAATGGGTGGTATGGAAGGAATGATGGGCATGATGCCCGGCATGGGCAAGATGGCTAAACAGGTCCAGGATGCAGGCTTAGACGACAAGGTCCTGAAACAGCAGATCGCCATGATCCAGTCCATGACCAAAAAAGAGCGCGCCGCGCCTCAAATTTTGCAGGCCAGCCGCAAAAAACGGATTGTGGCAGGATCGGGGATGCAAGTCAGTGACCTTAACAAACTGCTCAAAATGCACCGCCAGATGTCAGACATGATGAAAAAGCTCGGCAAAGGCAAAGGCGGCATGCTGAAACAGGCGATGAAGGGGATGTTTGGCAAGGGTGGCATGCCGGATATGGCAGGCATGGACCCCAAGCAGCTTGAGGCTGCGGCCAAGCAGATGGGCGGCAAGCTGCCCGGTGGCATGCCTGGTCTTGGCGGCGGCGGGATGCCCCTGCCCCCAGGTCTGTCAGGCTTTGGAAAAAAGAAATGATCCAGATGCCCGCCATCCCTACGCTTGAGACAGAGCGACTGACGCTGCGGGCGCCCGGCTCACGAGACCTTGGGGCATTTGCCACATTCTACGCCTCTGACGCGTCAAGATTTGTTGGTGGCCCAATCAGCACCGAAGAAACCTGGCGTTATTTGGCGCAAGTCATCGGGCACTGGTCTTTGCGCGGATATGGCCGCTGGATGGTCACTGCAAAAGGGAACGATACGGCGATTGGTATCGTCGGCTTACACAATCCACATGGCTGGCCCGAACCCGAAGTCGGCTGGTACATATGGTCCGGCACTGGCAAAGGCTTTGCATCCGAAGCAGGGCGCGCCGCACGCGCATATGCCTACGCAACGCTGGGCTGGCGCACTGTGATCAGCATGATAATGCCTAACAATGACAACTCGGTTCGCGTGGCCAAAGCAATGGGTGCAACGCGCGAACAGAACTTTACCCATGCTGTGCATGGCCAGATGATGGTCTACCGCCACCCAGGTCCGGAAGCGCTGAAATGACGTCTTCATTGCTGCCAAAATACGCAATCACAGCGTGGCAAATCCTGTCAGAAGTCACCGGACGCAAAGTGTCAGAAACAAGGCCGATGCAATATTTGATCCAAAAGTACAAAGGCCTGCTAGCACATTCTGGCCTGACGCCATCCAATGCCGTTTCAACGTCCATTCAAACGCCCCAAATCGGAGACCACGCATGACTGACGCTATAACCCGCGCCGCCGCCGTGCTCAAAGAGCACAGAAGCAGCATCGACAGGCTCGATGCGATCCTTGTGTATACGCTGGGCGAGCGTTTCAAACACACCAAGGCCGTGGGAAAACTCAAGGCTGAACACGACCTTCCGCCCTCAGATCCTGCACGCGAAGCCGCACAGATCGCACGGCTCGAAGATTTGGCGAACGAGGCAGACCTCGATCCCGAATTTGCCAAGAAGTTCTTGAACTTCGTCATCGCTGAAGTCATTCAGCATCATAAGAAACACCAATCATAAGGCGGGAAAACCCTCGCCAAATATCTGACCCAAAAGGAAAAATACCTATGTCCATGAAAATTCGCTTGGCCCGTGGCGGCTCAAAAAAGCGCCCCTTTTACCGCATCGTCGCCGCTGACAGCCGCATGCCTCGCGATGGCCGCTACATCGAAAAGCTGGGTACATATAACCCGCTGCTACCCAAAGACAGCGAAGAGCGCGTGAAAATGAATATGGAGCGTATCCAGTACTGGATTGGCCAAGGTGCACAGCCCACCGACCGGATCAGCCGCATGCTAGAAGCTGCAGGCGTGATTGAGAAAAAAGAGCGCACCAACCTCAAGAAAGGCGAGCCCGGCAAAAAAGCAAAAGAGCGCGCCGAAGAGAAAGCCGCCAAGGCCGCTGCTGCGGCTGAAGCTGCCAATGCGCCCACAGAAGAAGCACCAGCCGAGGCAGCCGAAGCGACTGAGTAATCAGCCCGGCTTTGATACCATTACGCCCGCCCGGCATTGTACTACGGCGGGCGTTTTTCTAACCGATTGATGCATCATCAGATCAGCTTGTGACAAAGCGCGGCCCATGTCCGGGGCTAGACAAACCCGGTGCACGTGCCGAAACTGCACTCAGCCGTAACGCTGACAAAAGGACCATCAATGTTTGGACTGATCCGCACCGCCATACTTGTCACGATTGCCTTTGTGTTTGGGCTTTTTCTTGAACGAAATCAGGCAGCTGACGCCTGCATTGCCGCGGGTGGAATTGCACGCACAGGAGTTTGCTGGAATGAGTGAGGCGATGATCTGCGTCGGTACAATCAGCGGTACTTACGGTGTCAATGGAGAGTTGCGCATAAAGTCTTTTTGCGCCGTGCCTGAAGATATCGAGGGCTACAGCCCCCTAACCACTGAGGACGGTAGCCACAGTTTCGCGCTGGCCCTGATAAGGCCGATGAAGAATGGATTTGTGGCGCGCATCGCGGACGTCTCGACCAAGGAACAGGCGGACGCGCTGCGCGGAACCCAGCTGTTCGCGCGTCGTGATCAGCTGCCTTCGTTGCCAGACGATGAATACTACTACAGTGACCTAGTCGGGCTTGAGGTTTTTGACACAGGCGGCACGTTACTCGGCCGCGTTAAAACGGTCCTCAATCACGGTGCTGCGGATCTTTTGGAAGTTTTAGCGCCCGGAGCGGCAGCGACAGTTTTGGTGCCATTTACTCACGCCGTGGTGCCGACCATTGATCTGGAAGCAGGCCGGATTGTTGCTGACCCACCAGAGGGGTTATTCTGAGCCATCCCTCTTTGGATCATCTTCTTACCACTACCCCAAGAAACTGGCGCCAAGGGCCTCAGTCACGCAATAACGCCACCCCAATTGAGTCGTGCGCTGCCGTGTTGCTTGATCTTTTGGCCTGAAATCGCGCATATCCTGAACAAGCTGCAAACTCGGCGGCCAAATCGGCGATCCTCGCCAGGGCAGGCATATGAATCCTCCGACTAAATCACATGGCCGCAAGGCGATTCGTCCAACACTGAAACCGTCTTCGCTCATGGACGAGGCCCCCGACCTTGTTGGTGTTTGGCAGGCCCGTGTCGCAACACTTTTTCCCGAAACATTCCCCGGCGTTCTGGGGGCGTCATTGACTGGTAAGGCCTTGCAAGAGGGAAAGTGGCAGCTTCACACCCATGATTTGCGCCGACACGGAATCGGCAAACATCGCAACGTCGACGACACGCCCGCAGGAGGGGGGGCCGGTATGGTGCTGCGCGCAGATGTGGTCAGCGCAGCACTGGCAGAGGCCCAAACACATGCGCGCGGGCGCTGGCCGATCCTTTACATGTCGCCGCGAGGGCGCCGCTTTGATCAGGCCATGGCAAGTGATCTTGCCCGATGTGCGGGCGTTACCATGCTTTGCGGTCGGTTTGAGGGTGTTGACGAGCGCGTTCTTGAACATTTTGGGGTGACCGAAGTGTCTCTGGGCGACTTTGTAATGACCGGCGGCGAAATCGCAGCACAGGCAATGATGGATGCAACTGTTAGGTTGCTGCCGGGCGTGCTGGGCAACACAGAAAGCACCATAGATGAAAGCCACTCAGCCGGGCTTTTAGAACATCCGCAATATACCCGTCCTGCAACGTGGGAAGGGCGCGATATCCCGCCAATTCTGATGTCAGGCAATCACGGTAAAATCGCAGAGTGGCGGCAGGACATGTCCAAGAAACTGACGCAAGAGCGTCGCCCAGACCTGTGGGCCGCCCATAAGTCCAAAACCGATAACACTAAGTGCTAGGATCAACACAGATACGTCGCTCACGCTGTGCCAATAAAGACTACCACTGGCAGTCGCCAAGGGTTTGGAGCTTTGCGATACAGATGGCCAGACAGGCCACAGGCATTTGGCCCGTATCTTTAACGGGTGCGCGCCGTCAAACCCATGCCGTTACAAGACGGCTTGATCGCAGACATCTTGCCCCCTATACACCCGTTATTCCGACTCGGGTTCTCCCGGTGCGGGGCTTGTTGTGTGGGCGCATCTTCTTCGATGTATCTGGTCAACGCACAGGCAGTACACAAGGAATGATGACCTAACCTCTGGCGGGCGCTTCTGGCGGACCCGGTGAAGACCAAGAGCTCTGAGGCGCGCAAAACTTCGTGGAAAAACCACGAGTCTAAATGGAGTGATGGTCTATGGACGTGATCGCACAGATTGAGGCGGAACAAATCGCCGCCCTCGGGGCAGATATCCCCGATTTCAAAGCCGGTGACACAATTCGCGTTGGCTTTAAAGTAACAGAAGGCACCCGCACCCGGGTGCAAAACTACGAAGGTGTCTGCATCGCACGTAACAACGGCCACGGAATTGCCGGTTCGTTCACCGTGCGCAAGATTTCCTTTGGTGAAGGTGTGGAACGTGTGTTCCCTCTTTACTCGACCAACATCGACAGCATCACCGTGGTTCGCCGCGGCCGCGTGCGTCGTGCCAAGCTGTACTACCTGCGCGCACGTCGGGGCAAATCGGCCCGCATCGCCGAGGTAAGCAACTACAAACCCAAGTCCGAAGGAGCAAAGGCATGAAGGCCGATACGCATCCCGAATATCACATGATCAACGTCAAAATGACCGACGGAACGATCGTGGAAATGAAATCGACCTGGGGCAAAGAAGGTGATCAGCTTTCGCTCGACATCGACCCATCGGTACACCCTGCCTGGACCGGCGGCACATCGCGTCTGATGGATACCGGTGGCCGAGTGTCCAAGTTCAAGAACAAATACGCAGGCTTGGGCTTCTGATCCCAACCAGAACATACTTACCAAAGGCCGCACCGATCCGGGGCGGCCTTTTTCGTTGTGGGCCAAAGCGTAGGACATGACGTAAAATTGCACACGCGCTCGCTGTTTGTTTTCCGTCTCAGAGTGCTTGAGGGAAACTGTTTCCACCCCCCTCGCGTTGGTGGATTACCGGGGCAACGACGCAGCCGCACGCGCAAGGGCTTTTATGGCAGACCAATCGCCTGCTTCGACTAGGTCTTTGGGTGCGACCCAACTGCCGCCAGCGCAAATCACGTTTGGCAAGCTCAAGTAACTTTCGGCATTTTCCGGACTGACACCGCCAGTCGGGCAAAACGAGATTTGCGGCAACGGGGCGCCAATGGCCTTTAACATCGCAGCGCCACCAGACGCTTCGGCAGGAAAAAATTTGAGCATGTCATAGCCACGCTCATAAAGAGCCATCGCTTCGGTTGCTGTTGCAGCACCTGGCAGCAAGGGCAACTCTTCTGCCTCGCAAGCCGCGATAAGCGCATCTGTCGATCCCGGAGATACACCGAATTGAGCGCCTACAGCCTTTGCCGCGACCACATCGTCTGGGGTCACCAAGGTGCCTGCGCCAACAACGCCGCCTTCGACTTCAGCCATAGCTGCGATGACATCCAGTGCAGCAGGCGTGCGCAAGGTCACTTCCAATACAGGCAAGCCACCGGCAATCAGTGCCTCGGCCAAGGGGCGGGCGTGCGCAACATCATCAACAACGAGCACCGGTATAATTGGGGCCAGGTTGCAAATTTCCCAAGCCCGTGCAGCGGCAGCTTTTGCAGTCATCATGTTCAAAAATCTCCAAATACAGTAGCGCCAGTGTTGGCCGATCCAACGGCTCCGCGGAAGGTAGAAAAGAGCTCGCGACCGACACCCCAGGTGTTTGCTCCAAGATCAGCAGTCGCTAAGGGACGATCAAGCACGCCCTCGGTCAGGATTTTAAGGACACCGGCAATCGCGTCGACGCGCAGCATATCGCCATCCTGCAGTTGCGCAATGGGGCCACCATCAAGCGCTTCGGGGCAGACGTGAATGGCTGACGGGATCTTGCCCGATGCACCAGACATCCGACCGTCGGTGACCAGCGCCACCTTATGACCACGCCCTTGCAGAATTCCAAGCAATGGAGTCAGGCTGTGCAATTCCGGCATGCCATTTGCCTTTGGGCCCTGAAAACGAACGACGATGATCACATCGCCTTGAAACTCGCCCGCTTTGAACGCTGCCTTGACCTCGTCCTGATCTTGGAACACGCGGCAGGGTGCCTCGACCACCCGGTGTTCCGGTGCCACGGCAGAAATTTTCATTACGCCGGTTCCCAGTGTTCCAACAAGGCGGCTCAGCCCGCCAGTCTCTTGGAACGGCTCTGTTGCAGGGCGCAGAATGCCTGTGTTCAAGCTTTGGGCCGTACCCGGCGTCCAGCTTAGCGTACCATCCACCAACTTGGGTTCGTCGGTATAATGCTCCAGCCCTTTGCCCGCAATCGTTTGCGTATCGTCATGCAGCAGACCGGCATTCAGCAATTGCCCGATCATAAAGCCCAGACCGCCCGCGGCATGGAACTGATTCACATCAGCCAGCCCGTTGGGATAGACACGCGCCAAAAGCGGGGTAACTTCTGACAGGTCACAAAAGTCCTCCCAATCAAGAATGATGCCACCTGCGCGCGCCATGGCAATCAGGTGGATTAGCAGGTTGGTTGACCCACCCGTTGCATTCAGCCCCACAATCCCGTTCACAAAGGCCTTTTCGTCCAGCACATCACAGACCGGGGTATAATGGTTGCCCAGTGCCGAGAGTGACAGCGCACGTTTGGCCCCCTCTACCGTCAACGCATCACGCAAATCGGTGTTCGGGTTCACAAATGACGCGCCCGGCAAGTGCAGGCCCATGAATTCCATCAACATCTGGTTTGTGTTGGCCGTACCATAAAACGTGCAGGTTCCGGGGCCGTGGTAAGCGGCCATTTCGGCGGCAAGCAGCTCTTGGCGGGTGGCTTCGCCTGCGGCGAACCTCTGGCGCACCTTGGCCTTTTCATCGTTTGGCAAGCCGCTCAGCATCGGCCCTGCAGGCAGAAACACCGCTGGTATGTGCCCAAAACTTTGTGCGGCAATAATGAGGCCCGGCACGATTTTATCG
>JABITU010000307.1 GCA_018668195.1 Tateyamaria sp. | reverse complement strand
GTGACAGCGACCGTTTCACCGGGTGCCACAGAGCGCGTGGGCAACACTGCCTCGGTCTGATAGATATCGCGGCGCTCATCATATTTGATCACCTGACGGAACGCAGAGCCGGGTTCCGGAATTAGTGTGCTCATCCAGTAGTGATCGGTAAAGCCGATCCAGCCATTCTCCTGAACAGCGATAGTTTCGGCGCGGGCACCCTGACGCGGATCGATTTCATAGTCAGGAATGTCTGACCAGTCGATTTCGCTCAGTTCGCCATCCGCCATGGCGACGACACCTTCGTGCAGAATAAAGAAATTCTTGAGATCCTCGGGTTCGCCATGACGCGCGATTAATCCGTAAGGGGCCATGTTGACCTTAGAGGCGCCGGTGTTGTTGACGCTCTGAGTGACGCTGAACAAAAAATTCTCATCGACAGAGATTTCGCGGCTGAATGTTTGGCCCTGACCATTTGACCATTCCAGTGTCACCGGTGCGCCCACACCGAGGGTCCGACCTTGTGCGAGTGCCCATTCGGTATTTGGGCCGGGTACTGCTGCTGGATCCATGCCCGCGGCAGGGGCCCAGCCGTAAAGCGCATAATGTGCATTTGTCGAACCTACGGGGGACAACAACGTCACAACCGAAGCGCTGTCGTCGAGAGCTACGCGGTAATCGTTAAGGTTCAAATCATCGATGCGGCCACCCAACAGCGAGATTGATCCGCTCAGCCTGTCAGTTTCGATTGGAACGCGCGGTGCGTTTGCGGTTGTTTGAGTGTTCGTCGTGTCAACGCTGTTCGCTGGCTGGGCTAGTGCGTCAGCTGGTGCACTGGGCACGGTTGCAGATCCATCTGTCGATGTGGCGGCTACAGGCGGGCTGGCGTCTAGCGGTGTTTGCGGTTCTGGTGGTGGGAACAAAACGAACCACACCAGAATGACAATGAAACTAAGCGCTGTTGCAAGAATAATGTTCTTGTTTTGATCGTCCATCGGGGACTGCCACCTGCTGTCTGAAACTTTGCTCGGGTTCAACAGAGTGCAAGGCCAAAGGTCAAGCGGATTCGGCTATTTCTGCGCGATCTGGCTACGTAACCTGTATCAGGTCGTTGCCAGTGGGCTGGGAAACTTCACATCGGGGTGCCTGAAAACACAGGCATCCTGTCTTGGAAACGTGCAGTGTTCTAGCGGGATCGAAGCCTTGGGATGGTCGGTGCGTCATGCAGGCTGGCATTATGGGCACGCACCCAATCAATAGTTTTCTCAAAGGGCATTGGTCTAGCGACCCCAAAACCTTGCACATGGTTGCAGCCCAGTTGCGCCAATAAAGCATGCTCGCCCGCTGTTTCCACGCCTTCGGCAAGAGTTTCTACGCCAAGCCGTTCGGCCATTGTAAGCACCGCGCTGATCATGCGCTGTTGTTCAGAGTCTCGGTCCGCCCTTACGACTAAAGAACGATCAATCTTGATGCGGCCGACACCAAAACGGCGGATCGCAGCAATAGAGGCATTGCCTGTGCCAAAATCATCAAGATCGATCAAGCAGCCCAGACTTGTCAGCGATTTGATGTTGCGAGAAATGGTGTTGTCTGTGGTGGCAGTGACCACGGTTTCGAGTATCTCGACCGACAGCCGATCAGGTGTCAGATCAAAACGGTCCAATTCCCAGCGGATCTTATCCACGAGTTTGGAGTTGCGAAGTTCCGCGCCGCTGAAGTTCACGCCGACATGGGGTATATGAATTCCAGCAGAATCCCACGCTTTAAGGGCGGTGAACGAGTTGAAAATAATAACCTCTGCCAGCCGTTCCGATAGACCTGCAGCGTCGATCGCAGGCAGAAATTCAGCCGGAGAAATTGTGCCACGGTCAGGGTGAACCCAGCGCGCGAGCGCTTCGAAACCTGTCACCCGCCCGGTATCTGTTGAAATTTGTGGCTGAAACCATGGAATTATTTCACCTTTTTCCAGCGCGGTAGATACGTCTTCGCGTAAATCGGCGCGGTGCTTGAGCCGCGCTTGTAATTCGGGCGAATAGGCGCGTACAGAACCGCCACTGCGGTGCTGTGCCTCTTTCAACGCAGCAAGTGCTGCATTGATCCACGATTGACCGCCCGCATCAGGGGCACGCGACAACATACAAAAACCAACGCTGGCCGATATGAAAAACGGGGTTCCATCGACGGAAATCGGTTCTTCAACGGCGTTTTGATAGCGATTGGAGATTTGGATACAGCTTTCGAGATCCATGTGCGTTACCGCGTCAAGGCTAATGCCAAAACGGCAATCACCAATGCGACTGACAACGTCGCGATCTCGTGATGCGGCAATAATCTGACCCCCGATGGCCTTGAGCAGTTTATCGATGGTGGCCGCTTCATAATGCGCCTGCAGTTCTCTAAAACCGTCAAGTTCAAGAACAAAAAGGGCGCTTGTCTTTCCAGCTTCAGGCGCGTCGGTGCATGTTCTTTCGACGCGCGACACAAACTTATCCGGTGTAATCATTCCCTTTATTGCCGAAGCCGATGCCAAATTTGATTTTGCATCTGGGCCCATGACGAACATCCAGAGCACTGGCGTCACGACCGCCAAAACGACCAATGCGGGTTCGCCACCCAGCCAGAATGCCGTCAGTGTCATCGAAGGTAGAAATGCTATCGTTTGCGGACCAGAAAGGATCGATGCCAATTGCGATCGGGCCCTGTGTAATATGTTTCGCAAATTTGGTTGCATCTTTTCCTCTTTGGACGGGCATCAAACTAATTGAGTGACAGCAATAGAGATAGTTTGTGATCGTAAGGTGCCTCTTAACAAAGCTGCGTAATATTATCAGCATTTGTTTCAAATTTGTCGCTTTTTAGAGCAAGTCCCGTGAAATCGAAAAGCTTTGGGTCCAGCAAATGGGAAGGGCGTGCATTCATCAGCGACCG
>JABITU010000306.1 GCA_018668195.1 Tateyamaria sp. | reverse complement strand
GTTCAGCAAGTTTAAGTGTATTGTTTTCGTATCGGCGAACGTCGAAGATCACAAAGACGTCCCCCTCTTTCGCGTTCAGCAGATAATGTGGCCAGGTGTTTGACGTGGACTGAACATGCGTCACGTTTGGCCGGATCACTTGCATGTGCAAAAACAGATATTCCGCTAGCGTATGGGTGATCCGACCACCAACGATATAAAGGTGATGGTCCTGATTTGTCATCAAATCACAGGCATGATCAAAGGCGTCAGGATCAATTTGCCCAAGCGTGAGGCGGATGTTGTCGATAACAGCGTCGGTAAAACGGTTCAAGATGTGACCGGACGGTGCCGCTTCTGCCCAGGTATCGTGTTTGGCGATGGGTGTTTTTACCTTTGCCCTGAGTTCCTCGCGCAGGGCGGCCTGAAATTCCGAATAGCTTTTGTAGCCTAATTTTTGAACCATGCGGGCAACAGTGGGCACCGACACTGCGGCGTCCTTGGCCAGTGCCGTCAGCGGACCAAGACCGGATGCCGGGTAGTTTTCCAGAACAGATTGGGCCAATTGCCGCTCGGCGCGTGTCAAAGCATCAAGCACTCCGTGGATGCGGTCTGATATTGTTTGTTCTGCTATTGCCATTCTTGCCTCCAGTTTATTCAAAAATATAACAGATCAATCCAGCTTGTGAAAATTATTTCATAATTGTGTTGACATAACGACGGCATGGCAACCACTTTATCTGCAAGGGTGGCGCAAAAATTGCTTCAGAATGATTTAAAGTTTGTTGAGGTCTTGCGCCATGATGGCCGCTCCCCGATTGTTTTGGTTTGCGAACATGCCAGTCGCTATATTCCTGCGACTTTTGAGGGTTTGGGCGTTAGCCCAGCTGGGCGCAGCAGCCATGTGGCATGGGACCCAGGCGCAATTGCCGTTGCTCAGGCAATGTCACTGGTCCTTGACGCAGCTCTTGTATCTTCTTTGGTGTCCCGTCTTGTCTATGACTGCAATCGCCCGCCAGATGCGATCGATACAATGCCCACCCACAGCGAAGCCTATGCTGTGCCGGGTAATTGCGATTTGACAGAGGTCGAAAAACGCGCACGATTGGCGCGCTATTACGTTCCGTTTCACGACAGGCTTGCATCAGTGATAGCAAGCCGCATCGATCCGATCATTGTGACAATTCACAGTTTCACCCCAATCTATAACGGCAAGGTACGTGACGTTGAAATTGGGATTTTGCATGATCGCGACAGTCGTCTAGCCGATGCTATGCTGCACGTTTCCGACAGGCACGATGTGCGCCGCAACGCCCCATACGGCCCAAAGGACGGCGTGACCCACACGTTGAAAGAACACGCAATCACCCATGGCCATTTGAACGTGATGATAGAGATACGCAACGATCTGATTGCAGATGAGGCGTCGCAAATGGCAATGGCGCAAACACTTGCCGGCTGGATTGAGCAAGCACTGAAGACAGTGAGGGCCAAGATTTGTTAGCTGCAATGCAGGGGTTTATCCGCGGCGTCGACGCCGTGAATTATCGACTAGGCCGGGTGGCGATGTACGGAATTTTCGTGCTTATGGGAATATTGCTGTGGTCCTCAATCAGCAAGACGTTCTTTCTGCCGACGCTTTGGACACTGGAAATGGCCCAATTTGTTATGGTTGGATACTACATACTTGGTGGGCCATATTCACTCCAATTGGGTTCGAACGTTCGGATGGATTTGCTTTATGGTGACTGGTCGATCCGGCGCAAAGCATGGTTTGATGCGGTCACCGTTTTGTTCCTGATTTTTTATCTCTGTGTCTTGCTGTACGGGGCGGTTAGTTCGACCGCCTATTCGTTGGGCTATTGGAAAGATGCGCCATTTTCGTTTTTGGCTGGTGTTGTCGTGGGCACTGAAGAGGTTGGAACGCTAGAACGCTCGGCCTCTTCATGGCGTCCATATATGTGGCCGATCAAAGTTGTGATGATCGTTGGTTTTTTTCTGATGCTGCTGCAATGCGTGTCCGAGTTATTCAAAGACATCTTGCGTCTCAAACAGGTTGAAGTCTGATGCCCTATGAGTTGATCGCAACCCTCATGTTTTCCACTATGATGTTGATGCTATTGACAGGGCAGCGCGTGTTCGGCGCAATTGGATTTGTGGCAGTCGTCGCTGCGCTTTTGCTGTGGGGCGACAGGGGTGGGTTTGACATCGGCTTTGCCGCTGCAATTAAGCTGATGAAATGGTACCCGTTGCTGACATTGCCGATGTTTATTTTCATGGGCTATGTGCTGAGCGAGTCCAAGATCGCTGATGACCTCTATAAAATGTTTCACGTCTGGATGGGCGGCTTGCGGGGCGGGCTTGCGATTGGCACGATTGGCCTGATGGTGCTGATTTCAGCGATGAACGGACTGAGTGTTGCGGGCATGGCGATCGGTGCCACCATCGCGCTGCCAGAATTGTTGAAACGCGGTTACGACAAGCGGATGGTGACGGGTGTTATTCAGGCGGGGTCTTCGCTGGGTATTTTGGTGCCACCGTCTGTTGTGCTGGTACTTTATGCGATGATCGCACGACAACCGGTTGGGCAGCTTTGGCTGGCGGGTGTTGTGCCGGGGCTGATGATGGCAGGCCTATTTATACTGTATATCATCGTGCGCTGCTGGAAAAACCCAGAGTTGGGACCCGCGCTAAACACAGAGGATCGCGACTTGCCTATGGCCGAAAAACTGCGGCTGTTGCGGGCAGGTCTGCTGCCATTGGTGATTTTTGCGGTTATGATGGTGCCCTTTGTGAACGGCTGGACCTCATTGGTCGAAAGCTCGGCAATCGGGGCGATTACGGCATTTATGGCGGCGGTTTTCAAAGGCCGTATGACGCGAGAAGTGTTTGAAAATTCCGTCCGTAGCACATTGGGTATCACTTGCATGTTCATGTGGATTATCCTTGCAGCCCTTGCATTTGGCGCAGTCTTTGATGGTTTAGGCGCCGTCAAAGCAATCGAAAATCTGTTTACTCAGCGTCTTGGTCTTAACCCATGGGTTATCCTAATCCTGATGCAGCTGTCGTTTATCCTGATGGGGACTTTTTTGGATGACACTGCTATGCTGGTCATTGTGGCCCCACTTTATGTACCATTGGTCGGATCACTTGGCTTTGACCTGATATGGTATGGCATCCTCTACACGATCACCTGCCAGATCGCGTACATGACGCCGCCCTTTGGCTATAATCTGTTCCTGATGCGGGCCATGGCCCCACCAGAGATCAGCATACAAGATATATACCGCTCCATTGGGCCATTTGTGCTTGTGATGATCGGGGCGCTGATCCTCGTGATGGTATTTCCACAACTGGCATTGTGGCTGCCGAATTATGTTTACGGAAACTAAAACAAAGAACTCCGCCAACGGAGCTAAACCCCAAACTAGGAGAATATTATGACCACGAGACGTAATTTCATCAAAAATGCGGGCTTTGCCGGTGCTGCGACATTGGCGGCTCCCTCTATTGCGCGCGCGCAAGAAGCGATCAAATGGCGCTTTCAAACCTATGCCGGCTCTGCCTTGGGCGAGCATGTGACGAAGCCCGTCATTGATTATATCAACACTGCCGCCAACGGCGAGCTGCAGGTCGAGCTGTTCTATGCAGACCAGATCGTTCCTACGGGCGAGCTGTTTCAAGCCTTGCAGCGCGGCACTATTGACGGTGTGCACTCTGACGATGACTCAATGGCATCCCCCACGCCTTTGCAGCAATTTGGTGGGTATTTTCCGTTTGCAACGAAACACATCCTTGATGTGCCTGTGCTGTTCAATCAGTATGGTCTGAAAGAAATCTGGGAAGAAGAATACGCCAAGGTTGGTGTGAAATGGCTGTCTGCTGCCGGGCAGGACCCATGTAACTTTAACACCACCAAAGAGATCAACAGTGTGGCTGATCTGGATGGTTTGCGCCTTTATACCTTCCCGACTGCGGGCCGATTCTTGTCGAAGTTTGGTGTCGTTCCAGTGAATATCCCCTACGAGGACGCCGAAGTGGCGGTGCAAACGGGCGAATTGGACGGAATGGCGTGGTCCGGGATCACTGAGGATTACACCGTTGGTTGGGCAGACGTCACCGACTACTTCCTGACGAACAATATCTCTGGTGCCTGGATCGGATCATGGTTCGTGAACGAGGAACGCTGGGCCGACTTGCCGGACCACCTCAAGGCGATTGTCATGGCGGCTACCGAAGCCGGTCACACCTATAGAAACCAGTGGTACTGGGGCGGCGAAGCGGCCTTGCGTGCAAACGGCGATAAGCTGGCTCTTCGTTCAGTTCCTGCGGGTGAATGGGCAGAGGTCGAGAACGCTGCCAAGGAGTTCTGGGAAGAAGTCGCGCAAGAAGGCGAAGTGCACCAGAAGATCGTCAATATCTTTAAAGAGTATAACGGCGTTATCAATCAGGCTGGCGCCCCTTACAACTTCGAATAAGATAACTCAAAATAAATACGGTCACTCCGCCATATGCGGGGTGATTGGCCTACGCAGAAGGACACGCACCATGGCCGGAAACCTGACCTTTGAAGCCCTCAAAGCCGCCGTGAACGACGGAACAATCGACACTGTCCTGACTTGTTTTCCGGATATGCAGGGCCGCCTGATGGGCAAGCGATTTCACGCCGTGAATTTTGTGGAAACGTCATTCAAGGAAACGCATTGCTGCAATTATTTGCTGGCCACTGATCTGGAAATGGCAACACCACACGGCTACGTCGCCAGCAGTTGGGAAAGCGGCTATGGCGACTATGTGATGGCACCTGACCTGACCACAATCCGTAGATTGCCGTGGCTGGAGGGAACGGCAATGGTTTTGTGCGATATCCTTGATCATCATAGCCATCAACCTGTTCCCCACTCGCCGCGCCAGATATTAAAGCGACAGGTCGCACAGCTAAAAGAGCTGGGCTATGATGCGATGATGGCGACCGAGCTAGAGTTCTTTCTGTTCGAAAAAACGGTTGATGATATTCGAAAAAGCGGCTTCCGCGATATGGTTCCGGTTAGCGGCTATAACGAAGATTACAACATTTTGCAGACCACCAAAGAAGAGGGCGTGATGCGCCCAATACGCAATGGCCTTTTTGGTGCTGGCCTGCCGATTGAAAATTCCAAGGGTGAGGCAGAAACTGGTCAGGAAGAGCTGAACATCCGCTACGCGGGAGCGCTTGATTGCGCAGATCACCACACGATTGCTAAGAATGCGATCAAGGAAATCGCATGGCAGCAAGGTCATGCTGCAACGTTTTTGCCAAAGTGGCATCATACGAAAGTCGGCAGTTCTTCGCACGTACATCAATCTCTGTGGAAGGGTGGAAATCCTGCGTTCCATGATGCCTCTGCCGACTTTGGCATGTCCGAACTGATGCGACATTACATGGCTGGACTGATCGCCTATGCGCCTGATTATACGTTCTTTCTGGCCCCCTATATCAACAGCTACAAGCGGTTTGCCAAAGGTACTTTCGCACCGACCAAAACCGTCTGGTCTGTGGACAATAGAACTGCAGGATTCCGGTTGTGCGGGGATGGCACAAAAGGAATTCGTGTGGAATGCCGGATTGGTGGATCCGACTTGAACCCGTATCTGGCGCAGGCCGCGATGCTGGCGGCGGGGATAAAGGGTATCAAAGACAAAATGAAACTCGCCCCACCGACAAAAGGCGACGTATACGAGGACGCCAAGGCGCAAGATATTCCACAGACGTTGCGTGCAGCGACCAAAAAACTCTGCGGCTCTGTATTCCTGCGCGAAGCGCTGGGAAATGATGTGGTTGATCACTATACCCGTTGCGCGGAATGGGAACAGGAGGAATTTGATCGTGTCGTAACCGACTGGGAAATCGCACGCGGTTTTGAAAGGGCTTGAGGAACATGATCCGTTGTATTTCTCCTATTGACGGGTCGGTCTATGCCGAACGTGAAATATTGACGGCCAATGCTGCACTGGCATCTGTGGCGCGTGCACAAAGCGCGCAGATGGAATGGGCTGCAACGCCGTTAGATACGCGCATTTCGCTTGTTATGGCTGGTGTAGCAAACGTGGGCGCGATGAATGATGAGGTCGTTCCAGAGCTTGCGTACCAGATGGGTCGGCCCGTCGGGTATGGTGGTGAGTTTGGCGGCTTTGATGAACGGGCACGCTATATGGCCAGCATTGCGACACAGGCTTTGGCCGATATCGTTATCGAAGACAGTGATGCCTTTCGCAGGGTGATCAAACGTATTCCGCACGGTGTTGTGATGGTCGTGGCCCCATGGAATTATCCTTATATGACGGCCATTAACACGGTTGCACCGGCGTTGATTTCGGGGAATGCTGTGATGTTGAAACACGCCAGCCAAACACCGCTGGTGGGCGAACGGATGGTGCGCGCATTTCATGCTGCGGGCATTCCCGAGGACGTATTTCAGAATGTGTTTCTCGATCACCAGACAACCTCGGAACTGATTGCGGCCAAGTCATTTGGTTTCATTAACTTCACCGGATCGGTGGCTGGTGGTCAAGCGATAGAAAGGGCAGCCGCCGGAACCTTTACCGGAGTAGGGCTGGAGCTGGGCGGCAAAGACCCCGGTTATGTCTGTGACGATGCTGATTTGGACGCGGCGGTTGATACACTTATTGACGGCGCGATGTTCAATTCTGGTCAGTGCTGCTGCGGGATTGAACGGATTTATGTGGCCGAGAAATATTTTGATATGTTTGTCGAAAAGGCGGTTTCGATTGTTGCCGGGTACAAATTGGGCAATCCGCTGGACCCGGATGTAACGCTTGGGCCGATGGCGCATGTTCGCTTTGCCGATGAGGTGCGTGCTCAGACAGCTGAAGCCGTCGCGGATGGTGCGACGGCCCACATTGCGCCTTTTGCCCAAGATGATGGCGGTGCTTATCTCACTCCGCAAATTCTGACCAATGTCACCCACGATATGCGCGTGATGCGTGATGAAAGCTTTGGCCCAGTCGTGGGTATTATGCCCGTCAAAAACGATGCAGAGGCAATACATTTGATGAATGATAGCCACTTTGGACTAACCGCATCCGTCTGGACCAAAGATGCTGCCCGCGCCGAAGCAATTGCGGATCATATCGAAACAGGGACAGTTTTTATGAACCGTGCCGATTACCTTGACCCGGGCCTGTGTTGGACCGGATGCAAGGACACCGGACGTGGCGGAGGGCTATCTTTGATCGGCTACCACAACCTGACCCGCCCCAAATCATATCACCTTAAGAAAGCTTAAGCCATGTCGCTAACTGCCAATTGGTCCTACCCAACCGCGATTCGTTTTGGGGCTGGTCGAGTTTCTGAAATCGCGGACGCCTGCCAAGCTGCTGGTATCAAAAAACCGCTATTGATCACGGATCGTGGTCTGGCTGATATGCCCATCACGTTAAAAACGCTCGATTTTCTTGATTCTGCGGGCCTTGGGTGTGCGATATTTGCGGACGTGGATCCAAATCCAAACGAAAAGAACGCAGCCGCTGGCGTCAAGGCCTTTCGGGATGGCGGGCACGACGGAGTCGTCGCTTTTGGCGGCGGCTCTGGTCTGGATCTGGGCAAGCTGGTGGCGTTTTTAGCGGGACAAACACGGCCCCTGTGGGATTTTGAAGATATCGGCGATTGGTGGACCCGCGCGGACAGTGATGCCATTGCCCCCATCGTCGCTGTCCCCACGACCGCAGGAACGGGTTCTGAGGTGGGGCGCGCATCTGTGATCACCAATTCGGAAACAGAAGAGAAAAAAATTATCTTTCACCCGAAATTCCTTCCCTCCGTCGTGATTTGTGACCCCGAATTGACCGTTGGAATGCCCCGGTTCATCACAGCAGGCACAGGGTTGGATGCGTTTGCGCATTGCGTTGAGGCGTTTTGCTCTCCACATTATCATCCGATGTCGCAAGGGATGGCGTTGGAAGGTATGCGTTTGGTCAAGGATTTCCTGCCGCGCGCCTATGCCGACGGCACAGATATCGAGGCCCGAGAGCATATGATGTCGGCAGCTGCGATGGGGGCGACAGCTTTTCAAAAAGGGCTTGGTGCAATCCACGCGCTGTCTCATCCGATAGGGGCCATGTATCACACGCATCACGGCACGACGAACGCCGTATGCATGCCAGCGGTGCTGCAATTCAACAAGCCCGCGATCACATCAGTCATAACGCAAGCTGCCAATTATCTTGGGATCAAAGGCGGTTTTGACGGTTTTTGCGCCTATGTTGACGGCCTGAATACAATGCTTGGCATTCCTAAAACGCTGACAGAACTGGGCGTGACGGCCCCCGACATTGATCGCATCGTTGCAGGTGCACTGCGCGACCCGAGCACTGGTGGAAATCCGGTCGAGATGACCGAAGAAAACACAAGGGTTTTACTGCAAGCCTGTCTGTGACGCAGGCCAGACAAGTCCGGAACTAAACCGTGAAAAGTCCATTCCCTCCCCAAGAAGCTGAGGAGGCAATCTATGGAAGCTTGAACCAAGAACAAAAAGCAGCGTTACACTTGAACACAAACACCTTCAGGAAACTAAGGCCATCCAGACAGACTCTCAGAACTGTTCCCAGCTGTCTGTCGATGTAGGTTCGATATTATCGATGCTGAGCGCGGCGTTTCCCGAGGTGTGCACAAAACGGGGAGTTGAATTCGGGATAGCAGAGACCGATTTTACCACCTGTAAACGGCCAGTGTCACCCATCTGAAATCGAGAAACTACGGCTGACAAAGCATCTGCCTCCGAGGTCAGCGAGTGGCTGGCGGCGGTCGTTTCCTCGAACATGGCTGCATTTTGCTGAGTGACGTGATCCAACTCGTTTACTGCCACATTGATTTCATTCAGACCAGCCGATTGCTGCCGCGCAGAGCTTGCAATTTCAGCGACACGTTGCGAAATATCCGAAAATGAGGACACAATGGACGACAATGCCGTTCCTGTACGGTCCACGAGGTCGACCCCTTGCTGAACTTGATCACTACTTGAAGAGATCAGGCCGTTGATCTCGCGTGCAGCGTCGGAAGATCTCTGAGCCAAAGCACGAACTTCCGTTGCAACGACGGCAAACCCGCGACCTGCCTCACCTGCACGAGCAGCCTCAACACCGGCATTTAGTGCCAGCAAATTGGTCTGAAATGCAATATCATCAATGACTGATGTGATTTTCGATATCTCTTGCGAAGATGTTTTGATCCCGTCCATAGCTTCGACGGCCTTGCGCGCGATGTTACCACCCTCTTCCGCGTTCGACTGCGCGTCTGCCGACATTTTGCTGGCAGCATCCGCTCCCTCGGCGGCCGAACGCACGGATGTGGTCAGTTCGTCTAATGCAGCCGCCGTTTGCTCGAGTGTCGCCGCTTGTTTTTCCGTTCGCCTCGACAGATCATCGGCGGCACTTGTAATCTCTGTTGTTTCATTGCGGATTGAATCGACGTTTTGCATCACTGCGCCCACAGCCTCTCTGAGGGCGGTCACTGCTGAATTATAGTCCAATCTCAGCTGTTCGTAGTCTTGCGGAAACGTTTGCGAAAGATCAGCGGTAAGATCGCCATTCGACAAGCGCTGTAGTGCTTGGCCAAGCGATGCGACGATCTTTTCTTGATCTTCATTGATGCGCGCCTGTTCTTTGCGGGCAGCACGTATCTCGTTTTCAACCTGTGTCACATCCGATCCCATTAAGATACAACGCTCAACCATGTCGTCTTCGGTACGTACGATGATGAAGCCGCCATCCAGAACCATGTCTGCCCCATCAGGCGTCCTCAAGTCTAACTTTGCGTGTAACGGATCACCCGAAAGTGCTCGCTCAGCAATATCGCGTGCATTTACCGGCCCATTTTGCACGTCTGCCAACAATGCTTGAAGCGTAAGTTCAGAGTCATTTCCAACATCCAGCCCAATGTGTTTAGCCGCAACGTCGTTCATTTTCGTGCATATGCCCTCTGCGTCAAATTCAATCCGAAACTGAGACCTATCAATGCTATCCAGAACGGCCGACTTGCGTTGGGCGACGGTCCGGTCGCTCCATTCAATGACCGCACCTATGATTTTGTCCTGTTTGTCTCGCGCTGGATTAACCTTTACCCTGATGTGTCTTTCACCAACGCGCAACGCGACGGAACCGGCGTTCAAATCCCCTTCATCGTTGCCCACCTGTGCAGACATATATGCCATTTCCCGGATGCCACTCAAATCCGCACCGATCCAATCATTCGTTTCTAACCCCGGCAGAAGAGCACCCAGATCTGGCAGAAGGTCATCCAATAACTCTGCGCAGGTTGGATTAACAAATGTGATTGAAAATGCTTCGTCCACCATCATCATCGCCGTGGAAGATCCTTCGAAAGCGGCACTCTTGAACGCGCTTTCGCGCTGTGCGACCTGAGCCTCTGAAAGAGCATGGCGGAATTCCTCGAGACTGCGAGCAATGCGGCCGACCTCGTCACCACGGTCAGCGTAAGGCACACTAATGCCATACTTCTTGCCAGAGATTTGCTGCATAGCTTTACCCAATCTATCAAGTGGTCGGGACATAGCATGCCACAAATAGGCGGTAATCCCCACCAGAGCGATCAGGAATACACCGATACTCACTAAGATGGTTTTGAGTTCATTGGCTGCATGGCCGTGCAACACAAATTCTGGCGTCCAATTCGTCACCACTGCACCGACAATAGCATTGTACCTTCCATAAACAGCCGGCGCTGCTACGACCATACCGTCTTTGGAAGTAACCTGAGCGCCGGATTCAATAGCCCGTTGGGCCAATGCGATGACCGCTGGCGTTGCCAAATTGCTTCCGTCAGTTTCATAAAGAATGTTGGAGGTCGTGTTGATCACAACGGTGCCTCGCATGTCCGGTTTCGCGGCTTTGTCCACACCCATTGCGATCTCAGAAACATCCGCCTCGTTTGCAAGCTTGATGGCCTCACCAAGTTGTAATGACAAAAGTTCCGAAACATTCGCCGCCTTAGATGATAGGGTGCTTTGCACAAGTGAACGTTTATCAATCGTTTGGAGCACCGACATTGTTGCAACAACTGCAAGAGTCATAATTGCTGCAATAAGAGCGGACTTAACTAGCAGGCTGTTCACTCCGCCTGTCAGCGACGACACCTTTTCCATTACGTTCATTATTGTACCTACTGCGTTCGCCCTCTCAACAGAAAGAGGCGTATATTTTGTAAGCTTGATAACGCAGCAGTATTACTTCTCGATTAACGACGTCTTTGGTGCGCAACTCCCGCTTGAGGCGTACGATCGCTTACACTGCTGCGGTCATGGCGCGCGGATGATCTCAGCGGTGCCAATGGCAGATGAAGCGATGTTAATTTTTCACCTAATGGATTTAAACCACCGGCTTCCAGCCGGTCCGCTTCACCGAACCTGTGTCTGATCTTCTCTCCTGAATTTTGAAACCCGATGTGGCAGTAAGGCTTCAAAATTCAGGAGAGAAGGTCATGCATTATTCTGCATGCGCGCATACGAGATTTTACCACTGTTAACGGCGGCGTAAAAGCCTGCCATTTGGGCGGAACATACGTCGTCCACTGGGTGCTGGACCTGTCGCGCTTTCGTGCCGCCCAAAGTGCTCGTTTGAACAATATTGCGATCTACGATCCGTATGGTGAATGCAGTCCTTGGGCGGCTGTCGCAGTGCCACAGCCATGTCTAACGCTCGGATCGCCAGATCCCGTTTCATCCAGTGACTGACGGCCCAACCGATGACCCGTCGAGAGCAAAGGTCGAGGATATATTAAAGCACTATTCGTAGCACCAGACACAACTAACGCTGCCTAAAATTATTTCACGTGTTAGAGACACGCGTCGTGTTTTAGGTATTTCGTCAAACGCTACAATTGGTCCGCTGTCATACTTGCCATGCTCATTAAACGCTCGGCCTCTTGGGCGAGCAGTTTTTCTTCTGCCAGCCCCTTAACGGGGACACGACCCATTTCGAGAAGGAGAGGGGCTGCCAATGGTGAGACGCGTGGCAATTCGATCAAGTCTATCCGTCCATGGATGCGGGCGGTCATTTCTTCGACGCGGCCAAAGTCGACAAGGCCCCGCATCGCCTCTTGCCGTGTGATATCGAGCATTAGGTGGTCTGGGTCATATTTGGCCAAGGTGTCATACAAGATGTCCGAGGAAAATGTGGCCTGACGGCCTGATTTACGCGCCGATGGCGTGTTGCGTTCGATAAGACCTGCAATAGTGGCCGATGCGCGGAAGGTGCGTTTCATCACAGCGTTGCCAGCAAGCCAGCTGTCTAGCCCGGTGCGCAGGGCGTCAATCTCGAAGAGTGGGGCCACTTCGCGGATTGGATCCAACCCCCAAATCAAAGTGGCATAATCTGTCGCCAAAAACCCCAGCGGATTAAGGCTGGTTTCCTCCATTCGTTTGGTGAGCAGTAGGCCCAAGGTCTGCATCGCGTTACGCCCGGCAAATCCGTACACAGCCGTATGGGCACGGCCATCATGGGGAAAACTCTCGATCAGCAGACGGCCCAGTTTGGGCAGGCGACTGACCTTGCGTTGCAATGTCAGCCAGTCGCTGGTGTGACCGGGCAGGTCTGGCCACGTGTCTTGCTGGAACATGTCGATAATGCGGTGGCTGAGCTGGGTGGACGTGGAAAACTTGGTGCCCATGAACGTTGCGATCTTGGGCTTTTTGGTAGCAGCTCGGGTTACCTGCACTGTCATTTCCCGCAAGCTGTCATAGCGCACGATTTGGCCGCCGATGAGGAATGTATCGCCTTGGGTGAGGGTGGCGGCAAAGGCTTCTTCGATCTCGCCCAAAGGTTTGCCGCCACGGGTATTTTTCATTCGTACTTTAAGGGTATCAGTGCTTTGTATGGTCCCGATGTTCATGCGGATACGTTGGGCCGCACGCGGGTCTCGCAGCTGCCAACATCCATCGGGGCGCTGCTGCAGGCGTTTCCATTGATCATAGGCCCGCAAGGCGTAACCTCCAGTTGCACAGAAATCGAGACATTCGTCGAATTCGGGCCTCGTCAGGGTGCTGTAAGCGCCTGCGCTGATCACTTCGGCATACAGCGCGCTTGCATCGAAGGGGCCTGCCGTGGCGGTGATCAGGATATGTTGGCAAAGCACGTCGCGGGGGCCGGGCCCGTTGGGTTCACCATCTAGCGCGCCGATCTTGACGGCTTCAAGTGCAGCGACGCATTCGACCACCTCAAAGCGATTGGCGGGCACAAGCAGCGCTTTAGAGGGGGCATTATAGCGGTGATTGGCACGGCCGATCCGCTGCACCAGACGCTTGACGTTCTTGGGCCCTCCGATTTGCACAACCAGATCGACGTCTCCCCAGTCGATGCCAAGGTCAAGCGAACCGGTGCAGACGATGGCCTTGAGCTGGCCGTTGACCATGGCCTGTTCCACCTTTTCCCGTTGACCGCGATCAAGGCTGCCGTGGTGAATACCAATTGGCAGCTCGTCATCATTTGCCAGCCAGATGTTGTGAAAGAAGATTTCGGCCTGAGCCCGTGTGTTGTGAAAGATCAGAGTGGTTTTGTGCTTGCGCACCTGTTCGAGCACGGCAGGAATCGCATATTTTGCGCCGCCTCCCGACCAAGGTGGCGCTTCGTCAGTGACCAGCATCTGTATGTCGGGGGCTGGGCCTGGGTCAGCTTGGATCATAAAGCAAGGGTCGGGGTGGCGTGCGAGAAGGTGGGCGATGGCAGCTGGGTCTTCGACGGTGGCCGATAGTCCGACGCGTTTGAGGTCGGGACAAAGCGCTTGTAACCGTGCGAGCGCTAAGAACAGCTGATCCCCGCGCTTACTCTCAGCGAGGGCGTGGATTTCGTCGACCACGACCCGCTTGAGCCCGGCAAACATGCGCGGTGCGTCTTCGTAGCTGGTTAGCAGGGCAAGGCTTTCAGGCGTTGTTAAAAGAATATGTGGAGGATCGGCGCGCTGTCGTTTTCGTGCGGTTTGTGACGTGTCTCCGGTTCGGTCTTCAATGCGGATGGGCAGGCTCATTTCTTGGACCGGGGTGCGTAGGTTACGCTTGATATCTGCGGCTAGGGCTTTGAGTGGCGAAATGTAAAGCGTGTGCAGACCTGTGTGATTGCCTGCCGCAAGCTCGTTCAGGGTGGGCAGAAAACCGGCAAGTGTCTTGCCCCCCCCGGTGGGCGCGATCAGCAGCAGGGCTGGATGGTTGGCGCGGTCTAACATGTCCTGCTGATGAGGGTGGATTGACCAACCTTTGGACGCGAACCAGTTCTGAAATTGCTGAGAGAGTGTTACCATAATTAAAAGTGTAGCTGCGCGCGGGCAAGATTCCAGTAAGGATTAAATGGCGGCGTTTTGAACATGCCCCTCTTTCACGGAGCACCTAAGCGATTTCTGTTTTGGCCTTGATGAACGCGTGAGACGATTTCCATTTCAGGCCGGTGTGTGGATGATTTTTGTTATAGTCTTCGATCCAGCCTCCGATTCAATTTAAAAATAGTTTCCGCATCAGGCAAAGGGTTCACACGGACGTAGTCGCGCTTGCGCGTCTTCACAAAGGATTGTGACATGCCGTTGGGCTGCGGGCTGGCCACCGGCGTGAAGCAGGACTTCTACCCGAGCCGGCGGGTATAGATGCGGGTATCCTTGGCCGTGTGGGTGCAGCCATTGTCGGACTGCACCCCAATCATTCCAGCAGCAGGCTGCTATTCGCCATAATGCGATACACCCGCTTGTTGTTAACAGGCGGTAAGCCAAGCGAACGCAGATCACCGTTTAACAGTGCTCTAATGCGGGGGTAGCCATAGTTAGGGCGCTTCGCCACCAGCTTTGGGAGGCGCAGCAGGATCGTCACGTCTCGGGCTTTATGATCGTCCCTACGCGGCTTTGCACTCCCGTTCAGCCGGTTATGCAAGTTGGATCGGGAGGCACGAATGACATCAGCAACCGTCCTCATGGCAAATCGTCCTGTTTCAGCGACTGCGCAAGCAAGGTCGGTTTTTTTGAGCGGCTCTTTTCCAACGCTTCCTTGAGGATCTCGACCTGAAGCGTCTTGCGCCTGAGCCTGAGCCTGAGCCTGAGCTGACGCTCAAGTTCTCGGATGCGGCTTTCAAGCGAAACAGATCATCGATGACTGGATCGAGTTCAAAAGCGCAGAGCGCTATCACACCGCCCCCAACAAACGGACGGCTGACGCGATATCCTTCGAACAAGCAGGGATACAAAAGGCAGCATGAAAACCATCCCGACGCATCATATTTAAGCTGCAAATCTTTACTAAAAAGCAAGGCCGTTTCAAATATTCCGCTCAACCGATTTATACAATAAAGTTCGACCCGGTTCGATCGAGCATATTTTGTGTTGACAGGGTTCGCTTTTTTTTTGTTACCTGAGCCCCGTTCGCCTGGTATATACCAGATATCGAGAGGTGTTCGAAAATAGGTCTGTTAATGCAAAAACCAAAAGGATTTTTCGGCGCGATCGCGTGTTTGTGCGAGAAAATTCAGATGGGCTTGGGCGGGGTGAGGTAAGTGGTCAAGTGCGTCATAGTCCCCGAGCATGGCGCTGACCGTCGTCGATAAGGGGCACCATTCTTTGCCCAGTAAATCGGAGCGTAGGTGTGCTGACGCCCGGATCAGCAAAGGAGTGGCATGACAAATCAGGTTGAAACTCTCGAATTTCAAACCGATGGCGGGCTTGGCGTGCGGGCGCGGTTGGGACTGATTGTGTTACAGACGGATCAAACAATCGAGCATGAGTTTGCACAAATTACAGGTGCGTTGGAGGATGTCGCCCTTTATGCGGCCCGTATCCCCAATGCGATGGACGTGTCGCCTGAAACGCTGCGACAGATGTCGGTTGACCTGCCTCATGCTGTTGGTCTCTTGCCTGCGCAGTTTGGCTTCGATGTGGTGGGTTATGCATGCACCTCTGGGGCGACGATGAT
>JABITU010000035.1 GCA_018668195.1 Tateyamaria sp. | reverse complement strand
TATCACCAACAGCATTCAAGACCGGATCGCCCGACGCATCCGGCCCCGCTGAGATTAACAGATGACTGGCCTGTGCAATCGCATCCGCTACGTCACCGTCACCGTCACCGTCACCGTCACCCGGAAAGATCAGCGGTGCGACGCCCTGATCCGCAAGCGCTTCAGCCTTGACTTCACTGCGCGTTGTGCCGGTGATCTGCCAGCCCTGCGGCAATAAAATGCGGCTCAGCGCCTGCGCCGAGTACCCGTGACCAAAAGATAAGATTGTATGAGTCATTCGTAATAGGTGACCTCAACACTGGCGCGTTGCAAGCCCCTTGCCAAAGCGCAAAACACGCAGCCTAATGCGGTGATGGCTGACAAACCCAATCTTGAAAGCGCCTATGCTCTGGAAACCCCCGACGACTCGCGCAAGCTTTATGCGGCGTGGGCTGCGACCTATGACACCCAATTCGCAGACGAAAACCATTACATTCTGCACGAACAAGTTGCCCGGCACTTTGCGCTGATGGGTGGTTTCGGCCCAGTGCTGGATGTGGGCGCAGGTACGGGATTGTGTGGCGAGGCGCTTAACGCGCGCGGTATCGAACCGGTGGACGGGACTGACATATCAGCACAGATGCTTGAAGTCGCTCGTACCAAGGGCTGCTATCGCACCCTGTTTACTGGCAACATCCTGACCAGACTGGACGTTACGCCCGGCATTTACCAAGGTGCAGTCAGCGCAGGCACCTTTACCCACGGCCATGTTGGCCCCGAAGGTATAAACACCATGCTAGAGGCCGTTCGACCCCAAGGATGGGTCGTATTTTCGGTCAATGCCGCCCATTATCAGGCTGCAGGGTTTGCTGATAAAATGGCGCAACTAAAGCCGTTTATTTCCGATTATTCAGCGACCGAAGCCAGAATTTACGGACCAAAGGCGACAGCGCCATACGCAGACGACATGGCCATACTCATTGCCTTTCGTAAAGCATAGCCGGCAAAACACTTCGCGCACTCAGATGTCGATCTGCGTCTTGCGCGTGCGCCACTTACGTCGCATTGCAGACGCTCTTCGCCAGAAGCACGACGAAAATATGATGGTAGTACGAATGGCTATGTTGAGCCCTTGTAAGTTATAGCTTCGGTGCTGTGAGTTTCACATCGCAGGTAGACTAGCGCCTTGCGTCGCGTGATTTTACAGCGCGTTCCAAGTGATTAAATCGGGTTCACGGATAAATGCTTGCGGTCACTCGATAACGCAGCGGAGGGTGGCAAAATTTCAAGCACCAGTCTGTTATCCCCAAAGATATTACTCAGGGGATTCAGCCCGCTTGCAAAGCCGAGACCGATTTCGCGGCTAGCTATGCGATTATCCAACACTTGGCAAAAGACTAAATCAACGGCAAGATAATTGAAACGGTTTATGTTTGCTTGATGCGCGGTATTTTCGTGCCAATTCTGATGTATTGAAACACTAATATCGGTTTTGATGTGAGCAAAGCAGCAGGCACCCAAAATCAGATTAAGCGCATCAATTATCCACAGCTGTGATTTTATTGGTGAGCCGTGCAGGGTTCGAACCTGCGACCCGCTGATTAAAAGTCAGCTGCTCTACCAACTGAGCTAACGGCCCCACTACGCGGAGCAATTAGATTGCGTCGGTCGCAGGGTCAAGCCAAAAGCCGAAGGTTTATGTGCGACATACTGGATTCATTTGAATCGCAGGGCTATATGCGTTCAATGCACACGACAGCCTTCTCTGATTGGCCGTTCATGAAAATGCACGGGCTGGGTAACGACTTTGTCGTAATCGACACCCGTGTATCTGATGTAAAGGTGACCCAGCGACTGGTGCGCGCCCTCGCTGACCGTCACCTCGGTGTGGGTTTTGATCAGTTAGCAGTGGTGTCTGACGGAAATGACCTAACGATTACGTTTTATAACGCTGATGGTTCCACTTCTGCCGCGTGCGGCAACGCAACGCGATGTATTGCAGACCGAGAAATGACAGCAACAGGCACCGATAAGTTAAACATTACCATTGTTGGGCGCGGAGAACTGACCGCCATTCGACAAGCGGACGGAACAACAGCAGTGAACATGGGACATCCACAAACGGACTGGCAGGATATCCCGCTGGCCCGTGACGTGGATACTCTGGCGCTGCCCATCGACGGTGCACCAGTGGCAACGGGTATGGGAAACCCTCACTGCACATTCTTTGTAGATGACGTTCATGCCGTCGACTTGGTCACAATGGCCCCCACGATCGAGCATCACCCACTGTACCCTCAGCGAACGAACGTTCAGTTCGCACAGGTGATTGGTCCCGATCATATTCGTATGCGCGTTTGGGAACGCGGCACCGGGATAACGCTGGCCTCTGGCTCGTCATCCTGCGCCACTGCCGTTGCTGGCGCGCGCTTGGGGCTGACTGGGCGCACTGTGCGCGTTGATCTGGATGGCGGTACGCTAAGCATCGACTGGCGCGATGATGGCGTTTGGATGGCAGGTCCCACTGCGCATGTGTTTGACGGCACGCTGACACAGGCCTTCCTGGATAACCTATGAGTGCGCCGATTTTTTCCAACCACGGCTGTCGCCTGAATGCTTATGAAACAAAGGCGATGGAGGAACTGGCTGAACAGGCCGGCTTGGGCAACGCGGTGGTTGTTAACACATGTGCGGTCACTGCCGAGGCGGTGCGCAAAGCCCGACAGGACATCCGCAAACTGCGCCGCACCCACCCTGATGCAAAACTGATCGTAACCGGCTGCGCCGCACAGACAGAACCCGACACTTTTGCCAACATGGTTGAGGTTGACGTCGTCATTGGCAACACAGAGAAAATGCAAGCAACCACATGGTCTGCCCTTGCGGGCGATTTTGGCACGGAACCGGTTCAGGTCGACGATATCATGTCCGTCACCGAAACTGCTGGCCACCTGATCGATGGTTTTGGAACAAGAAGCAGGGCCTATGTTCAGGTTCAGAACGGCTGTGATCATCGATGCACTTTTTGCATTATCCCATTTGGCCGCGGCAATTCTCGATCAGTGCCTGCCGGTGTCGTGGTCGATCAGATCAAACGATTGGTCGATCGCGGCTTTAACGAGGTTGTGTTGACAGGTGTCGATCTGACGTCTTGGGGCGCTGATCTGCCTTCCGAGCCGCGCTTAGGTGATTTGGTTCTAAGGATTTTAAAATTAGTGCCTGATCTGCCGCGCCTGAGGATCAGTTCAATCGATTCGGTCGAAGTGGATCCAGCGTTCATGCAAGCCATTGCGACCGAGCCGCGCCTGATGCCGCATCTACATCTGAGCCTGCAACATGGCGACGATCTGATCCTGAAACGGATGAAGCGGCGCCACTTGCGAGACGACGCCATTCGCTTTGTCAAAGAGGCCCGTGCATTGCGACCTGACATGACCTTTGGCGCTGACATAATCGCAGGATTTCCGACCGAAACTGAGGCTCATTTTGAAAATGCGTTGCGTTTGGTGGATGAATGCGACCTGACTTGGTTGCATGTTTTTCCTTATTCCCCACGTCCCGGCACGCCGGCCGCGCGCATGCCCCAACTTGACGGCCCCACGATCAAGGCCCGCGCGGCACGGTTACGAGACGCAGGCGCGTTGCAAGTCGCCAAGCACCTGCGCGCTCAAGTTGACCAGACGCATCATATCCTTATGGAAAACTCGCATATGGGGCGGACTGCTCAATTCACCGAAGTATTATTCGAAACAAAACAAACCGAAGGGAAAATCGTGATTGCCAAGATCACTGGCCACTCAGAAACACAGCTGGTGGTTTGACACAGACAGTCAGAATGCCCGGTCTTTCATCTCGCATTTTGATACCTAGGATTTGCATTCGTTACATTTTCTGTAAATGTAATGCAGCTTGTCCGACGCTCCTGTGTCAGCTGATCTTCTTATTTATTCCGAGCAACTATCATGCGCCGACTGCTTGGTCGAAGTTATACACAATTCAATTTATTAAGGTTGAGGTAACAGGGCTGTTGTAAACCGTCCCTTGGGTGAAAGAGGGGTATGGGACATGAGCGCGCAAGCCAATGCGCGGCCCATCATCATAAAGCGCAAGAAGGTCATCGCTGGCGGGGGCCATCATGGTGGAGCGTGGAAGGTAGCTTATGCGGATTTCGTGACCGCGATGATGGCTTTCTTCATGTTGATGTGGCTGCTGAACGCAACAACCGAAAAGCAACGCAAGGGAATCGCTGACTACTTTTCCCCGACGATACCGATCAATCGCGTCTCGGGTGGCGGCGATGGCAGCTTTGGTGGCGACAGCGTATTTTCTGAAAATACGTTGGCGAAAAACGGAACGGGTGCAACATCGAAGCGCCCTACAGAGGCACGCGCTGCACGTGGCGACACTGGTAATAGCATTGATATTAAGGAGTCCGCCCAAAGCGAAGAAATTCTTCGAGCGCTCGAAGCCGAATTGCTCGGAAAAGGTGGAGAATCCAAAGTTCTGGAAAATGAGTTACAGCATATCAACACGCGGGTAACTGATGAAGGATTGGTAATCGAGGTTTTTGCCTTAGAGGGCACGCCACTGTTCGAAAGATCAACAAACCAACCTACTGAACTTTTGCGAAACCTTGCGCAACTCATAAGCGATACTGCGAAAACTGTTGAGAACGGAATTGCTGTCGGGGGGCACGTTCAATCTCAGCCCATCGTTTTAGCAGAACATAACGTTTGGGAATTGTCTGCTGATCGAGCCAGCACAATGCGCAAGCTAATTGAGGGGCCCGGCATCACATCAGATCGCCTTAAACGCGTGACAGGCCACGCCGACCGTGAACTGGCAGTGAGCAACCCCATGGCAGTAAGAAATAACCGACTGGAGATTGTTCTGTTACGGAAATAACCGTGCATCAGAATAGGTAGAATTTTATCTGTTAGCTACCCGTTAAGAAGCCGAGCGTACTCTCGTTGTCATTAATTGATACAGCAGAAAGGCGTATCTATGACAATTTCTTCGTCGCTTAACGCAGGTGTTGCGGGGCTGCAGGCCAATGCAACACGGCTTGCAGCCATTTCAGACAACATCGCAAACTCGTCCACCTTCGGTTACAAGCGGGTAAACACAGATTTCCACTCTATGGTGATTTCGTCTCCGGGTGGAACTTATTCTGCTGGCGGTGTTCGAGCGACAACATCACGCCTTATTGATCAAAGCGGTTCACTTGTTTCTACTTCAAATGCCACTGATCTTGCTGTGCGCGGTCGCGGCATGCTCCCTGTTGGTCGGGCATCCGAGATTGAAGTAGATAATGGCGAAGCGCAAATGTTCCTTACAACCACTGGATCGTTCCGTACTGACGCCGAAGGATACTTGCGATCAGATTCGGGACTTGTCTTGTTGGGCTGGCCTGCTTTGCCAGACGGTTCGATCCCAACCTTTCCGCGTGATACATCAGATGGTCTAACGCCAGTTCAAATCAACGTTAATCAGTTTTCTGGTGAACCAACAACCGCGCTTTCACTTGGCGTAAACCTGCCTGCTACTGATACTGATGCAGGCAGTACTGGTGCTGCTCAAACACTTTCGGTCGAGTACTTTGACAATCTTGGCACATCAGAAAGCGTGAATATCAGTTTCAACCCTACGGTTCCTGCGGTCGGGTCGTCGAATGAATGGACTATGAAGCTGACGGACTCCGCCCTTGCCGGCGCCACGATTGGTGAATACGCACTGACATTCGATGATAGCCGCTCATCAGGTGGCACGTTGCAGGCCATTGTTGATGCAGCGGGCAACCCCGGGGGCACCTATGATCCAAACACTGGTACGATCATTGTCAACGTTTTAGGCGGGCCGCTTGAGATCAATATCGGTCAATTAGGTCAAAGTGACGGGCTGACACAACTTTCTGATAGCTTCGCACCTGTATCCATTTCAAAAGATGGCTCTCCCGTGGGCAATATGACCAGCGTCGAAGTTGATCCGAATGGCTATGTGACTGCATTTTTTGACACAGGCATAAACCGAACAATTTACCAAGTCCCGCTGGTTGATTTGCCCAATCCAAACGGAATGGTTGCGCTTGATCGACAAACTTATCTTGCTTCACCAGAAAGCGGCAGCTTTTTTCTTTGGGATGCCGGTGATGGCCCAACAGGCGACATCGTTTCTTATGCTCGGGAAGAATCCGCTGTGGATGTCGCGGGTGAGCTGACATCGATGATCCAGACGCAGCGCGCCTATTCATCCAATGCAAAGGTTATCCAGACCGTAGATGAAATGTTGCAGGAAACCACGAACATCAAACGGTAAAGCAGTATCTGCCTGACGCGACCAGAACCCTGATCGGAAATCTGTCACATGTCTATAACCAGTGCTTTGAATTCAGCAATGTCTGGGCTTCGGGCTGCAGGGCGCGCATCCGAAGTCGTATCTTCGAATATCTCGAATGCGATGACACCGGGTTACGCACGTCGCACTCTTTCGGTGTCAGCCGCATCACAAGGGTTTTCTGGTGGAGTACATGTCAACGGTATTGCCAGACACGTAGATTCGCAAATCTTATCAGATCGAAGGTTGGCAGGAGCTGAATTTGGGTACCGCTCTGAAACTACGCGCTTTCTAGATAGGGTCGAAAATCTGTTGGGCACACCAGGCGAAAGCGGTTCTTTGTCAGGGCGGCTCTCAGATTTTGAAAACAGTTTGATCACTGCCAGTAGCCGTCCAGACGCAACAGAACGTCTCGAAGCTGCAGCTCTGAGCGCCCGCGATTTGGCTCAGACGATTAACGAAGCGTCAAATGGGGTGCAGAACGCACGTACCGAGGCAGATCGAATGATCGCATCTCAGGTCGAGCAGCTGAATGGAGTGTTGAAACAGGTTGAGCAGATCAACTACCAGATCACATCCGCTGCGTCGAAACAGAACGACACGTCATCGCTCAAGGATCAGCGGCAGACAATGATCGACGCAATCAGCGAAATAGTTCCCATCCGAATGGTGCCAAGGCAGAATGATACAGTCGCTTTGTTCTCGACTGGAGGTGCTATTTTATTAGACGGTCGAGCAGCAGAAATTGGCTTTCAATCAGCAAATGTAGTCACCCCATATATGACGATCCAAGACGGGACTTTGTCCGGTCTGACTGTGAATGGATTTGCCGTGAATACGTCGTCCGCTTCCGGCAATTTGCGCGGCGGCACTTTGGGGGCGCAATTCGAAATCAGGGACGAACGAGCGCCAGATGCTCAAACGCAGATGGACGCGCTTGCTCGAGACTTGATCGAACGGTTTGAAAGCCCTGCAGTCGACCCAAGCCTTACAGCTGGTCAACCTGGTCTTTTCACAGATTCTGGTGCCACTTTTGATGCCACTTTAGAACCGGGGCTCGCTGGTCGTTTGTCTCTCAACGCGTTGGTGGACCCCACCCGTGGTGGCGAAAGCTGGCGCATGCGTGATGGCCTAGGAGCGACCGCCCCCGGGAACGCCGGGAACGCAGAAATTCTAAATGCATTGACCGATGCCCTGACTGAACAACGCGCGCCGGCATCTGGCAGCTTCGCCGGCACACCACATTCTGCGCTAGATCTGACCGCGGCGTTAGCATCACAAGTCGGGGCCGATAGCCTTCGTGAGGACCAAAAACTTAGCTTTGCGTCAGCGCAGTTCTATGAGTTCAATCAACTTGAATTGGCCGAAGGTGTAGATACAGATGTCGAACTACAGCGCCTTATGGCCATTGAACAAGCATACGCCGCGAATGCTCGTATGATCGAAGCCGTCGATGAAATGCTTAGCACATTGATGAGGTTGTAAGGATGAGCATATTTTCCCTTGGTGATCTCGCGCAGTCGTACATGCTGCAACGGCGTGGACTTGAGCTAAAAAACGAAATGAGCCGCCTGAATGCTGAACTAACATCCGGTCAGATCAGTGACGTTAAATCTGTTCTGGCGGGTAATTTCAGCTATCTATCTGATATCGAAAATGATTTGAAAACGCTAACTGGTTTCAAAGTTGCCACCAGCGAGGCAGCTCAGTTCGCGGATGCATCTCAAATTGCACTGGAGCGGGTTCATGACACAGCAAGCGCGCTTGGAACTAAGGTACTGACTGGAGCCAGCATCGCCGTTGGGCCAGTGCTGGATCAAATCATCTTTGATGCAGAAGGTGACCTGGATGCGATCCTTAGCGCTCTCAATACCAGTCAAGGCGGTCGCAGTCTGTTTTCAGGAACGGCTACCGATATGGCGGCAATGGTTGACACAAGCACGCTTCTGACCAACCTGCGTGGCGCGACTGCGGGCGCCACCTCGCCAGGCAATCTCATTGCAATGGCAGATGCTTGGTTCGATGATCCAGCCGGGTTTGCCGCAACCAGCTATTTGGGTTCAAATGATTCGCTGTCGGCATTCCGGCTATCGAGCACAGAAACTGTTGGGGTCAGCATAACAGCCAATGACGCCGTGCTTCGCAACCTTTTGCGCAGCGTCGCTGTTACCGCCATCGTATCAGATGCGGCATATGGCTTCGATGATGCCGAGAAACGTGTCGCACTTAACGCGATCGGCGACGACCTGTTTCAAAGCCAGGCTGAATTGACAGCTTTGCGCGCAAATGTGGGCTCCGCTCAAGCGCGGATTGATACCATTACCGTTCGCAACGCAGCCGAGGAATCCTCTCTAGGGTTCGCCAAGGGCGCGCTTTTAAATGCTGATCCTTATGAAACTGCTACAAAACTGGAGGACGTCCAATTCAAACTTCAAAGCCTCTACACAGTGACTGCGCGCATGTCCGATCTGTCGCTTGTAAACTTCATCCGATGAGAGTTCTAGCTCTGAGCTTAATTTTGCTCTTGACCGCTCAATTTGGTTTGGCCGGAACAGTCCGGATCAAGGATCTTGTCGAGTTCGACGGTGTCCGCGGGAATGATCTTGTCGGATATGGCTTGGTGGTTGGCCTTGATGGTTCAGGCGACGGCCTGCGAAACGCACCCTTTACCGAAGATATTATGACGAATGTGCTCGAACGACTTGGCGTAAATGTCACTGGCGAACAGTTCCGGCCAAAGAATGTGGCGGCCGTTCTCGTCACGGCAAGTCTACCGCCCTTTGCGCGTAGTGGTTCTCAGATTGATGTGACAGTTTCTGCAATTGGGGATGCAAAAAGCCTGCTGGGCGGCACATTGATAATGACACCACTGAACGCAGCTGATGGCGAAATCTACGCCGTTGCGCAAGGCACGATCATCGCTGGTGGTACAGTGGCTGAAGGAGACGGAGCCCGCGTTACGCAAGGCGTTCCCACGGCTGGTGCAATTCCGTCAGGCGCAAGGGTTGAGCGGGAAGTCGATTTTGAGCTCAGCAGTTTAACTGATATGCGCCTAGCTTTACGTGATGCGGATTTCACCACAGCCCTTAGGATAGAAGGTGCGATTAACTCCGATTTTGGGAGGCGCGTTGCTACAATGCTTGATTCAGGCACCGTTAGCCTCGACGTAGACCGAGCCGGAATGCAATCAGTTGCTCACACGTTGGGTCGGATTGAAAACATCCCGGTGCAACCCGAGCGAAAAGCGCGCGTGGTTGTCGACCAAAGATCCGGCACAATTGTGATGGGCGAAGATGTGCGAATTTCCAGAGTAGCCGTATCACAGGGCAACCTTACACTTCGCATACAAGAACAGCCATTAATTGTTCAGCCGAACCCGTTTGCGCAGGGTGAAACAGTGGTCGTACCCCGTACCGCGGTGGACATCGAAGATGAAGAAGGCATAGGTTTGGCCGAAATACCAGATGGTACGTCGTTATCGGAAGTGATCGCTGGCTTAAATGCATTGGGCGTTGCACCCAGAGACATGATTGATATTCTAAAAAGTATAAAAGCCGCAGGAGCGTTACATGCAGAATTTATTGTTCGATAAATTATGCTCTGCACAAGAATTTGTAACACCCGTGGGAACCCAGAGCATTCGTGGAGTTTGATTTATGATTGCAACAAGGACCATCGATGTTGTGAATTGTGGTCAGTAAAAAGCCCATACTGATGTGAAATTCACCCACTGAGCAAGATGCGGCACCCGCCAAAATATCATCTCGAAACGCGATCATTATCCCATTTAGCTTTTAATTTTCCAGGGCAGTTGTCGCGATTTTCGCATTTTCACCGCGCCCAAACATTTGCGCATTGGTCATCACCCCGACGGGCACATCGCTTTGATTTTTTGCGCCACATCGGGATCGGCGGCGGCAACAGCAGCGCAAAGCCCCCGAGCATGATCCATTACAGGATGGTCCCGAACAATTTTGTCGATCAATCCGGCGTTCAGCGCCTCATCCGCAGTTAATTTTTGGCCCGCCAAAAGAATTAGTTTTGCTTGTGCGGGTCCAACCAATGACGCCAACCGCCTCGGATCACTGGGTTGTGGCAGATACCCAAGTTTTATCACTGGATAGAAAAACGATGCGCCGGGAACTGCAATACGCAGATCGCAGGCCAAAGCCATGCCCATTGCGCCACCTGCCAACGTTCCGTTCAACGCGGCAATAGTCAACCCGGGCAAGCCTGCAATCGCCGATGACAAGCGTTCCCAATCCGGAGACGTTGCAAGACCAGCCCGCGCAGCATCAAGGTCGGCCCCGGCGCAAAAGACTTTGCCAACGCCGGTCAGAATCAGAGCCCGTGCTTGCGTTGCCGCCGCACATGCATCAGCCAAATCACTGAGCATCTCAGCTGTCAGCGCATTGGCTTTCTTCGGCCTGTTCAGCGTGACTGTCCAGATTGGACCATTGCGATCAACGTCAATCATATCAAACCAATCCGTGTGCGAATGCTTTCATCGCGTAGCGAAATCTCTTGGCCGATCCACGGATCAGCATCCGAAGAACACATCCATAAAAGGGCCCGTGCCGGCCAATCAGCTGGAATGTGATCTGACCAATCCAATTGACTGACCGGGTTGATTCCGCTCGCTTTAATTTCACGCTGCATCTGCGTGGCCACCGTACCAGGACTAAGCCCCATGGCCCGAATGCCGGATTGTCCATTTTCCTTGTCCAAACAACGTGTCAGCATCGCGGCCCCTGCCTTGGAAGCACAATAGTGCGACCATGCTTCAACCGGTCCATGCGCGGCACCAGAACTAACCGTCAGGATCGTACCGCCACCCGCAGCCCGCATGACAGGCAAAGCCGCATGCATGCCATAGAACACACCTTTGAGGTTGATATCGATAACACGTGACCAAGCCTCGGGGTCAGCATCGGCCAAATGCACAATCGGTTCAATGACGCCAGCGTTTCCAATCAGAACATCCAGCCCACCGAACTGCTCGACAGTTTGGGACACCGCAGCAGACACAGCTTTGTAATCACTGACGTCACAGGGAATTGCCGTAGCCTTTGATCCGATGGAAGCGGCCAGTTCCAATATTTCGTCAGCTCCGCGCGCCAACAGCGCCACATTAGCACCCGCGCGTGTAAACCATCGAGCTGTGTCTGCACCGATCCCGCGGCTTGCACCAGTAATCAAAACTGTCTTTCCCGTCACATCCTGCATGGACTGCTCCCTATCTTTGTGCCTTCTTAGGACAATGCACTTGTGGTACGCGGGTGCGCGCCATAGGTCCAGACTGTGACCTTGACGGATCGTCAGCCTTGCCGGACGATATCATTCAATTTCCTGAAGGATTCTCTCATGCTTCTTTTCACCCGATTGCTGAGATCACCTGCTTTAGCGCTGTGCCTTTCCACAACGGCTGCGCAGGCAGATTTGACAGCTGCCGATCTATGGACTGAATGGCGGGATTACGCGTCAAGCACCGGCTATTATATTAGCGCACGCGAGGTGACCGACAGCGACGGCCTGACGTTGAATAACCTGTCTATGCGTATGGATCTGGAAGAAACTTCGGGTAACAGTACAGTCAACATCAAGATGGGTACCTTACGCTTTATCGAGAACGCCGATGGCAGCGTTTCTGTGGCGCTGCCGACCTCGTCGGACATAGAAGTCAGGATAAGAGAAGAAACTGGCGAAAACGTTTCATTTACGATCGCAACCACAATGACTCCTCCGGTTTTTACAGCCACTGGTGATCCGGGGAACGTGATATATGATTTCGAAGCACAGAGCGTAAACATGGACATGCTTGACCTGACCTTTGATGGCGTCACGCTTGGGCCTGAGTTAACCTCAGCCAACTTTTCACTACAAGATCTGGCTTATGTCACGCGGTCCGTTGGGGGCGGCTTGAGGATGATCGACCAATCAGGCAGCGCCAGCACTGCGACCTACAAGATCAATTTATCGGATCCTATGTCCGATGAGACGTTCAAAATGGATGGTCAAATGCGGGATATCACTTTTGAGGGTGGCGGTGTGTTCCCCGAAGGTGTCGACATGCAGGATATTAACGCGATGCTGAATGCCGGCTTTGAGTTTGGTGGCACGTTCACAACGAGTGGTGGGGCATATGATCTGACATTCAGAAGTGACGATGGCAGTGGCACCATCAATACAACATCCGAAGGCACAGAACTTGTAACCCGCTTTGGCAGCGATGGCATCGCCTACAACGTGTCACAAGTGGGTGTGACGATTAATACACTCATGACCGAGCTGCCCTTGCCATTATCCTTCAGCGCAGACGAAATTTCGACCAATTTTCTTTTGCCCGTTCAAAAATCGGATAGTGAGCAGGACTTTGGCTTAGGCTTTGCACTCACTGGCCTGACAGTTTCTGATACGATCTGGGGCCTATTCGACCCGGCCGTACAGCTGCCGCGCGACCCAATCAATCTGATTTTCGACCTGGGCGGCACAGCTAAACTATTATTTGATTTCCTTGATCCCGACCAAGGCGAAATACTCGCCGAAACTGGTGCTGTTCCGGGTGAATTGATCAGCCTGAAGTTGAATGCAATTGAAGTTAAAGCGGCAGGCGCTGAACTGGCTGGGCAGGGCGCATTCACCTTCGACAACGGAGATCTGATTACCTTTAACGGCATGCCACGCCCCAAAGGAGCAATCGATCTGACCCTCGTGGGTGGCAACGGCCTGCTCGACACATTGATCGATATGGGTCTTGTGCCAGCAAGCGAAGCCATGGGAATGCGCATGATGATGGGTCTTTTTGCCGTTCCGAGCGAAGGCGAGGACACTCTCGGCTCTCGCATCGAAGTGAATTCCGAGGGCCATGTTCTGGCCAACGGGCAGCGCTTGCGCTGATATTTCCGACTGACCTGATCAAAGTTGCTCGGCGCCGCAAGCGTCCGGACTTGAACAGTGCAGCCTGCACCGCTACCTCAACCGCAACCAAGCGGAGCAACACATGACACCGGTCAAACTTTCCACCCTCACTGATCGCCTGATCAAGGCCGCCAAAAATGCAGGGGCAGACGCGGCCGACGCAATGGTAGCCGAAGGTACTTCGATTTCAATCGATGTGCGCGCGGGTGCGCTTGAGCATGCGGAAAGGTCCGAAGGTATCGATATAGGCCTACGCGTTTTTGTTGGACCAAAACAGGCCAATGTATCAGCTTCGGATTTATCTGATCGCACCATAGACGAGATGGCAATCCGGGCCGTAGCCATGGCACGCGAAGCACCTGATGACCCCTTTGCAGGGCTGGCTGATCCAGCAGAACTGGCGTGCAATTGGGATATTGATGCGCTTGAGCTTTGCGATAATACCCCCGAACCAACCGCAGAGGCATTGCAGCAAGACGCCTGTGCTGCCGAGGCGGCCGCTCTTGAGGTTGCGGGCGTCGCGCAGGTTCAGCAAGCCAGTGGCGGCTACAGCGCGCACCGCATCTGGCTGGCTGCAAGCAATGGGTTCTCTGGCGGCTATCGCCGTACAGATCGCGGCATCAGTTGCGTGGCGATTTCTGGCACCGGGACCAGAATGGAACGCGATTACAGTGGTGATAGCCGCATCTTTCAAAGCGACCTGCGTAGCTCGCAGGACATTGGCCAAGAGGCGGGCGAACGCGCAATCGCCCGTCTTGGCGCGCGCAAGCCGCCCACAGGAACGTATCCAGTTCTTTTTGACGAACGCATTTCATCGTCTTTGATTGGTCACCTACTGGCCGCCGCAAATGGCAGCGCCGTTTCGCGTGGGGCCTCGTGGCTACGCGACAGCTTGGGCACCCAAGTTTTACCCGAATGGCTTAATCTTGTCGAAGACCCCCACCGCCCTCGCACCAACGGCACCCGTCCCTTCGACGCCGAGGGTCTGCCGACCCGACAGCGGACAATTGTCGAAAATGGTATGCTCACAGGCTGGACATTGGATTTGGCCAGCGGACGCAAGTTAGGCATGCCATCGACCGGAAACGCTGCGCGCAATGTCTCATCCATGCCTGGGCCCAGCAACTGGAATGTTGCACTTGACCAAGGTGCTGCCAGCCCCGCTGACCTGATCCGCGACATGGGTACTGGCCTGCTTGTAACGTCCATGATCGGTTCCACCATCAACCCAAACACTGGTGATTATTCACGCGGCGCCGCAGGTTTGTGGATCGAAAATGGACAAGTTACCTATCCCGTCAACGAATGCACCATTGCCGGATCTTTACCCGACATGCTGCGCCGGATCATCCCGGCCAATGATGCGCGCACTCATTTGTCGCGCGTCGTGCCTTCGCTACTTATTGCCGGAATGACTCTTGCCGGCAGCTGACCTTCCCCTGTTGATCGAGGCCGCCCGCGTAGCTGGGCGCGTGGCCACCAGCTTTACTGGCCCGACTGCGGCCCGATGGGATAAACCCGGTGATGCTGGGCCAGTGACAGAGGCCGATCTGGCAGTGAACGACCTTTTGATATCGAACCTGCGCGCCGCGCGCCCAACTTATGGGTGGTTGTCTGAAGAAACTGATGACACCACTGAAAGGCTAGATCACGAGACTGTCTTTATAGTTGATCCAATCGACGGCACCCGAAACTTTATCGAAGGTGGGCGCACTTGGGCCATCTCAATTGCTGTCGCTCATCAGGGCGAAATTACGGCTGCAGCCATTTATCTGCCCTTGCGCGATAAAATGTATGGCGCCGCCAAGGGGATGGGGGCAACATTGAACCAGTTACAGGTCACGGTAGCGTCACCTTCCCCCACTCGGACGGCTACGGTACTCGCAGCAGTTACAAACCTTGAGCCGCATCATTGGCCGGGTGGTGTGCCCCAGCTGACCCGTCATTACCGTCCTTCACTGGCCTATCGCCTGTCGCTTGTAGGCGAAGGACGCTTTGATGGAATGCTAACCCTGCGCCCAAGCTGGGAATGGGACATCGCTGCTGGCGCTCTTATAGTGTCTGAGGCAGGTGGCCAGATCACGGACCAGACAGGCACACCGCTAAGGTTCAACAACGAAAGCCCAATGCTGAACGGTGTTGTCGCAGCAACCAAACCACTACATGATAATCTGATCTGGCGTCTGACCCACGCTTGACCACCTGACCCAGATGCGCAAACTGGAAAATATACCTGCAACCCGAAGGATAAAACATGGCCCAATGCCTGCGCGACGTCCTTGGCGGCGAATTAGTTGAGGCAGAAAGTGATGTCTTTAACACTGCAAACGGTCCTTGTTTCCATGGAGTTTTTCCGAATGACCTCAGGACCGAACATACTGTGAAATTCAAATTTAAGCGGACATTGAATAACGCCCATATGCGCGACCTCAGTGCAGATATGCTTCGGGTGTGGGATGGTGTTAAAGCCACGCATCCTACCGAAAAACAGGCTTAGAAACCTCGTGCGACAGAGATCACTCGGGCTGTCAGCCTATCGCACACTGTCGCGGCGGCTTGCTCCGGCCACCTATGCTTGCAAGCAGCGCCGCCCAAAAGGCGAACTTATCTGGATCTATGCCGCCGAAGTGGGCAACATCCGGGCAATCAATGATTTCGCGAGACGGTTGATCCAAACGAGACCCGGATGCCATGTGTTAATAACCACTTCGGAAGGCACCGTATCTGCCGACGCAGACATGATCATTTGTGCAAAAATGCCCTCAGAACACCCTGACGCCACCGATGCGTTTGTTGATCACTGGAAACCAGATGTGGTAATTTGGACCTGGGGTGGGTTACTTCCCAATCTCGTCCTCTCCGCGGCCAACAGCGAGGCCTTTATGATGCTGATTGATGCTGAGAGGGACGGGTTTGATAGTCGTCGAGATCGCTGGCTACCCGAAGTGCTCCGCCATCTGATCGTTAAGTTCGAAACCGTAATCGTCCGCTCTAAGGCCGCGCATCTACGCATGGCACAACTCGGTCGCGCTCTGGATACAATTCAGCAAACGATTCCCTTGCAGCCCTTTGGCCGGGTACTGCCCGCTGCCGAAAGCGATCTGTCCGACATTACCCATAGCCTTGCTGGCAGGCCCCTCTGGCTGGCAACACAGATCACCCGTGACGAAATTAATCCCGTACTGATAGCCTATCGACAGGCTTTGATGGCAGCGCACCGTCTGCTTTTGGTTCTCGACCCTGCGAGCCGGTCCGATGTCGAGCACACACAAGCGTTGGCTGACCAGAGCGGGCTACGCTTGTGCCGTTGGGGTATTGACGATCTTCCCAACGAAAACACCCAAATCTTGCTGGCCGACCCAGATGCAGGCCAGGGCCTTTGGTTCCGTATGGCCTCTGTCACGTTTCTTGGCGGCTCGCTTAGCCCTAACAGTCCAAGTGCTGACCCGTATGTCGCCGCTGCCCATGGCAGCGCCATTATTTACGGCCCTCATGTTCGACCACATGTTGATGCCTATACCCGACTAATGAATGCGGGCGCCGCTCGCATCGTGAATGATGCAGCAACCCTCGGTCGAGCAGTTACCCAAATGATGGCCCCAGATCAGGCCGCACAAATGGCAGTGGCTGGTTGGAACGTCGTAACCGAAGGGGCAGATAGCCTCGACAAGATAATTGCGATAGCCACGGGACGACTTGATGCTCTTCAGGATGGGATTGTTTAATGCGCTCGCCTGCCTTCTGGACATCTGCCCGTGGGCCAAGCCACTGGTGTGCACGCTTTCTGTCACCTCTCGGCTCTCTTTACGCAATGGCAACCGCTCAAAGGCTTGCTAGGGGCGCCCGGTCCCAAATGTCCGTCCCGGTCATCTGTATTGGCAACATAAACGCAGGCGGCACAGGCAAGACTCCAACTGTCATGGCCATAACCGAACGACTGCGTGACCTGTACTTTGATCCACATATCGTGAGCCGTGGCCATGGTGGGAACCTCGCCACCCCGACTGAGGTTGACCCCAGCCGTCACAAGGCCGCTCAAACAGGCGACGAACCGCTTCTGCTCAGCGCCTTTGCCCGGACATGGGTTGCACGAGACCGCGCCGCTGGCGCGCGTGCCGCCATAGACGCAGGTGCAACCGCAATCATTCTTGATGACGGCTTTCAAAATCCTAGCCTCGCTCACGATCTGACCATCGTCGTCGTCGATGCTGAAACCGGCTTTGGCAACGGTCTATGCCTGCCCGCTGGACCATTGCGCGAACCAGCAACCGTAGGGCTGGCCCGAGCCGACCTGCTGCTGACTATCGGGAACAAAGCTGCACAGGACAACTTTGATACCTCCACTGTGCCACAAAACCTTAACCGGATCCGCGCAAGTTTGGCACCGCTGCAAACCGGTATGGACTGGACCGACACGCCTCTGATCGCATTCGCAGGCATTGGTCGTCCCGAGAAATTCTTTGCCACACTGCGCAAGCTTGGCGCCACGCTCCTGCGGACCGAAGCACTGGCCGACCATCAACCGCTTTCCACGACCCTGCTTAACCGGCTTGAAACCGAAGCCCGAAGCAAAGGCGCCCAACTCGTCACAACTGAAAAAGACGCGGCCCGCCTGCCTCCAGCCTACCGGTCCAAGGTCATCACACTGCCCGTCAGGTTGCAATTCCAAGACACAACCGCCCTCGATGCGCGTCTTACAAGTCTATCAAAGACATAGCCTAAAGCATTAGGCCATGAGCAATGCTTCGCATGTTACGTCAAACGTGATAGATTCCACTGTCCGGAAAATACCTCCTCGACAAGCGGAAAGCGCACATGTCAACAGCATGTGCAAACATCGTGTGGTGCACGAGCATCTCATTTTGGCAGTGTTTTCAGGCGCTGTCTTCGCCCAGCTTGGGCGCGGGCCGATGCAAGTCTAGTTCGGCATCCGAAAAGACAATGGGCGTGCGGATGCCCGGAACACCGTCTAGTGCAATCTCCATACCGCGCGCCTGAACCTGAGGGTCAGCCATCACATCCGCAAGATCATTGATCGGTCCCGCCGGCACCCCCTCTGCCTCGCAGGCCGCCAGTAAATCGGCGCGGCAGCGCTGGCGCGTCGCTTGTGTCAACAGCCCGGTCAGGGTTTCGCGATTGGCAATCCGGTTGGAATTACGTAAAAAATCTGGCGCTTTCGCCATGTCGTCCAAGCCTAAAATGTGACACAAGCGTTGGTACTGACCGTCGTTGCCCGTGGCGATTATGATGTGCCCGTCAGCACAATCAAAAACCTGATAGGGCGTCAGGTTCATATGTGCATTGCCCATCATTCCCGGGGCCACGCCGCTGGTCAGATAATTCATTGCCTGATTTGCCGTTATCGCCACCGCAACATCCAGCAAAGACATGTCGATGTGCTGGCCTCGTCCGGTTTGCGCACGCTGATGCACCGCTGCCAAAATCGCAGTCGTAGCATATACGCCAGTGAAAATATCGGTAATCGCAACGCCAGTTTTTTGCGGTTGACCGCCGGGTTCTCCTGTAATCGACATCAACCCGGACATACCCTGAATAATAAAGTCATAGCCTGCCCGATGGGCATAAGGGCCTGTCTGCCCAAACCCTGTAACGGAACAATAGATAAGCTCAGGAAACACGTCTTTCAGACTTGCATAGTCCAACTCGTACTTGGCCAACCCGCCAACCTTGAAGTTCTCGATCAGGATATCCGCCGTCCCGATCAGCTCGCGCAATTGGACTTGACCAGCCTCAGTCTTGAAGTCGATGACGACAGACGCTTTGCCCCGGTTGGTAGAATGGAAATAGGCAGCCGATACATCATCGTCACGCGTCACAAAGGGCGGGCCCCATTGGCGTGTATCATCACCCTGCGGCGCCTCGACCTTGATGACCTCTGCCCCTAAGTCAGAGAGTGTCTGCCCTGCCCAAGGCCCCGCCAGAACCCGCGCCAGCTCCACAACACGCAACCCGGTCAGAGGGCCCTCACCTGCGGATGTCATGAGCCGCTAGCATCAATGATCAGTGATTTCATTTCATCAAAGGGCATGTTGTTGTAAGTGGTGCCGTTGATAACAAAACTGGGTGTGGAACGCACACCATCCCGCTCGGCATTTTCCTGATACCAGGCCACCAGCGTCCGCAGGCTTTCACCATCCTGTAAACATCCTTCTATCGCCTCGCTGCTCAAACCAGCCAGACGTCCAATTTTGCGCAATTCGCCCACAATGACGCTTGGATCACCGCCACCTGCACGCGACCATTCGGCCTGACTGGCGTAAAGCAGATCGGTGATGCCAAAGAACTTGTCGGGGCCCGCGCAGCGCGCAATAGATGACGCCCACAGACCAAAGCGATCAAAATACACCTCACGATATATGAAGTTGATCTTGCCGGTATCGATAAATTCAGCCTTTAGTTTTTTGTAGTTTCCAGTGTGAAAATTTGCGCAATGAGGACAAGTATAACTGGCGTACTCAATCACCGTCACAGGTGCGTCCGGATTGCCAATGCTCATGTCCACAACAGAGGATGTGTCAATATTCTCTTCTGTAGTCTGGGCATTCGCAGCCCCCAACAAGGCCGTGGCCTGTGGATTGTCTAGGCGGTTTGACGGAGCGGAACTGTACCAGAAGTATCCAGCGACACCGATGGCAACAGCCAGTACGGCAAGAATGCGGTTCATGAGCGGTTTCCTTGTTTTTCTTTTGTCAGAATATGTGCGCCCAGCCGTTCGAGTGCTTCGCGCAATGTTTCGTCTTGGACCGGAGACACCACGGCAGAGGCCTGCTGGTGCATCTCGGCATTCGGTACCTTGGGGCCTTTCTCAACCGATGAATGCTCAAATGCAACTCGTCCTTCAGCAAAACCAGTAGCGGCGGTCTGAGTTATACGGATACGTGCAATCGCGTTATACCCATAGACCCCGTTTACCTTTGTGCGCAGCTGTTCTTTTTGCATCTCCAGCATGGGCGCTTGCGCACCCGTCGTCAGCAGGGTCAACGTTGCCCCAAGTCCACCACGGCCATAGCTTACTTCGACTGGGCGTGCGACAGCGGCGATATCCGGCCCAACAACCTCTGCCCAATCGGTCAACAGACGGCTCTGAGCAAAGCCCCGGCTTTCGCTGGCCTGCCGAATACGCCCAGTCAGCAATGATGCTGTCCGTTTGAACCCTTTTGTGCTGGCGCGACGCGTGGCCATGTCTATGTTCTCCCTCAGATAAGCATATGATAGCCTAAGCGCTTCCCAGACCCCAGATTAGATGCTGTAAAGGAGCATAAATTTTGCGTGACCATAACGCCAAGCTTAGCAGCGACTTGCTTGATTGGTATGACCAGCATGCCCGCAACATGCCATGGCGGGTGTCCCCTGCCGATAAAGCTGCCGGGCACAGCCCCGATCCCTATGCAGTCTGGATGTCAGAAATAATGCTGCAACAGACTACTGTTGCGGCCGTCACAGCCTATTTTGAACGATTCATCAACCGCTGGCCAACGGTCAGCGCCCTTGCTGCTGCCAAAGATGCGGATGTCATGGGTGAATGGGCGGGGCTTGGCTATTATGCTCGGGCACGCAACCTATTGAAATGCGCCCGCGTGGTGGTGACTGAACATGGCTGTGCATTTCCAAAAGATCATGCAGCCTTGCTGAAATTGCCAGGCATCGGGCCCTACACTGCGGCAGCCATTGCCTCTATCGCATTTGATCTGCGCTACACTGTCGTGGATGGCAATGTTGAACGCGTCATGGCAAGACTTTATGACGAACATGCCCCCCTGCCCAAATCAAAACCAGTTTTGACAGCATATGCTGATAGGCTCACCCCTGCGCTGCGCCCCGGCGATTACGCTCAGGCTGTGATGGACCTTGGCGCTACAATCTGCACCCCAAAATCGCCAACCTGTGGCATTTGTCCCTGGCGGACGCCCTGCGCCGCACGCATCAAAGGCACCGCCGCTGACCTGCCGCGAAAAATTCCCAAAGCACCAAAGCCTGTTCGGCGTGGTACCGTCTATATCGCGCGGCGCAGTGATGGGGCGATGCTGTTAGAGACCCGGCCGGAAAAGGGTCTTTTGGGTGGCATGCTGGGCTGGCCCGGTTCGGATTGGGTGCTTGCAACTGAGGATCTTCCGCAAAACCCGCCGATGGAGGCGCGCTGGCAAAAGCTAGCAACAGAAGTGCGCCACACCTTTACCCATTTCCACCTAATACTTGACGTGATGACCGCAGATGTTGGCGCAGAGGCGCAACCGAACACAGGCAGCTTTTTACCACGCGCACAGTTCCGCCCAACTGATTTGCCAACGGTGATGCGAAAAGCTTTCGATCTTACTCATGTCTAAAGTTGCAGCGCTGCGTTACACTTGGCAGGTGTAGCAAGAGCAACATATAAGATGTGTGCGCTCAATCAAAGGATCGCTGCCATGACACTACCCCCAGAACTTGTAGGAAGAATACAGAATGCACTGCCGTTCTGGGTCTCGTTCCTGCTGGTGCCTTTGGCTTGGGTCAGTGCCATCTACGGCAGTTGGACAGTGTTGCTATTGCCATTTGCCACTTGGTTCATGTTCTCGATTCTCGACTTTACTATCGGCCTAAACAGCACCAACGCAGATCCCGATACGACCGAAGAAGATCTGAAATGGTATCGCATCCTCACAACCGCATGGGTGCCTGTGCAGCTCGCCATGCTTTACAGCCTGCTATGGTACGTGGCACCGGCAGACCATCTTAATACCGTGGAAAAAGTCGCCGTATTCTTTGGTGTTGGTGTGATAACGGGCACAGTGGGCATCAACTACAGCCATGAACTCATGCACCAAAAGGATAAACTGGAACGCTGGCTTGCCGATGTGCTCTTGGCGATGGTGCTTTATTCACATTTCCGATCCGAGCATCTGCTGGTGCATCACCGCTATGTAGCGACCCCGCGTGATCCCGTCACGGCGCGTCTAGGCGAAAGCTTTTACCGTTTCTACGCGCGGGTATTGAAGCAGTGTTTTTTGTCAGCATGGAGCGCAGAAAAAGCCATGCTTGCGCGCAAGGGTTTGCCCGTGACTGACACTTCAAACCCTTTTTGGAAATACGGCTACCTTCAACTTGTATTTCTGCTGTTGGCCTATGCCGTCAGTGGCTGGGCCGGGGTTGGTTTGTTTCTTGTACAGGCCGGCGTTGCGATATGGCAGCTCGAACTGGTGAACTACATCGAACACTACGGGTTAACGCGCAAACACTTGGGCGATGGCAAATATGAACATGTCAAACCACAGCATTCATGGAATGCTGCGCACAAGGCAACGAATTGGCTATTGATCAACCTGCAGCGACATTCCGATCACCATTTCAAACCCAGCCGCCGCTTTCCGATTCTACAAAACTACACCGAAGCAGAGGCCCCGCAGCTTCCTTATGGTTATCCGGTGATGACAATCTACGCGATGCTTCCACGGCTTTGGAAGCCGATGATGAACCCACGGGTCCAAAAGTGGCGCGAGATGTACTACCCTGAAATCACCGATTGGAGAGCCTATGACAAGGCCACCAACCCTTTGCCAAGATAGAGATCAACACGCGACTTTAGGATAAACCAGCCATGGACAAGCGCGCCCAATACCTCGGCCAGCGCTCAATCCAATACCCAGACAGCCAGCGGATCGCTCACACCGCGCACAACCTGATCCGGGGCGCGACGCAGACCAGTGTGAACACCCGCAGCACGAACAGCTTCATCGCTGATGATGCCTTTAACCTCAAGCTTGCGGGTCAATCCCTCGAGCCTGCTGGCCACGTTCACCGCATCCCCAAGCACAGCAAATTCTAGACGGTTGGCGCCAATATCGCCCAGAACAACCGGCCCGAAATGCAGTCCGAACCGGGCGTCAATCTGTTCCAGCCCATCGATACGTCTATCTGCGTTCAAAGTATCCATACGATCCGCCATGGCAATAACGCAAGCCATGGCACGTGCTGCGTCATCATTTTGTGGCAAAGGCGTTCCAAAGGTCGCCATCAACCCGTCCCCCAGATATTTGTCCAATGTTCCACCGTGTGCAAACACCTCGCTTTCCATCCGTGCATGAAAGGCGCGCAGCGTATCGATGACCTCTTCGGGGGGACGCCCATCAGCGTAAGCGGTAAAGCCAGCAATATCGACAAATAGAATGGCCGCGTCATGGCTGCGAATTTGACCAAGCGGTTCGTCCTTTGTCGATAATTCTTCAACCATCGTAGGGCTGAAATAACGCGCAAGATTTGTCCGCTCGCGGACCATTTCTGCACTGTTCAACACCAGATCCTGATACCGGCGTACCGTGATCGCCAAGATTATAGCCACGATGAAAAACACCACGACCTGCTGCACGCGCAGGTCCCAGTTCACAATGTTGGGATCCATCAGAAAGACAAGGTCGGGATAATCAGGGAACATCATTATCGCTAATTCGGACAATCGTGGATCGATTATGCCAAACCACGAAACACAGACTGCCCCCAACATCCACAAGGTCAGCGTCCAGAACCCAAACAAAACGATTGTGCGCCAAGAATAGGTTAATATGCCAACGGCAAGAAAGACATAGAAGAATTGAAAGGCTTCGAACCGGTAGATCAGCGCAGTGGGTATCTCCCGGTCGAACAACGGGTTTGGCGCCAACAAGCCAACCGTCATGATCAGTAAATCGAGAAACAACAGGCCCAGTTCCGCACGCGATTGCCCGACCCGTCCAACACGCCGCTGCAGTAGCCCGACCAGAATCAAACAAAATGACAGAAACAGGTACCAGATTACGTTCCACTGAGGATTGAGGTAGACAAGCAGTACCGACGTTGCCAACAGCGCGCCGATCCGCGCCTTGACTGCAAGTTCCAAGCCTTCACGCTTGTTGCGCGCCAAAGCCTCTTGCGCATAGCGATGCTCTGGCATGTCATCTGACTGCGCGGCGCGCCGACCAAACGGGCTGGGTAAAAAGCCAGTACTTGCGTCAGTCATTGTATAGTCTCCCTATGTTTTCAGTGCACCTAGTCATTATTTCCAATAAAAAAAGCCCCGCCAAAAAAGGCGAGGCCAAGGTATAGCGCCTTACGTTCAACTACTGGAGTCAAAGGCCGCAGGCACCAGCGGTGTTGTGAAAACTTTGCATTTCTCGAATGAGCCATATTTTCAGCTCGCCCAATCGAGAACGGCATAAAAAGGGGGGAATAATCGATTCAGGCTCAATGCAAGGATCAGCTTATGAATGCATCTCGGACCGGATTTGCTGGCGCAGAACATCGATCGGAACAATCTTGCCATCGCGTTTAAAGCACCAATAAGTCCATCCGTTACAGCTGGGCGCACCCTCCAGATGCGCACCCACCTGATGGATCGATCCCTTGATATCATCACCGATCAGTGTACCGTCAGCACGCACTTTGGCCCTGTGGCGTTTGTTCATCGAATAAAGCTCTTCACCTGGGCGCAACATGCCGCGCTCGACCAGCTGACCAAAGGGCACGCGCGGTTCTGCTCGTTTTGACGCCGAAACCGTCAGCGCATCACGGTCGAACTTACGAACTGAAGCAATGCGTTTTTCGGCGACAGCGCGATAGCTTGCTTCGCGTTCGATCCC
>JABITU010000305.1 GCA_018668195.1 Tateyamaria sp. | reverse complement strand
GCAGGTCGGGCAGCATTGGACCTGTCGCGGTTTGATGCCGCCCCTTTGATAGCATTTACTGCACCAAGAGAGACTGGCTATGGGACTGAACCGGACGGACGAATTGCTGAATGGCGAGCTCTTCCACTCGCGGCGTGAGGCCTAAATGATTATCAAACGACGGAGAAGCTACTACAACACCAAACGACCGCATAGTGCATTGGGCTATCGCCCACCTGCGCCGGAGGCCATCTTTACGATGGAAGATGTGGAAATCTACGTGCTGTATCAATGACGATTGACGCCATTATTTGAATCCAGTGAGGTATTATGAGTGGTATTTGTTTGTGAGAGTAAATTTTAATTGTTTTATATTAGATCGCTAGTTGATTAATACGGATGATCCTCGGTCCGCCAATTTTTTCACCCCAAAAATAAAAATATCCTTATAAGTCAGAGACTTGATTGCGTTAGCGTCGCTGGCCTTTTGCTTGGGGTCAAGAAATGGGTCAAGATTATGTGAGGCCCCCTTAATGCGACTTGAAAGCGAAGCCCATCCTTTGGCCGGTCAGCGCTGGCTATCGTTGGGGGCTTTGCGGAATTCCGCTTGCCCCGCCCCATTTACCTGCCCGTCCGATCCGGTGGAGGGGTAGGCATGGGCTTGGTCAAAAAGCGTGGTTGGTTCTATTGGGTCAAGGCAGTTCCAAAGCGGTATCGTGGTCACGTTCTCGGTCAGAATGGCAAGCCAATTCAACAGATCCGCCAGGTATTGGGAACGCAAGTTCGCCTTGAGGCCACCGCTAAAGCCTCCCAGGTGGAGGCGTTACGCTTTGCTGAATGGGAGGCGATCTTGGCAGGGAAATCGGATGACGCCCGCCGCTATTACCTAGCGTCTGTGGATTTGGCGCAAAGTTATGGGTTCACCTATCAAGCGTCGGAAACCCTACTGTAGCGCCCCCTTGCCGAGGTTTTGCCGCGTCTGCGCGCCGCCATTGGCCCGCCGGGCGCACCGGCCGATCCTATCGTTACCGAGGCCCTTCTGGGGGCCGCAAGGCCCATATTCCCTGACATGGCCGGTGTACTCGAGGAATACGTGGAATTGACGAAAACCCGCCATATGCAGAAATCCGACGCACAGCGTCATAAGTGGTTATTGCCCAAAAAGCGCGCCGTTGCTAATTTTAACCGCGTTGTTGCCGAGGGTCGCGCGGGTCCGCCATTGGTTGATCAGATCACCCGCGCGGACGCCTTGGCGTTCCGGGATTTCTGGTCTGAGCGAGTTCTTACTGGAACCCATGACGCCAAGACGGCAAACAAGGACTTCGGCCACTTGGCCGAAATCTATACCACATGGTCCGAGTTGACGGGCTTCGAAAGCCGAAACCCGTTTAAGGCCCTGCGGTTGCATGGCGGCCAGACAAAAAAAGCCGCAACTTTTAGCCGCGATTGGGTGGCCGATAGGATACTGGATCCGAGTGTTTTGGATGGCCTCAATGAAGAGGCCCGCGACGTCCTCCTGGTTATGATAAACACCGGCTTAAGGCCGTCTGAAATCACTGACTCACCGCTGGCAGATTATCGGATTTCATCGAACATCCCCCATCTGGCGGTTGAGCCGAACGGCCGTCAGTTAAAAGTAAGCCATACGCGCCGCGAAATCCCCTTGGTGGGCGTGTCTCTTGATGCTGCGCGCCGAATTGTCGCCCGTGGCGGGATGCAGAGGTATCAGAACAAGGCCGAAACCTGGTCTGCGTTAGTCAATAAGTATATGCTAAACAACGGCCTAAAGGAAACGCCGCAACACACCGCTTACGGTTTGCGCCATTATGTAGAGGATGCCCTGTTGTTAGCTGGTGTCGATGATCGCGTCCGCGCGGATATTCTGGGCCACAAATACCATCGGCCCGTATATGGCAAGGGTGGCGGCCTGGTTGCCCGCCTTGCTGCCCTCGAGTTGATCGCCCTTTAAGTGGCTTTTGGGGAATTGGTCACGTCTTGCCCTCCCTTCAATAATTCCTGGCCATTCCGCATTCGGTTTCCAGTTGCCGCCCCAGGCGCTTGATGCGCTCTAATTCGCATTGTTCAGCGCGGGCCTGTCGTGTTTCGTTTTCTATTTTGAGATGCAACGGCAGTAGCCACTCCGCGCCCGCCGCGATCCGACGATGGATGCTGGTTGAAGGTCGCAGCATCCGGTCGGTAGCGCGGGCGACGGGATTGTCGCGCAATACAATCAAGAAGTATCTGAAGGACGACAGCCCTCCGAGTTATCAGGGTCAGATGCCACCGGTTCGACACAAGCTGTGCAACTCCCTCTGCAGGCTTGACATGCCTCAGTGCAGCCCCGACCGTTGCGTCATGAAAAACACTTTGCGCGACATCGAAGAGCTGCCCGACCTAGGCATCACTCTCAGCGACGGCACCCGACTTTCAACGCGAGCCTGGCGCCCTGTTGACGCGGCTGCCCATCCGGTCCCTGTAATTCTGGAATATCTACCCTATCGCAAACGCGATGGTACTTGCGCACGCGATGCGCTGACCCATCCCTATTTCGCTGCGCGGGGCTATGCCTGTTTGCGGGTTGATATGCGCGGCAACGGCGACAGTTACGGCTTGATGGAGGATGAATATACCCAGCAAGAATTGGACGACGCTGTCGAGGTGATCAACTGGGCCGCAGCCCAACCATGGTGCACTGGGACGGTAGGTATGATGGGGATCAGTTGGGGCGGGTTTAATGGCCTGCAAGTGGCAGCAATGGCACCGGATGCGCTCAAGGCGGTGATCACGCTGTGTTCAACCGTGGACCGCTTTGCAGATGATATCCACTATAAGGGTGGCTGCCTGCTGAATGAAAACCTTGGTTGGGGCGCGACGATGTGGTCCTATTCGTCGGGCGCGCCCGATCCGGCCCTGCGCGAAGACTGGCGCGAAATGTGGCTAGATCGGCTTGAGAACGAGCCATTTCTACCTGCCACCTGGCTACGCCATCAGACCCGCGATGCCTATTGGAAGCACGGCTCAGTGATCGAGCGCTATGACACGATAAAGGCCAAGGTGCTTGCCGTTGGTGGTTGGGGCGATGCCTATAAAAATGCGGTGCCGCAGCTGGTGGATGCACTGCCCGGTGCAAAAGGGATCATCGGGCCTTGGGTGCACAAATACCCGCATTTCGCCGTGCCCGAACCCCGCATCGGGTTTCTACAAGAGGCGCTTCGGTGGTGGGATCGCTGGCTTAAGGACATTCAGACCGGCGTTGAGGACGACGCAGATCTGCGCGCCTATGTAATGGACGGCGTGCGCCCGGCCACTTGGTATACAGACCGACCGGGCCACTGGGTCGGGCAAAACGCGGGTAGCTTGCATACGGGTGGCGATCACAGCGTGTATCATATGGGTGATGGCATTCTGTTCGCAACGGAAACAGACACCCACACATATATCTGCTCGCCAGCCGATACCGGCGCCGATGGCGGTGAATATTGCGCCATTTGGCTTGGCCCTGAACTCCCCGGAGATCAGCGCCGTGATGATGCGCTTTCAGCCTGCTGGACCAGCGCGCCATTGGAAAGCGACACAGTCATATTAGGGGCACCCAAGCTGAGCCTTACTTGTCTGGCAGATCAGCCACAGTGCCAGATCGCCGTGCGCCTTAACCATGTCCACCCAGACGGGGCAAGCACGCGGATCACTTATGGCGTGCTAAACCTTAGCCATCGCGATTCCGCCTCTGATCCGCAGCCGATGCCCGTCGGGGACGTTCAGGAGGTCGAAGTCATGTTAGATCATGCAGGCTATACCGTGCCCGCAGGCCATCGTATTCGCGTTTCTGTCAGCACCGCCTATTGGCCCCTGATCTGGCCCGCACCACAGGTCGTGCAGCTTACCATCACAAAAGGATCCCTTGCACTACCTCATCCAAGCCAATCGATGGGCAACCCAACTTTTGCCCCACCTGACGCAGCAGAGCCCTGGAAAACCGAATCACTTCGCCCTGAAAATCACATCAGACGGCATGAAATAGATCAGGTTACCGGGGTCACTTCGTTGATTATTGTGGATGATTTTGGCAAGGTGCGTGATCTTGACCATGGGTTAATCAGCGGTTCTGTCGCACGCGAGCAGTGGAACATTCACCCTGATGGTCCACTGTCAGCGCGCGGCGAATGTCATTGGACAAATGAATTAGAACGTGGTGACATACGCCTACGTACTGTAGCCCGCTGCGCCATGTGGAGTGATGAAAAATCCTTTTACCTCACGGCAAGCATCGAGGCCTACGAGGGCGATGAACGCATCTATAATCGCGAACTCAGCGACGAAATTCCGAGGGGCAAAATCTAGATCGCTGACACCCCAAAACCCGCAATCCGTGCACTTCACCCCGCATTAGCTCTTGCAGCCATGTTTCAAATGCTTAGTCTTTCGGCAGCAATATCAAAGAAATCGCGCTCAAGACGCGGGATATGAAACCGGGAGACTACGAATGTCGAAAGAACTTGAACTGCTGTCGTCAGAAGTGACTGCAGGAAACCTTACACGCCGCGAATTCATGAGCCGCGCAGCAGCCCTTGGCGTCGCAGCAGCCGTGGCTTCGTCCATACTGGCAGACGCTGCGCGGGCCGATGGCCATGCGACACCCGTCGCGGGCGGCACGCTGAAGATGGGCATCCAGGGCGGCGAAAGCACCAACAGCCAGGACCCTGCAACTTGGGCGTCCGACGTGCCGCTGGCAGGTGGTTTTTGCTGGGGTGAGCCGCTGGTCGAGTTGAACCCGGACGGTAGCCTGAAAGGTCTGGTTGCCGAAAGCTGGGAAGGTTCGGCAGACGCCACGGTCTGGCGTTTCACTATCCGAAGCGGCGTGATGTTTTCCAATGGCGAGGAAGTCACCGCGGAAGACGTTATGCAAACCATGGCGCGCCACTCGAACGAGGAATCAAAATCGGGCGCTCTGGGCATCGTGCAGGGCATCGAAGGTATGCGCACAGACGGTGATGTTTTCGAAGTCACGCTTGGTGTGGGCAACGCCGACCTTCCTTACCTGATGGCCGACTATCATCTTATCATTCAGCCCAACGGCGGCTTTGATGACGTCGCAGCCGCGATTGGCACAGGCCCTTATACGCTGGAAACAGATGAGCCCGGCGTGCGCATGATGTTCAAGCGTCGCGACGATTACTGGGGTGGCGATCAAACGGTTGTCGCGCATTATGATGCTGTTGAACTGATCGTTCTCAATGACGCCACTGCACGGACGGCAGCGCTGCAATCGGGTCAGGTCGATGCGATCAACCGGGTCGAGCCTAAGATTGCGAAGCTGCTTGATCGCGCCCCCACAATCGACGTGCTTTCGACCAGCGGGCGCGGTCATTATGTGTTTATCGCACACATTGACACAGCACCGTTCGACAATAATGAATTGCGTCTTGCGCTGAAACACGCGCTAAACCGTGAGGAAATGGTCGAGAAAATCCTTCAGGGCTATGGCTCTGTCGGGAACGACATGCCGATTAACGCGGCATACCCGCTGTTTGACCAAGAGATCCCGCAGCGTGAGTTCAACCTCGAAAAAGCGGCTGAGCATTACAAAAAATCCGGCCACGATGGTTCACCCATCATCCTGCGGACTGCTGATGGTGCTTTCCCGGGCGCCGTAGACGCCGCAGCACTCTTCCAGCAATCGGCCCAAGCTGCAGGTATCCCGCTTGAAATTAAGCGCGAACCAAACGATGGCTATTGGTCCGAAGTTTGGAACGCACAGCCGTTTTGCTGCTCGTACTGGGGTGGTCGTCCGGTGCAGGATCAGATGTACACCACTGCGTACCTGTCGACTGCAGATTGGAACGACACGCGCTGGAAACGGCCCGAGTTTGACGCCATGCTGCTTGAAGCTCGCGCCGAAATCGACGAGGGAAAGCGCAAAGAGATCTATTCAAAAATGGGTCGCTTGTTGAACGAAGAGGGCGGCCTGATGGTACCCATGTTCAACGACTTTGTCGACGCGATCTCGACCAAGGTCAAAGGTTGGGAGGCCAACCCGAACGGCCCACAGATGTACTGGAAAACTTCCAAATACACTTGGAAGGCATAAGACAGGATCATGCATCCAATCTTGAAACTTGTTGCCCAGCGCTTAGCGCTGGGTGCACTTCTCCTTTTTGCGACCTCGGCACTAATATTTGGCCGGACCGAAGTGTTGCCCGGCGATGCAGCCCAAGCCCTGCTTGGGCAATCTGCAACCCCCGAAAACCTTGCTAACCTGCGCGAAGAGATGGGGCTGGATAGGCCTGCGGTGACCCGCTATGTCGAGTGGCTAGGCGGTATTGTAACCGGCGATCTTGGCAATGCGCTGACGAACAAACTGCCCATCGCTGAACAGGTATCGCGCCGAATGAGTGCAACACTTTTTCTTGCCTTCTGGGCTGCAATTATCTCGGTTCCACTCGCAATTCTACTGGGTCTCATCGCTGTACGTTATCAGAACCGTTGGCCCGACAAACTAATCTCAGGCATAACACTCGCGTCCATTTCACTGCCGGAATTCATGATTTCCTACATTTTAGTATTCTTTTTCGCGGTCAAATTATTTTGGGCACCTTCGTTTGCCTCAGTTTCCCCAGGGATGCCTCTGCTCGCCCAGCTGCACGCAATTTCACTGCCCGTCGCGGTGCTAACCTTGGTGGTGCTCGCGCACATGATGCGAATGACGCGGGCCGCTATACTCAACGTAATGCAGTCCGCCTATATCGAAACGGCTGAACTCAAGGGCCTTACGGCATTTACCGTGATACGCAAACACGCCTTTCCTAACGCGATTGCACCCATCGTGAACGTGGTGATGATAAACCTAGCCTACCTTGTAGTGGGTGTTGTTGTGGTAGAAGTCGTGTTCGCCTATCCCGGCATGGGACAGTATCTTGTTGATGCGGTTGTGAAGCGCGACGTACCGGTTGTACTGGCATGCGGCGTAATATTTGCCGCCGTCTACATCATACTCAATATCGTGGCCGACGTCGTATCCATTTTAGCCAACCCAAGGCTGAGGCATCCGAAATGAACTTTTCCCGGCGAAAATTCATTTCGTGCGGTCAAACGCACGAGCAAACATGCTCTAGTGAACATCCCGCCACAATCCTGGGCACCAAGCAGCGCCCAACTCAAGGCGATATTCCATGCTAAAAAATATTCCCCTCTCGGCAGCGCTTGGCCTCGCCATCACCACAATCTACTTTCTTGCCGCCATCTTCGCGGACTGGATTGCTCCCTACGGAATGGCCGAAGCAGTTGGCGACGTTTGGGAGCCGTCGTCATCAGAACATTGGTTGGGCACAGACCAGATCGGACGGGATTTGCTAACCCGGATGATCTATGGTGGTCAGACCACGATCTTGATTGCCACGATGGCCACGATTCTAAGCTTTGTCACAGGTTCCGTCCTCGGCTTTATTGCCGCTGTTTCGGGCGGCTGGGTCGACCAAGTGATGAGCCGTCTGGTGGATCTGTTCATGTCAATCCCCTCGCTTATCCTGGCGCTCGTCATCTTGTCCTCTATCGAGGCTACGGTCGTCACGCTCGTGGTTATAATGGGTCTGCTCGACAGCACCCGTGTCTATCGCCTCGCCCGTGCAGTAGCCGTTGATATTACCGTGATGGACTATGTCGAAGCGGCGCGGCTCCGAGGTGAAAAACTGCAATGGATAATCTTTCGCGAAATCCTGCCCAACGCTCTGTCGCCTCTTGTGGCTGAAATGGGCCTGCGCTTTATCTTCATGGTTCTGTTCATTTCTACCCTGTCCTTTCTTGGCATTGGCGTCCAGCCGCCCTTGGCTGACTGGGGCGGCATCGTGAAAGAGAACAAGGAAGGCATCAATTTTGGCATTGGCGCCGCACTTTACCCAGCAGTGGCGATTGCCACCCTCGCCATCTCTGTCAACCTGATTGCCGACTGGGTCCTAAATCGCACCACATCACTAAAAGGGGGCCGAGGATGACACATGCCCGCCTGATCCCTTTCATCTTGCAAAGAAAACTCCGGGG
>JABITU010000304.1 GCA_018668195.1 Tateyamaria sp. | reverse complement strand
GTGTAGTTGCCACACTCTCCACATGCTTCGCCTTCATAGCCCTGCATTTTTGCTTTGGAACGTGCGTCCAGACCAACCGCTCCAGAGGCAATTGCCATCGTCGTGGTGTTAACAGCAACGGCTCCAGCCACTGCCACTTCAGGCACCAGCGTTTCAAGTGCTGCAGCCGAGTCTTTTACCATCTCAGCTGTATCGGATATGCCACCTTGTAGCACGACCAGATCCTGCGGAAGACGTTTGCGCAAATAACCTGTCGAACTGATCTGCTTGAGCACCTCAAGGGATTTCGACGCCGCAGTTTCACTAAGTTCGGAGACGTTTGAAACACCTTCCTCAATGCCCAGACCGATATCATCAAAACTTGCACCCTCTGGCTTCACATGTGCCAGGTCGGTGCGGTCCAGATAGCTGACAGCGAGTTCGCGGAATACATAGTCAAGGATCGACGTCGCATTCTTGATACTGTCGTTGCCCTGTACCATACCCGCTGGTTCGAACTTGGTGAAGGTAAAGGCATCCACAAACTCCTCAAGCGGCACGCCGTATTGAAGACCAACACTTACAGCGATGGCAAAGTTGTTCATCATCGCCCGGAAACCTGCACCTTCCTTGTGCATGTCGATGAATATCTCACCCAGATTTCCGTCTTCGTATTCACCCGTGCGCAGATAAACCTTGTGCCCGCCCACGATCGCCTTTTGCGTGTAACCCTTGCGGCGCTGTGGCATCTTTTCACGGTGTGATTTGATGATTTCCTTGACGATGACCTTCTCAACAATCTTTTCAGCGAGCACCACGGCTTTCTCTTGTGCGGACCCGCTTTCCAGTACCTCTTGGGCGTCATCATCATCTTCGACCAGCGAAGCAGCCAAGGGCTGCGACAGCTTGGATCCATCACGATAAAGCGCGTTGGCCTTTACCCCAAGCGACCAGCTGAGTTCATACGCCTTCTGACAATCCTCAATCGTTGCATCGTTGGGCATGTTGATCGTCTTGGAAATTGCCCCGGAGATAAAGGACTGGGCCGCCGCCATCATGGTAATGTGACTGTCAACGTTCAAAAACCGCTTACCAGTCTTGCCGCACGGGTTAGCACAGTCAAAAATGTGGTAGTGCTCGGTCTTGAGATGCGGTGCACCTTCCAATGTCATGGTGCCGCAAACGTGGTTGTTGGCAGCTTCGATGTCTGCTCGCGAAAACCCAAGCGAGCGCAGCAAGTCAAAGGTCGGATCATTCAGCTTTTCGGCTGGAATGCCCAGCACCTGCGTGCAGAATTCCTCGCCCAGCGTCCACTGGTTGAACACAAAGCGAATGTCAAAAGCACTTTCCAGCGCCGCATCCACTTTGGCCAACTCAGCCGCCCCAAACCCATGGCCCGCCAGTGTGGTATGGTTGATTGCTGGCCCGTTGCCAATCGACCCATGGCCAACGGCATAGCTGATGATTTCCTCGATTTGGGCAGAACCATAGCCAAGGTTTTCTAGCGCAGCTGGCACAGAACGGTTGATAATTTTGAAGTAACCACCACCAGCCAGCTTCTTGAACTTCACCAAAGCAAAGTCCGGCTCGATCCCCGTCGTATCACAATCCATAACCAGGCCGATGGTGCCAGTTGGGGCGATCACCGTGGATTGTGCATTGCGGTAACCATTCTTTTCACCCAACTTCAGAGCTTCGTCCCATGCGGACATGGCCACATCAATCAGCCGCGCATCCGGACAGTTCGCATGATCCAGCGGGACGGGTTTGACCGCCAGCTTTTCATAACCGTCTTTGGCGCTATGCGCCGCCATGCGGTGATTGCGCATGACACGCAGCATGTGTTCGGCGTTCTTTTTGTATCCGGGAAATGGGCCCAACTCGCCTGCCATCTCGGCAGATGTGGCATAGGATACACCCGTCATGATCGCCGTCAGGGCACCACACAGCGCGCGGCCCTCGTCACTGTCATAACCATACCCCATATTCATCAGCAAACCGCCAATGTTTGCATAGCCCAGTCCCAACGTCCGGAAGTCATACGACCGTTGCGCAATCTCTTTTGAGGGGAACTGCGCCATCATCACGGACACTTCGAGTGTAACAGTCCACAAGCGAGCAGCGTTCATGTATTCCTCAACTTGGAACACACCATCCTTAAGGAACGTCAGCAGGTTCATCGATGCCAAGTTACAGGCCGTATCGTCAAGGAACATGTACTCTGAACACGGGTTGGACCCCCTGATCGCGCCGTCTTCGGGGCAAGTGTGCCAGTCGTTCACGGTGTCGTGGTATTGAATGCCGGGATCGGCACATGCCCAAGCCGCATGGCCCACCTGCTCCCACAAATCCCGCGCCTTAACTGTTTTGGTCACTTTACCGTTTGTGCGATTGATCAATTCCCAATCCGCATCTTTTTCAACTGCCGTTAGAAAGGCATTGGTCACACGAATAGAGTTGTTCGAGTTTTGCCCAGACACAGAATTGTACGCTTCGCTGTCCCAATCGGTGTCGTATGTCGGAAACTCAATGCTGGTGTGGCCCTGGCGCGCATAGTCTAGCACACGCTTGACGTAGGTTTCTGGAATGGCGACCTTTTTGGCTGCTTTCACCGCTTTTTTCAAAGCATCATTCTTTTTGGCATCATAGGCGTCTTCGACGGCACCATCCCAAGACTTGATAGCCTCAAACAGACCGTTAAGCTTTTCTTCGTGCATCTTGGAACCCGCCACGATGCTCGCCACTTTTTGTTCTTCGATGACCTTCCAGTTGATGAAGTCCTCGATGTCAGGGTGATCCGCATCTACGATGACCATCTTGGCCGCGCGGCGCGTTGTGCCGCCAGACTTGATGGCCCCTGCGGCGCGGTCGCCGATTTTCAGAAACCCCATCAGGCCTGACGATTTACCGCCGCCGGATAGATTTTCGCCTGCGCCACGCAAGCTTGAAAAGTTCGTACCAGTGCCAGATCCATATTTAAACAAACGCGCTTCGCGCACCCAAAGATCCATGATGCCACCGTCGTTCACCAGATCATCACTGACAGACTGAATGAAGCAAGCATGCGGCTGCGGGTGTTCATATGAGGATTTAGACTTGGTCAGTTTACCGGTTTTGTAGTCAACATAGTGATGTCCCTGCGCGGGACCGTCGATGCCGTACGCCCAGTGCAGCCCGGTATTAAACCACTGAGGCGAGTTTGGCGCAGCCCGCTGGGTCGCTAGCATGTGCCGCATCTCATCGTAGTAGGCACGCGCGTCTTCTTCGGTGGTAAAATAACCACCTTTCCAGCCCCAGTACGCCCACGCACCCGCCAGACGATCGAAAACTTGTTTTGACGACGTTTCACCACCTATCTCGGCGCCAGTGGCGGCCTCAGAACGCCACAGGAACTCGGGAACGTTTTCTTCTTCAACCTTTTGGAGTTTGGAAGGAACGCCCGCCTTGCGGAAGTATTTTTGCGCAATCACGTCGCTCGCAACCTGGCTCCAGGAGGCGGGCACTTCGACGTCATCGAGGTGAAACACAATCGTTCCATCAGGATTGCGAATCTCGGACACGGTTGTCACGAAATCTAGATCGGAATAGGCATCTTGCCCGGCTTTGGTAAACTGACGTTCAATTTTCATTGTGCTGCCTCGTGTTTCAGCATGTGGTTTTGTCAGGCGGTCCCAACGTTGTGGGCGCCCGGTGGTGGTGTCGACACAAAGGAAAGCTGTGACTCAACCGCTCCGGTAACACCCGGAACGGCGTGGATTGGCCATTTTTATAGCGTTGCTTTCATCTTTCTGCCTAGAGCGCCAAAATAGTGTGATTCACTACATATTGTGCTGCCGCTCGCTACCTACACAAGGTGACGTATGCGATGCCCTCTCGTCAATGAAATTTTAAAGTTTTTGTGACAACTTTTGTCTTGACCCACTCGAGAAACTTAAATGGGCAAGGCCAGTTGTGATTCACGACTAAATCGCGCCACCTGAGGGCGTAAAACTATCCCCCGGTGACCTGCTGATTTTTCCATATAACTGCGTGGCTTACAGTAAATTATGAAAGTTTTAACTGAACTTACCCACAGACTTTTCTCGCAAATGTGGAAAACCTTGGCTGAGCTGCTGAAGATGTGGTGTCATTGCTACACGCTCCGCTTGATCCGAATTTCGCGAGCGATCTTTGTGCTCGGCTTAACCGCGATTGGCGCCTGCGCCCCGAAATTTATAGCGTGCGTGATCACATTCGAACAAGATTTGCCCGTACGCAGAGCAATCTATACAGAATCCCCTGTCGCATTTGATGCCGCATACAAGTCGTAATGTTAAACGCCCGGTGATGTCGTCAAACGGATTTCGACTAACGTTGTGCGATGCCGTACCCCACCACAGTCGCACATAGCCTAGTTTTTGTTGCTTCAATACGATGGTCGATTGAAAGTGCTGTCGCTGATCGTGCAAAAAAACCTGCAGAAACGACGCATTTCATGTCGTCAATCTGTCCTATTTAGCCGAAGTCATTCAGAAATCTGGCAAACTACGTTACGTCTTCTTTAATCAGGATGCTCTAGATGACTTAATGGATAGATTGCTTATGGTTACTGCCGGCATCGTTGCCACCAGTTCCGATACTCATCAACGATGCGATAATATGGTCGGAGCGAGAGGATTCGAACCTCCGACCCCCTGTACCCAAAACAGGTGCGCTACCAGGCTGCGCCACGCTCCGACCGTGGCACCCTCTTAGACCGGCTTTTGGCAATTGAAAAGGGCCTGAAAGCGTTCCGATGGACAAGAATCGCGAGTTAGATGCAGCACGGGGTGCTCGAACACGGCAACAAGAGTGTAAAACGTGACAAAAACCTTAATCCTTCAGCACGGCCAGGCCGCGACGGTTGGGTCAAAGGTGGGATGGCGTAACTGGCTGCCGACTGTAATTCCCAGCATCTGAGACAAGCCGCCATTGATTTCCAGAACATGTGTCAGACCATCTCCGCCAAAGATTGCCGCGTCGTTCATCGGTTCTGCGCGGTGGTGAATGTGTTTTATTACTCCTGCTGGATCAACAAAAATCATGTCCAGCGCGATCAGCGTATTACGCATCCAGAAAGAAATAGATTGCGGAGTGGGGTAAACAAACAACATCCCGGCCGACGCAGGCATTTCTGCGCGATGCATAAGCCCAAGGGCGCGTTCCTGCGGATTGTCTGCGACTTCGACGCTAAATCGCACCTGACCAAATTCACCACGAACCCAGACGGTATTATTGCTGCATAACACCTGTGCCTGTGCAGACATTCCAATCGCGCATGTCACCCACACAGCAGCAGCGATCGCCCAGCGGCGCGTGCAAGTGTCAGTCATCGCGGCTGACTAGTGCAATTTCCCAAGCCACAACTTCCGCAGCCATTTGGCCTCGATTGCCGCTTATGACGCGCAGCGCCAGCGCTTCTCCGGGTTGCAAGTCTGACAGACCCGAACGGCGCAAAACTTCAACATGCAAGAAAACATCCTCGGGCTTTCCAAACACATTGGCAAACCCGAATCCCTTACCCTTATCGAACCATTTGACCCGCGCCGGCACTAGAGGAGTACCCGCAATTACGTCATCATCTAGATCGGCAATGTCAGCGAGAGAATCCGTGAAGTCATGTATTGGCGGTGCGACTTCAAGGACCTCGACCGCCTGCACGCCGCGATCAGTATTTTGAACACGGACTTCAATTGATGCACCATCTGCAACAGATGACTGGCCAAAGTCTCGCAAGACATTGACATGCAACAAAATGTCGGGGCCACCCGTGTTCGCGACTACGAAACCAAACCCTTTGACAGGGTCAAACCATTTCACAGTCCCGACGACTATATCCGAATCTGTAGTGTATTCAGTCACGAGCTAGCTTTCGTAAAAATATTCAGAGACGCCAGATGTCCACTAAGCGCATACGATTTTCAAGAATAAAATCGCTTTATTTCAGATATTTGCATTTCAAGTAACATGAAATTCAGGGATTAAGACGCGAAATTTGCCATTGCCCACTTGGATTTTCACGTATCCAACGAAACCGATCGTGCAATCGAAATGCACCGTCAGCCCAAAATTCAATCTCGATCGGGGTAATGCGGTATCCGCCCCAAAAAGGGGGGCGCGCCGGGTTAGCGCCCTGCTGTGCTGTGACTTTGGCGACTTTGGCCATCAAAGTTGCGCTGCTTTCCAACGGCTTACTTTGATCCGATGCCCATGCCCCAAGCCGGGACTTTAACGATCGCGACGCGTAATATGCATCCGACTTCGGACCACTCTCTTTCTCGACGATGCCGCGCACCCGGACCTGCCGCCGCAAAGACTTCCAATGCATCACAAACGCAGCCTTTTGTGCGTGATCTAGCTCCGCAGCTTTGGCACTGCTATAGTTAGTGTAAAACACAAAAGCGTCATCTTCGACATCCTTGAGCAGAACCATCCGCGCATTTGGCATGCCTTGCGCGTCTACCGTACTAAGCGCAATGGCACTTGGGTCATTGATCTCGGTCTCTTCCGCTTTTTTCAGCCAGTCACGGACAATCTCGAATGGGTTTTCGCCTGCGAATTCACCGTGCCGGTCTGCCATTTGTGTCTCCCACCTTAGACGCTCGAAAGTAGCGCCAATTCGGTATGCTTCAACCACCTCGCGCTCCCTTGATGCGCTTTGGTCAATAGCCTACAGCTAAGACGTGGAACAAAAAACCAGATGAGGCAGCGCAATGGCAAACGAACTGATGGCTGGCAAGCGAGGTCTGATAATGGGCCTTGCAAACGACAAATCCATTGCATGGGGTATCGCCAGAACGCTGCACGACGCAGGCGCAGAGTTGGCCTTTTCTTATCAGGGTGAAGCGCTCAGAAAACGGGTTGGTCCGCTTGCAGCCCAGTTGGGCAGCAATATTGTGCTGCCATGTGATGTGGGCGACGAAGCCTCTCTTGATGCGCTGTTCAGCAGCCTCAAGGAATTTTGGGATGGGCTTGATTTTGTGGTCCATGCCATCGGCTTTTCAGACAAAAGCGAACTACGTGGTCGCTATGTCGATACCAGTCGAAACAATTTTAACCTGACCATGGACATTTCTGTCTATTCTTTCACCGCCGTCATGCAGCGTGCGGAAAAGATGATGGACAGTGGCGGCAGTGCACTGACGCTCACCTATTACGGCGCAGAACAGGTGATGCCGCATTACAACGTGATGGGCGTGGCCAAGGCTGCGCTTGAAGCTTCGGTTAAATATCTTGCCGAGGATCTTGGTAAGGACGGCATTCGTGTCAACGCGATAAGTGCCGGACCGATCAAGACGCTAGCCGCCAGCGGTATTGGCGATTTCCGCTATATCATGAAGTGGAACGAGTATAACTCGCCCCTTAGACGCAATGTGACGATTGACGATGTGGGGAAATCCGCACTCTATCTGCTAAGCGATCTGGGTTCGGGCACAACAGGTGAAAATCTGCACGTGGACGCAGGCTATCACGTGGTGGGGATGAAGGCGGTAGATGCGCCCGATATCACAAAAGGCTAGGATTTGGCGCTGAACTTGGCAGAGTTTGTCCAGATCGCCATAGGCTTCGACCAGAAACTATACTTTGACCACATTGCTGAGACACAAACAGGTGCTTGAGGTTAGCGCCTAATACTGGAGAAGTAACCATGGCAGACCGCCTCCCCCACGAAAAAGGCTTCCACGTTAGCTGGGACCAGATGCACCGCGACAGCCGCGCCCTGGCCTGGCGACTAGATGGCAAAGGCCCGGACGAAGGATCCTGGCGCGCGGTGGTGGCAATCACCCGCGGCGGCATGGCCCCTGCAATGATTGTCGCGCGGGAACTGGATATCCGCACAGTCGATACGATCAGCGTGAAATCCTATCATTCTGGCGGCGGCAAAGCCGATCATCGCCGCGACGCCGAAGTTCTCAAGGCCCCAAACGCCGAAATGATGGAGGACGGCACCGGAATCCTGATCGTGGATGATCTCGTAGACAGCGGCAAAACTCTGGAACTGGTCCGCGGCCTCTATCCAAAGGCTCATTTTGCCACTGTCTATGCCAAACCGTCCGGCGAGCCGCAGGTCGATACATTCATCACCGGTGTAAGCCAAGACACATGGATTTTTTTTCCATGGGACATGGCCCTGCAGTATGTCGAACCCTATCGAGGCACAGACTGACCGGTCAAAATAGATTTCTTGCCTTCGGCGGGCATATTTGGAGCCAAAAGAAAAAGGGATTTGCCCTTGATGCAGGGTTTGAAATATCCCAGCGCCTCAAACCAATCTTGCCATCGGAACAGCAAAATGACCCTACCACGCACCTCTGCCACCTTTGCACCACCCGTAATGGAGGCGCGCCGCTGGCTTGACGGGGCCACCTTTCCCGCGCATCGGCCATTGATCAACGTGAGCCAGGCCGCGCCCGTAGATCCGCCCCCCCAAGCGTTGCGCCAGGCCATGGCCGATGCAGCCCTGACGCGAGATGATGCGCATCTTTACGGCCCGGTGCTGGGAAATCCTGATTTGCGGGCCAGTCTGAGCGCACAGATCAACGTCCATTACGACGCATGCACCGATGCAAGCCACGTGGCTATAACATCCGGCTGCAATCAGGCATTTGCTGCAGCGATCTTTACCCTGTGCGAGGAAGAGGATGAGATAATTGTACCAACCCCATGGTATTTCAATCATAAAATGTGGCTTGATATGGCTGGGGTTGGATCTGTGCCGCTTGCGGTTGGGGACGGAATGTTGCCCGATGTCGAGGCGGCCCGTGCTCTGATCACCGATCGGACACGCGCCATCGCCCTTGTCACGCCAAACAACCCTGCCGGGGTCGAATACCCTGCTGAATTGGTCTTGGCTTTCTACGAACTGGCACGCGAAAGCGGCATTGCACTGATCGTTGACGAGACTTATCGCGACTTTGACAGCCGTGCCGGTGCGCCGCATGCACTGTTTGAGCAGGACGACTGGGACAAGACGTTCATTCATCTCTATTCATTTTCCAAGGTCTACCGCCTGACCGGTCACCGTGTAGGCGCGCTGATCACATCGCCAGAACGCCTGCGCGAAGCAGAGAAGTTTCTGGACACTGTCGCCATTTGCCCAAGCCAGATTGGACAACACGCTGCCCTTTGGGGCTTGCAAAACCTTGGCCAATGGGTGGCGGGTGAGCGCGACGAAATTCTGGCCCGTCGTGCGGCAATCGCTGATGGATTTCACGTCCTTGAAGCACGGGGCTGGCGGCTTTTGGGGTTGGGTGCATATTTTGCATATATGGAACACCCTTTCGATCTGTCTTCGGGTGAACTGGCTCCGATGATGGTACACGAGGCGGGTATTCTGTGTTTGCCGGGCACCATGTTCTGGCCAGAAAATGCACCGCAGGGCGCGGCACAACTGCGCTTCGCCTTTGCCAATCTTGACAGTGATGGGATCGCAGTGCTGTTTGCGCGGCTGGCCTCACTTGATCTGTGATCCAAACCGCCCTTGCCCGCAGGCAAGCCCCCGGATAGACAACACCAAACACTGATAACCCCAAGCGAGGGCATGATGGCCAAGGGCGCGAACAACCTGTCGAAAACCGCAGTATGGATCCTAATGGGTCTGTTGATCCTTGGCTTGGGCGGCTTTGGCGCAACCAGTCTCACGGGTACGTTACGTACAATTGGCCAGGTTGGTGACAAACATATCGACATCGACACTTATGCCCGCACTCTTAGCCAGGAAATTCAGGCGGCCAGTTCCCGAGCAGGTGCCCAGCTGACATTCGCGCAGGCGCAATCCATGGGCGTTGACCGCGAGGTCCTCGCGCGCATGGTGCGCGCCCGGGCGTTAGACCACGAAGCCGAACAGATGGGCCTGAGCGTGGGCGACGCCCGTCTCCGCGATGAAATATTGAACATACCATCGTTTCAGGGTGTCGATGGCAGCTTTGACCGCGATGCGTATGCCTTTGCACTGGAACAAGCAGGCACAAGTGAAGCCGCGTTTGAAACCCAGTTGCGAGAAGAGGTTGCGCGATCGTTGTTGCAGGGGGCGATCATGGCCGGAATGACGATGCCCGACACCTATGCTGAAACATTGGTAGGCTTTCTTGGCGAAACCCGCGATTTCACATGGATCCGCCTTGGCGCTACTGACCTAATGGAGCCTTTGCCAACTCCGTCGGACGCAGAGCTACAAAGCTATTACGAGGCAAACTTGGATGATTATCAACTGCCTGAAACCAAGCGCATAACCTATACTGTGCTTCTGCCCGACAGCCTGATCGACCAAATTGTTCTGGGTGAGGACGATCTGCGCAGCGAATACGATTTGCGCAACGACCAGTTCAACCAGCCAGAGCGCCGTCTGGTCGAACGTCTGGTCTATCTTGACGAAGACGAGGCCAATCGGGCCGCGGCGCAGCTTGATGTTGGCGGAACGACCTTTGAGGCACTGGTAACAGAACGCGGTCTGTCCTTGTCAGACATCGATTTGGGCGATGTGTCTCTTGTTGAATTGGAAGCCGCTGGCGATGCTGTATTCGGCGCTCAGGTCGGTGATGTGGTTGGCCCGCTGGCTTCGCCGTTGGGTCCGGCCCTGTTCCGTGTGAACGCAGTGTTGGCTGCACAAAATACCTCATTTGAGCAAGCAGAGCCGCTGATCCGTCAAGACCTTGCTGCTGACGCGGCGCGCAGGCAGGTCGACGTGCTGGCTGAAGAATACGACGATATGCTTGCCGGCGGTGCTACGCTCGAAGAGCTCGCGGATGAAACTGATATGGAACTAGGCACCATCGATTGGTTCCCATCGTTAACCGATGACATTGCCGCATACGATGGATTTCGAGATGCCGCAGCCGCGCTAACCCTAGATAATTTTCCCGAGATCGTTCAGCTTGGCGATGGTGGAATCGTCGCTATGCAACTGGAAGAGCTTCAGGCACCACGCCCTGCCCCGCTAGGTGACGTCCAGCAGAATGTCAGCAGAAATTTCGAAGCCGAGCAAACCCAAGTACGCCTCACTAAACAGGCAGAGGCCCTTTTGCCCGCCTTGCAGACCGGTGAAAGCTTTGCCAGCCAATCGTTGGATGCGACAGTCGAAGAAAACCTTGGCCGCCAAGCATTTGTGCAGGGCATGCCACCTGCCTTTATGACAGACGTGTTCGACATGGCGACAGGCGATGTGCGCATTGTGCCGGGATTTGGAACCGTGTTCGTTGTACGAATGGACAAAATTAACCCGCTTGGCAACACGGACGAGGCACAGCAGCAAATCACTTCATTGAGTAACGAGATTGGGCAATTGTTGGCAGCCGAAGTCTTTGATGTCTTTGGTCAAGATGTGGTTTTGCGCGCAGGACCACAGATTAACCAACAGGCGCTGGACGCGGTACATGTGAACTTTCCCTGATGGCGCTGATTCCTGAATATGACACATTTGCATCGGCTTATGAGGCAGGCGAAAACCAGATCGTCTATACCCGGCTCGCCGCCGATCTAGACACGCCCGTGTCGCTAATGTTGAAGCTGACCGGCGCGCAAAAAGATGCGTTCGTGCTGGAATCTGTGACAGGCGGCGAAGTGCGCGGGCGCTATTCTATTATCGGGATGAAGCCGGATCTTGTATGGCGTTGCAAGGGCGAAACATCGGCAATCAACCGTATGGCCCGCTATGATGCGGATGCTTTCGAAGAGGCCTCAGGCAACCCGCTGGACGTGCTCCGCGCGCTGATTGCTGAAAGCCGCATCGAATTGCCCGCAGACCTGCCGCAAGCGGCAGCCGGGCTCTTTGGCTACCTTGGTTACGACATGGTGCGGCTGGTTGAACACTTGCCGAATGTGAACCCTGATCCGCTGGGCTTACCCGATGCGCTTATGTTGCGCCCCTCGGTTATTGCGGTGCTGGATGGGGTCAAGGGCGAAGTTACTGTGGTTTCTCCGGCATGGGTCAGCGCGGGGCAGTCGGCCCGCGCCGCCTATGCGCAGGCGGCCGAACGCGTGATGGACGCGGTGCGCGATCTGGAACGCGCAATGCCTTCGGAAACGCGCGACCTTGGCGAGGCTGCCGAATTGGCGGAGCCGATTTCGAATTTCACCAAGGCCGGTTATATGGAAGCGGTTGAAAAGGCGCGCGACTATATCAAAGCGGGCGATATTTTTCAGGTTGTACCTGCACAGCGATGGACACAAAATTTCCCGCATCCACCGTTTACACTCTACCGTTCCTTGCGCAGAACAAACCCATCACCATTCATGTTCTACTTCAACTTCGGTGGGTTTCAGGTGATCGGGGCCAGCCCGGAAATTCTCGTTCGGGTGTTTGGCACCGAGGTCACCATTCGCCCCATTGCCGGCACACGCAAGCGCGGCGCCACCCCCGAAGAAGACCGTGCCCTGGAAGCCGATTTGCTGGTAGACGAAAAGGAACTGGCGGAGCATCTGATGCTGCTGGACCTCGGCCGCAACGATGTGGGGCGCGTCGCGCGGATCGGCACCGTGCGCCCAACCGAGGAATTCATAGTCGAGCGCTATTCTCACGTCATGCACATTGTATCGAACGTTGTGGGCGAATTGGAAACGGGCAAGGATGCGCTGGATGCGTTCTTTGCTGGGATGCCCGCAGGCACGGTTTCCGGAGCGCCCAAGGTGCGCGCAATGGAAATAATTGATGAGTTAGAACCAGAGAAACGCGGCGTCTATGGCGGCGGCGTTGGCTACTTCAGCTCAGGCGGCGACATGGACATGTGCATCGCGTTGCGGACGGCGGTGGTGCAAAGCCAAAAGCTCTACATTCAGGCGGGCGGCGGTGTTGTCTATGACAGTGACCCTGAGGCAGAGTTCATGGAAACCGTACATAAATCAGGCGCAATACGCCGCGCTGCAAAAGACGCCTCGCGCTTTGGCGGGGGCAACGCGTGATCGCGCGATATGTGACTGCAAGTGTTTGGAACGATTTGCCCGCGCCTACTGATCTCTCGGACTTTTGGGGATCAAAGCAGGGGTGGATAGCAGCCTTTATTCGTGAAACCCGGACCGTGTAATGGCGCGGGCAGCTTTTGAGATCGGCACGCAAACCATCCCGCCAGGTACACGTGCATCAGTGGCGCTTCCTGTGTCTGCCATGCCCGATCATACCCCCGTCAACCTGAGCGTCGAGGTTGTGCATGCACGCCGCGATGGCCCCACGATGTTCGTCTCAGCAGCGGTGCACGGCGACGAGGTCATCGGCGTTGAGATCGTGCGCCGTCTGCTGCGTGCATCACAACTAAAATCTTTGCGCGGCACACTGCTTGTGGTGCCCATTGTCAACAGTTTTGGATTTCTGGCTCGGTCTCGATATCTGCCTGACCGGCGGGACCTGAACCGCTGTTTCCCTGGTTCTGCGGTTGGCTCGTTGGGATCAAGACTGGCGCACATCTTTCTGAACGAAGTGGTGCTACGCTGTAATTTTGGTATCGATCTGCACTCGGCCGCAGTGCACCGCACCAACCTGCCCCAAATTCGTGTCACCCCACGTGACGCGACCACCGCACGGATGGCCCGCGCTTTTGGTGCCCCCGTAATCCTGAATGCAGCCCTACGCGAAGGCAGTTTGCGAAGTGAGGCTGCCGAACGGGGCACGCCCGTTTTGTTGTATGAGGCAGGCGAGGCATTGCGCTTTGACGAGTTCGCCGTGCGCGCCGGTGTTGCAGGGATCCTGAGGGTCATGTGCAATGAGGGCATGCTGCCGGCCAAAGGCATCGCGCGCGCGCGCACCCCGTCGCTGATTTGTCCTTCTTCGCAATGGTTGCGCGCACCGTGTGGCGGTCTACTACGCACCTTTCGCGCTGAGGGCGACGTGGTCAATGATGGCGATGTCCTGGCGGCTGTTGCAGATCCGTCAGGCGATGCAGAAAGCGAGCTTGTGGCGCCACGCAATGGTATCGTGATCGGGCGCGCGGTCTTGCCAGTGGTGAACGAAGGGGACCCAGTTTTTCACTTGGCCGAGCTTGGTCCTAAGGCCGATGAAGACACGGTCGATGCCTTGACCGCGCAGCTAGAAGCCGACCCGCTATTCGACGAAGACGAGATCATCTAAACCCTGCCAGCGGGGCTACTCTGCTGGCAACTTGGTCAGTACTGCCGAAATCGGAACCAACGCCACGCGCGACGCTCGGTCCTGCAAACCCCACAGCAACAGAGCAGAAATCGTGTCTGGCCGCACTCGGCCAACCATGATCACGCCACCTTCCTGTCGGGCACGGAACGCCGCCTGATCAAGGAACCGGCGAATGACCCTTGGGGTTTGCCCCGCGCTGTCAAAATCGCGAAAGATCAGACCGGCGGGTACACCATCGCGCACGGCAAGCTTTTGTACGGCGTTGAGCCCTTTGGATTGCAACACCAGACCGTGACCCGACGCTTTGAGCGCTGCAGTGATCTGGTCTGATACCTCTCGGGAGCCCTGCCCCCCCCCGTCAGGCGCCTCCATCAGGGCCACAGCTTCGGGCACTGCGGCCAGTGATTGCGACACCGCAGTTTCGGCATCCCGCGCGGTTGCGTTCTTTGGCAAGTCCAGCAGTGCAAGAACCTCAAAACCTTGCGCACGGTACTCTGCCATACGCTGCCGAGCCTCTGGCATCGCGCTATCGACCGCAAAACTCAGCGGATAAGGAAAGTTTCGCAAAGCTGCGATACCGGCCGGGCCACTGGTCAGGTCAACACCGTTGTCAATCAATATGATCGCCATAAGCGGCTGGGAATCGGTATCCCCGAACGGCGCGGCAAAGGCCTGAATAGGAGGCAGGTCAACACTTGCATCGGCGTCGGTATCGGGGATGACGGCAATGGAACCTTCGAGCGCACGAACGATCCGCACAGATGGGCGCCGAGCGATAGATGGGCCTTCGTCAACTCTCGGTTTGGGCACGCTCGCAGACGGCATGGCCGAGATCACATCGTTCTGCATTGCGGGCGGCGCTGAGGGGGCTTCGGGCGCAAGCGCAGGCGCAGCAACCCCCGCCACAGTCGGCGTATCGGGGCTGGCAACAGTTTCGGTCGACAGCGTTGACGTGAAAGTGGGTGCAACATCAAGGTCGGCGGGGCCGTCAAAAGCTCCGGCGACGTCTGGCATGACAGGTGTCGCCGGTTGGGCAGGATCGATCGAGATCGACAGCCCGCCTTCGGCATCGGGCGCCGACGGCAGCGCAGCTTGTGGGCTTTGTAGCACCGGATCCAAGTCTTCCACGGTAACGCTGCCAGCGCCCATGGACTGTACAGGCACGCCAAGCCCCTCCGCCTCGCCGGTTTCGGGAACCAGCGCAGTGTCGGACCCGGTTGCAACGGCCGCACTGATGTCGTCAACCTGCGGCGAAGCGCCTTGTCGCGCCTCGCCGTCTCGGACAAGATCGGCATCTGTAACTGCATCCGTCAAAGCGCCTTCATCAACCCCCGGAGCGGGCACGCTTGTTGGGGCGAGCACCACAGCGTTTGGTCGGGTCGGGCCATCGGTCACAAGCGATGCGATCCCTGCGCCCAAAACGCAGACCACACCACCCCACACCACGCCACTCAGAAATCCCCGTGCCATATTACCGCCTCCGCCTGATTTGGTCCGGCCCCTATCTCAAGGTATGCCGAACCGGACTGCTTTATCCTTGTGCGCAGGCCCGCCCGCCCTTGACGGTGACGGGCAAGCCTGAGCATGTATGCGCCTGAGAGTATAAAGGCGTCTGACGCCCCTTGGAACACTGAATACGCCAATGCTGCTGCTGATCGACAATTACGACAGTTTTACCTACAACCTTGTGCACTATCTGGGTGCGCTGGGAACCGAAATCATCGTGCGCCGCAATGATGCGCTGAACGTGCAAGAGGCCATGGCCCTGCGCCCCAGTGGCATCCTTCTGTCGCCCGGCCCCTGTGATCCAGATCAGGCGGGTATTTGCCTGGCGTTGACCGAGGCCGCAGCGAAAACCCGCACCCCACTAATGGGTGTGTGCCTTGGGCATCAAACCATCGGTCAGGCCTTTGGGGGGCGCGTCGTGCGTGCTGACGATATCGTACACGGCAAGATGGGCACGATTCATCACGACCAAACTGGCGTTTTTGCCGGTCTGCCCACACCCTTTGCCGCGACGCGTTATCATTCGCTGATCGTCGAGCGCGCGACGCTGCCCGATTGTCTAACGGTCACCGCCCAGTTGCAGGACGGCACCATAATGGGCCTCGCGCATCGTGATCTGCCTATACAGGGTGTTCAATTCCACCCCGAATCCATTCGGTCAGAACATGGACACGCAATGTTGCAAAACTTTATCGACATGATGCAGGTGCCCGCATGAGCGAAGCCCTCAAACCCCTAATTGATGCCGCCGCAACGGGGCCACTGACCCGTGATCAGGCCGAGGCAGCCTTTGAAATACTATTCGATGGCGAGGCGACGCCGAGCCAGATCGGCGGACTGCTGATGGCGTTGCGTACCCGCGGCGAGACAGTCGACGAATATGCCGCCGCCGCTGCTGTTATGCGTGCCAAATGCAACGCGGTTCGTGCACCTGACGGGGCTATAGACATTGTCGGAACGGGTGGTGATGGTAAAGGTACGCTCAATATCTCGACCGCCACAGCATTTGTGGTCGCAGGTGCCGGGGTGACCGTCGCCAAGCACGGCAATCGTAACCTCAGTTCAAAGTCTGGTGCCGCTGATGCGCTTGGCCAGATGGGCATCAATGTTATGGTGGGCGTCCCCGTGGTCGAGGCAGCGCTCGCTGAGGCAGGCATCGGTTTCATGATGGCCCCCATGCACCATCCGGCAATCGCGCATGTCATGCCCACACGCGCCGAACTGGGCACGCGCACGATCTTTAACATTCTTGGTCCGCTGACAAATCCCGCCGGCGTTAAACGTCAGTTGACAGGCGCGTTTTCGCGAGACCTGATCAGGCCTATGGCTGAAACTCTGGGCCGGTTGGGCTCTGATGCGGCGTGGCTGGTACACGGATCAGACGGCACAGATGAATTGACGATCACCGGTGTTTCCTGGGTCTCGGCGCTTGATCAGGGCACGGTGTCTGACTTTGAACTACATCCGGAAGAGGCAGGCCTGCCCGTCCACCCATTCGAAGCCATCGTCGGGGGCAGCCCAGAGGACAATGCCCGCGCATTCCGCGCCCTTCTTGACGGAGAACTCAGTGCTTACCGCGATGCGGTGCTCTTGAACGCCGCCGCCGCCCTTATGGTGGCCGGACAAGTGGACACACTGCAAGACGGTGTTGCCGCAGCACAAGCAAGCATCGACAGCGGCGCGGCAAAGGCTAAGATAGCCGCGGTTGCACAAATCACTCAAAGGGCTGGCTGACCGAATACTTCCAGCCCAAATAAGCCACAGCTTTTTGGAATTTGCCCCCCAACGGGTCCAAAGATGAAACCAAAATGCCAAGACAAAGAGCCCCGCGATGACTGAAACGATTCTTGACCGAATAAAGGCCTACAAGCTCGAAGAGATTGCAGCAGACAAGGCCACCAAGCCACTTGAAGCGGTCGAGGCCGATGCCCGCGCAGCTGGCCCGGTGCGCCCTTTTGCAATGGCCTTGCAGCGCGCCAGCAGGGAAAGCTATGGCTTGATCGCCGAGGTGAAAAAAGCAAGCCCTTCCAGAGGGTTAATTCGTAAAGATTTTGATCCAGCAGCCATTGCGCGCAGCTATGCCGACGGCGGTGCCACCTGCTTGTCGGTTCTGACAGACACGCCAAGTTTTCAGGGGGCCAAAGAATTTCTGGTTACAGCCCGTGCCGCATGCGATCTGCCCGTTTTGCGCAAAGATTTCATGTATGACACCTATCAGGTGGCCGAGGCGCGCGCGCTTGGGGCCGATTGCATTCTGATCATCATGGCGAGCGTCAGCGACGCACAGGCCGCAGAACTGGAAGACGCCACAATCGCATGGGGCATGGACGTTTTACTGGAGGTCCATGACGCACCCGAGCTTGAGCGTGCCAGCCGTCTCAAAAGCCCCCTAATGGGAATAAACAACCGCAATCTCAAGACATTCGAGACCACGCTCGACACCACCCGCACGTTGTCAAAACTGGTGCCTGCAGACCGCACAATCGTAGCTGAAAGCGGGCTTAACACACCCGAGGACCTGGCCAACCTTGC
>JABITU010000303.1 GCA_018668195.1 Tateyamaria sp. | reverse complement strand
ATGCTTCAGAAATTTACCAGTTATCACGCCCAGATATACAACCACTTCAATCACGAAAGACATCTAGAAAGCAGACAGACTTATAAGCAAAAACGCAGTGCCGCTCTCATAGAGTGGTTTCAAATCTGCGCTTCATAGATTTGTGTGATCGTGGTACTTTGAAACGTGTTAGAATTTGTCTGACAACATCAACCCGAGCACGGGCGGCAACCCGATTGAGATGATCAAAGAGAACACCACCTAGCTTTTGCTTAACATAGTCTGAGAATAATTGATTTTAATTTCAACGACTTAAATAATACCCAAGCGATCCACCAAGTTAGGTGTATCGCTTGGCCATTTTTGGACCAGTGTTGGTAATTTCAAACAACGACAGGGTGTGGTCTGCATTGCGCATCCGGTGCCTGAGCAATTGTCGTGTGAGCCGCATCATGTCTTGGAGATATTCAGGCTTGTCCGCCACGTTTTCAGACTCCCAATTGCTTTGTCGGTCAAACAACATGGGTGGCAGGTCGGCGGCAAATTCAACAAGATTGAACCGGTCATCGCGCAGGACGCAAAAGCAAGATTCGCTTGCCGTTGTGCCAAGGGCACGTTGTCGCGGATTTGGTTCACTGCTTTTGCCAAAGTCCAGTTCTGAAAAACTATAGCTGCGCCAATCGTCGGGTGGTGCGCCTTGCAAGATTGGCATCAGCGATCGCCCATCCATGGAATTCGGGATATCTGCGCCAATCCAATCAAGGATCGTCGGTGCTATATCTACGGACTCGGTGATTGCGTTGATGCGTGCACCCGCATTTGTCAGCCCTGGCATGCGTATCATCAACGGCGTTCGGAAAGCGGCGTCATAGACGCTCATCTTGCCCCAGCCGAAATGATCACCCAACAATTCGCCATGATCCGCGGTGATCACGACCAAAGTTGTGTCGTATTGATCCGTGTCTTTCAGGAATTGAATGACCCGCCCGATGTGATGATCAACCTCTGTTGCGAGGCCAAGGTACACTGATCTGAGCGTTTGAATGTTCTCGTCTGTCGCGGCGACATCATCAAAACCAACGACGGTGCCGGCGATTGCAAGCGATGGATCAATGGCCCCCAAGAACGGATGCTTGGCCATTTCGTGTTCCACGCTTTGCTCGCGCGTGGGAAGCGGCAACTTAGCCGGATCATACATGGCGTTGTAAGGCGCGGGGGCGACCAGTGGTGGATGCGGTCGGATATAGGTCAGGTGGGCAAACCAGTTTTGATCGCTGTAAGCGCTCATGTTGTCGAGAAAACTGTTTGTCAGGAATGCAGTGTCACTGTGTTCGGCCGCATAGAAAGCCGGATTATTAAGCTTTGGTGCGCCACCATTTGGTGCAACGGGTTTGTAGACGTCCAAATAGTTATCAAATTCATATCCCGCGTTCTTAAGATGTGATCGCCAAGGAAATGAGGTTTCCAAACGCATTTCGGTCACTTCGTGAAAACCGGGCATCGGGTATTCATAAGACTTGAGCGCTGGATCGTTGCTGTTAAAGGCGCGCGGGTCTTGGCTGGTGTCCGTGTAGCCAAACAACATCGGGAGATAGCCCGCCTTGCGCATCTCACTTGCGATGCTTGGTGTGTCATGGCGTAGGGGTGTGCCGTTGCGAACAGATCTGTGGTTCATCGCGTATTGACCGGTCAACATCGAGGCCCGTGACGGACCACAGGGATTCGCCACCGAAAAATTACGCGCGAACGTGACGCCTTCGGTCATGAATGCCCGCAAATTAGGCAAGTCCGCATGTTCAGCAAGCCCACCGATTAAGCAGTCTGCCCGAAGTTGGTCAATCGTAATGAACAAAACGTTTTGTTGCTTGGCCATGCAACACCTTTTAGAATTTGAGTTGAACTTCGTTTTTATAGCACTTTTAAGCGGCAAGACCCGCCTTGATTTCATTTAGGTCAGGTAAAAACTGCTGTCCGTAAAAAATCATTACCCGACAATTTTTAGGCTTGCAAATTAATTTCACATAAAACCACAAAAAATCCCTCATTTTATGTTTGCATTTGAATGTTTATATGCTTTTATGATTGTGTTTGTATTTTTGTTAACACTGTTTTCCATCTCATCCCTTGTGCCTTAGCAGGGAAAAAGAGTGGCATATGAATGTAGTGTTCAAGACTTAAAACGGATTTGCGGCGCTTCGGTGCTTCAAAGGATACGGTCGGGGGATTTTACAACCTAAGATGGGACATGTTGTGCCACCTAAAGGCTGCCCTTTGACTCACAAAGAAACTGACAGGAGGTCACATGAAAAAGTTAATTTTAACTGGTGTCATTAGCGCGATCTTACCAACCTTTGCGCTAGCCGATTGCCCCGCCATTACGGTTGAAGACATGCAAGGCATCAGCGCTGGTGCATATCCGAACCAATTTGAGCTAGCCGCGCTACAGGATGCTGCGTCCTGCGAAATGGGTTTTTCCGAAAACCCGTCCATCGCCGCATTGAACAGCCAAATCCGTGGCAATGCTGACTTGCCGCCTGTTGCAGATCGCCTCCCAGATGAGCCATTGGTCATTGTTCCTTTCGCGTCGATTGGCGAATACGGCGGCACGTTTAACGCGCTCTCGAACGCGACAGAATCTGGCACGTCGGACTTTTTGTCAGTTCGCCATACAACATTGTTCCGCTATTCGACCGACCTTGAGACAATTATCCCCAATGTCGCCAAAGCTTGGGCTTGGAACGACGATTTCACTCAGTTTACAGTGACACTGCGCGCGGGCCACAAGTGGTCTGACGGCGCTGATTTCACATCAGCTGACGTCTTGTTCTGGTACAATAACTTGATGATGGATTCCAATGTCATCGAGAACCCCAAAGACTATGCGCTTGCAGGTGGTGAACCGATGACGGTAACGGCACCTGATGCCACAACAGTTGTGTTTGATCTTGCCGCGCCAAAGCCCGGTCTGATTGAAACCTTCACGTCCAGCTTTATCCAGCCGTTCCAGCCGGTACACTTCCTTGGCCAGTTCCACCCGGAAATCAACCCAGACGCTGACGCGCTTGCGCAGGCTGCTGGATTTGAAAACGGCTACGAAGTGGTTAAGGCCTATTTCGGGAGCTCCGATTGGACTGATACACCAACGATGATGTTCATTCGTCCAAATGAAGTTGGCAATCTTCCAGCCGACACCATGCCGACGTTGGAAAGCCACATCATTGTTGCTGAAAACACCGAAGGCCGTCATCTGGTCGCAAACCCATATTTCCACCAAGTGGACACAGCGGGTAACCAACTGCCATACATCAACGAGCAAGACGAACGTTATGTGCCAGACACAGAAGTTCGGACGCTGACATTGATCAACGGTGGCGTGACCTACAAATCCCAGTCGGTCACACTGGATATGCTGCCGGTGCTTTTGGATAACGCAGAAAGTGGCAACTACTCCGTCGACGTAAACCCTGGAATTTCGTTCCCAGTGCTTGCGTTCAACGTCACATCAGAAGACCTCGCAAAGCGTGAAGTCTTTGGTGATCTGCGTTTCCGGACGGCCATGTCCATTGCGATGAACCGTGATGAAATCAACGAGGTTGTGTTCTTTGGTCTCGGGGTTCCGACACAGTATACTACGTTCTCGCCTTATCCTCAGTTTGCAGATCCTGCGTGGGAAAGCCATGAGATTGGCTACGATGTAGATCGTGCAAATTCTCTCTTGGATGAGATGGGTCTTTTAGATGCTGACGGTGACGGCTACCGCGATTTGCCAAATGGTGATCCGTTCGTGCTCAACATTCAATTCTCAACTCAGGAACTTTCGTCGCAGTTGATCGAAATTACTGGCCAGAACTGGGCTGACGTTGGTGTGGCTTCGGTAATCAAAGAAGTGACACCGGATGAGTACCGTTCAGCGCAATCTGCAAACCAGCTTGATCTGATGTCTTGGTCACAAGGTGCGCCATTGGGTGTTGCGATGGGCTCAAACGAATTGCACGTTCCACCATTCTCGACCTACTTTAACGCGCGCACCGGCATGCTGTGGGCTGAGTGGATCGATAGTGACGGTGCGAACGGTGTTGAACCACCTGCCTACGTCATGGGTATGATTGATGATGTGAACGCCATGCAGGTCTCCGCTCCGGGGTCCGACGCACAGGCAGCCGCAGCCAATCGCCTCATCGAAGCCATGACGTCCAATCTGTTGTTCATCGGTACGGTGAAATCTTCGTCACCGACCTACTATACGAACGCACTGCAGAACGTGGTTCAGTTCAAGACGACAAGCTACGACTTCTACCGGACTTACCCATACAACCCGACCCAGTGGTGGTTGTCTGAATAATCTAACGTTTTCACGGGCGGGCTATGGTCCGCCTGTGATTTTTCTATGAACTAAGAATGACGACTGAGGGGTCAGGGCATGCTGCAATTTGGACGATTTGCGCTAATGCGCGCGGCAATGGCTTTCATCACGCTGTTAATCGTTTCATTCGTTGTCTTTTCACTGATGGAACTGGTTCCCGGTGATTGTGCAGAACGTTATCTATCTTACAAACAGACGCAGGGGGTCGCGATTTCAATCGCGGACATCGAAAGCGAACGTGTCCGCCTCGGGCTGGACCGACCTTTCATCACCCGCTGGAGCACCTGGGTCGTGGGCGCCTTCCAAGGCGATTTTGGCGACAGCTGTATTCTGCGCGTCAATATTGCAGATCTTTTGGGTGCGAAGTTCTGGATTTCCTTGGCGATCGCCATGTCATCACTGCTTCTGGCTTATTCCATTGCTGTTCCGGTTGGCATCATCGCGGCATCTTCCCGCAATGCGGTTTTGAACAACAGCCTTCGGATCTTCAGCTACCTCGGCCTGGCAATGCCAAACTTCTTGTTGGCGTTGATGATTATGTTGGTCGCGACGGTCTATTTCGGCGAAACTCTAACGGGGCTGTTTTCGGCTGAGTATCGCGACGCAGATTGGTCATGGGCCAAGTTCGTTGACCTGCTCAAACATGCATGGTTGCCCATTTTTATCCTTGGCTGGTCGGCGACCGCGTTTGCTTTACAAACCGTTCGCGCATTGATGTCTGACGAGATCGGAAAGCTTTATGTGACGGCGGCTAAAGCACGCGGTTTATATGGAGCAAAATTGCTGTGGCGCTATCCGGCGCGGCACGCATTAGCTCCGATTGTGAATTCCTTGGGTTTTGATCTGAACCGTGTGTTCAACGAACTGCCGATCGTCGCACTTATTCTGACGCTGTCCGAGGCTGGGTCGCTTCTGATTGATGCTTTGGCAAAGTCCAACGATCAGCAGCTTGCGGGCGCCATCATCTTTTTGCTGACGGCATCCATCGTCACGCTAAATTTTCTGACTGACATTCTTCTTGCCATCATGGATCCACGGATCCGCAAGAGCATCTTGAGGTAGCTGGCATGAGCGCGAAAACAATGAAAAGCCTACAGCAGGACAAAGAGACCTACTTTACCGCATCGCAAAGTCAATTGATTTGGGCCCGGTTCAAAAAACAACGTGCGGCCATGATTGCTGCTGGCGTGCTAGTCTTTATCATTGTGATTGGCATTCTCGCGCCCGCACTTTCGCCATATGATCCGACAATTGCAGGGCGGGATCGCGACTATCTGAATGGTGCGCCACAAATCCCGCAGTTCTGCGACAAGAACGGCTGTTCCTTGCGTCCCTTCATCCACGGGGTCGAACGCACGAGGTCGGCTGAAACCAATTTCCGTTGGGTTGAGGAGCCAAACGAAGATATCCGCCACTACATCGCGTTTTTCGTAGAAGGCTCAGAGTTTGATCTGTTCGGAGTAATTCCGATGGATACGCATCTCTTTGGTCTCCAAGGCGACGAAAAAATGATACACCTGTTTGGCACCGACAGTGCTGGCAAAGATATCTTCTCTCGGACGCTGCATGCGATTTTCACATCGCTTCAAATCGGCACGCTCGGGGTTTTGATATCCTTTGTGCTCGCCCTGATCATAGGAGGGGTGTCCGGCTATTACGGGGGCAGGCTGGATAGCGTGATCCAGATGGTAACGGACGCGGTGCGAACGATCCCTGCGATCCCGTTGGTGATGTCCGTGGCAGCCTTTGTGCCAACTGAATGGACCTCAGAGCAACGGTTTTTCATGATCGCGATTATTCTAGGTTTGATCGGTTGGCCGACGTTGGCGCGCCGTGTGCGGACCCATTTGTTGACGGAACGAAATCAGGAATATGTGCTGGCGGCTCAGCTGTGTGGCGCATCATCGCCCCACATCATCCGGCGCCACCTTTTACCCAGCTTCACCAGTTATATCATTGTCGATCTGGTGATCTCATTCCCCTACATGGTGCTGACCGAAACCGGTCTTAGCTTTATCGGGTTGGGGCTGAAGGACCCTGTGAACTCATTGGGTGTTATGCTGCAAAACGTCACCAAAGCGGACGTTCTGCTCAATTACCAATGGTACTTTATCCCGGTTCTTTTCTTCGTCGCACTTGTCATGGCCTTTGTGTTCGTCGGCGATGGCTTGCGTGACGCAGCTGACCCTTATTCGGATTCCAAGAAATGAAACCACTGATTGATGTCCAAAATCTAACGCTGCAATTTGACACTGACGAAGGTCGGATCACTGCGGTTGATGATGTTAGTTTTACCGTGATGCCTGGCGAAGTCATGGGGCTGGTTGGCGAAAGCGGATCAGGTAAATCGGTGACGGCGAAGTCGCTGATGTATCTGAATGCTGGCAACGCAGTCTATGCGCCCGAAAGCAAGATCCTGTTGAACACCAAAGATGTATCGCTGGATGTGCTGAAACTCACATCCCAAAAGCAGCGCAACGTTGTACGTGGCGGCGCGATTTCGATGATTTTCCAAGAACCGATGGCCAGCTTTGCACCGGCCATTTCCATTGGCAAACAGATGGTCGAACAGCTTTTGTTGCACACGGACATGTCAAAGACACAGTGCAAAGAACTGTCGATTGAAATGTTGGACCGCGTCGGTATTTCTGATGCCTCAGCCCGGTTTGATCAATATGCCTTTGAACTGTCGGGTGGTATGAGGCAGCGCGCGATGATTGCGATGGCGCTGTCAACCAAGCCCAAACTTCTAATCGCGGATGAGCCGACAACGGCGCTGGATGTCACAATCCAGGCGCAGGTTATCGACTTGATGCGCGAATTGGTGTCCGAGTTTATGATGGGGATCATCTTTATCACCCATGACCTTGGCGTGATTGCACAGACCGCTGACAAAGTGGCTGTGATGTATCTTGGCCGGATGATTGAAAAAGGTCCCGTGCGTGATGTTATCCGCAATCCGGCACATCCCTATACTCAAGGCCTGCTGGATGCGTTGCCCAAAATGGATGATCTTGAATCGCCGTTGGTGCCTATTCCTGGCGATATTCCTTCGCCTCTTGAACGGCCTACGGGGTGTGTGTTCAACACCAGATGCGGAAAGGTTGTTGGTGAAACCTGCACAGTCAATATCCCTGAGTGGCGGGAAAAAAATCCAGATCACGCAGTGGCCTGTCATCTTTTCGCAACGGAGGCTTAGGGATGGCTGACAATCTTATTTCCACCAAGAACTTGGCGGTCGAATTCAACATCGGGGGCGGATTTTTCAAGCCCAAAATCCTAAAGGCAGTCGATGGGATATCCGTTGATATTCCAAGGGGCTCGTTCTTTGGAGTCGTCGGCGAAAGTGGGTCCGGCAAGACCACGTTAGGTCGGGCATTGTTGAATGCCACGAAAATCGCAAGGGGCGGCGCAGTCTATGACGACGGCGAAGTCCGGTATGATCTTGAAAAAATGACGCCTGCCGAACTCAAGGATTATCGCAAACGGGCCCAGCTGATCTTTCAGGACCCCTATGCCGCCTTGTCGCCGCGTATGACTGTGCGTGATATCATTGCTGAACCGCTTGAGGTGATGGGCCTGACGTCTGGGCGCGAAGAAACCGACAAGGTCGTGCGTGAAATCGCCGCGAAATGTCGTTTGAATCTGGAACACTTGCGCCGTTTTCCGCATGCTTTTTCGGGCGGACAGCGGCAGCGAATTTCCATTGCGCGGGCTTTGGTGTCAAAGCCGCAGTTCATTGTCGCCGACGAAAGCGTCGCGGCTTTGGATGTGTCTATTCAAGCGGATGTTCTGAACCTGCTGAAGTCCATTCAGATCGACATGGGGTTAACGTTCTTGTTCATCAGCCATGATTTGTCTGTCGTGGCCCATACCTGTGACCATGTCGCCGTGATGTATCTGGGGCGCATTGTCGAAAGTGCTCCGACAAAGGATTTGTTCAACAGCACGCGCCATCCTTATACCAAAGCGTTGTTTTCGGCGATCCCGTCGCTGGATCCAGATGCAGAGGATTCCGCCCAGCGTCTGGTAGGCGAAATCCCGTCTCCGACCAATCAACCGTCGGGCTGTACGTTCCACACGCGCTGCCCACATGTGGCCGATATTTGCAAAAGCGAAGTTCCCACATTGGAAACCTGTGATGAGGGACATGCGGTATCGTGCCACCGCTGGAAAGAACTGTTCGAAACTGCCGCGCTTTGATCGTCTGGTCAGGCCGTAAGGTTGGTGTTTAGTCAACAAGCCGTGTTGACAAAAGCTGCCCTTCGCGGGCCAAGATCGGGTGGGCCACGCTGATGATCCAAGAGTTGAATTCCTTGAGCGTATAGGCCGTTTCCAAATGGATGTCGCTGGACTTGGCGCTGTCCATATCGCCATCTGATAATCGGCGCAGGTGCTTTTTGCGGCTAGAACGCTCCATACGGGCCATTTTAGCCTTTTCCTCTAACAGAAGGCGGGCCGCCATGACGTCAGACGAAATAAGCACATTGGTCGCCGTCTTAAGATTAACCTCAACCTGATCATTTATCGCCAGCAGTTCGGCAAACCCGACCTTACTTAGCTTTATGCCCTTTTGAGATTTTTCCTTTGTCAGCGGCAACAGCCGTTTCACAATGATGTCGCCCGCGGCCTCTAGGGCGATGGCGTAATCCATCAGCTCGCGCATCTCTTTAAGTTGATCTTTGCTCATATCTTGGTGTGGCATGTTGGATGCATATTTCCGCACCATATCCAAAGCTTTATTTACGACAAGATCCTGCGACTGGATGTGAGACAGCAGCGCGGTATCAAACGTATCATACAGCCCCATAACAGGGGACAGCATGTCACCGACCAGACCGGCCATGCGCAGCACTTCGTGGCGCAATGATGCAAGCGCAAGTGTTGGGTTCGTCTGTCCTACGTCATTCAGAAGCGTTCGATTTTGAATCGGGACAGTTTTGATCTCGTCTTTCGGGGTCGGGACCATCATCGATACAGGACGTTCCAATAACGAAAGAAACGGAAGTAACAAAATCAGCAAGCTGTTAAAACCAATGTGTAACAGGATAAGGCTTTGGCCATCGTTCCAAGACGGCGGAATGACGGTAATCGCTGTCAGGTTGATGACAAGCAACGCCGCCACAGCCGCGGCCCCACGGATGATCAAATTCGCAAGCGGGATGCGTTGCGCGCGTGGTTCCATCCCCCGCGACAGCCAAATCGGTATCAAAGCGGAGCCCATGTTCGCACCCAGCAAAATGGACACACCGACCGCAAAGGGCAGGGCGCCGACACTGACGATTGCAACAACCATCAAAATCGTCGCCACCGAGGAGTGCATCACAAACGCCAGTCCAGCCCCAACAATAAAAGCGGTCAGAAAATCGCGTTCAAGATAGCCCGCGATTGCCGGCAACAAGGAACTTTCGCGGATCGGTTCGATCGCGTCACGTAGAAAGCCCAGTGAAATCAGGATCAAAGCGATGCCTAAAATGATGCGGCCAGCCTGTTTTAATCGTTTCTTTTCGGTCTTGAGGAATAAGATACCCCCAACAGTCAGAAGCGCTGGTGCGAGCCAGCTGAGCTTCAAGGACAGGATCTGGATCAAAAGCGCGGATCCCAAATCGCCGCCAAGCACAACTGCCATTGACTGCACAAACGCAAGTGCGCCCGACCCCGCAAAGCCTGCCACCAGAAGGGTTACCGCGGCCGAACTTTGCAAAACAATCGCGAGGAAAACGCCAATGATCGCCAAACCGACGGGATGTTTGTGACGGGTCACTTGCCGTTGAAAAGACGCACCAAAGGTGCGCTCAATGCCGGTGCGAACTATGCGGACAGCAAACAAAAGCAGCATGGTCGCGCCAAAAAGTTCCAACAAAAACGAGACGATTATCATCGTGTTTTTCCGGTTTTCGAGTCCGGAACGACGACGACTTCTATTTCCCATTCGATAAGCTTTTGGTGGAAAATGCGATCCGGCAGTTTATCGATAAGAACCGCGGTGACATCTCTTGGTTTGCAGGCAATCAAAGGTGCGGATTGCCCGAATTTGGTGACATCTGTCACAACAAGAACGCGCCTTGCACGTTGTGTCACAGCCCGCGCCAAAGCCGCTTCTGCAGCGCTCGACAATAGGAACCCGGTTTCACAGTCAAAGCCATCAATGCTGATGACCGCGACGTCGATATTGAATCTTTCAACAAATTTTATGGTTTCAGGTCCGAAGGTCCCGTCTTCGACTTGATACAATGCGCCACCAGCCAAGAAGACCTGATTGTCATTGTTGTCCACCAAGGCTTGTGCAGCGTGAATTCCGTTCGTGACAACCGTGAGGTCACGGTGTGATCTTAAGCCGGTCGCCACATGTGCCGTCGTGCTTCCGACGTCTAGAAACACACAAGACCCGCTTGGTATCATACTGGCCGCTACCGCTGCAATTTGCCCCTTGGCTTTTGTCCGCATTTTTAGCCGAGACCCGACCGGATCAAGCGCTTCTGTGTTAGACAGATAGACACCACCATGCACGCGCTTAACCATTCCGGTTTTCGCCAGTACCTTAACCGTTCTGCGTATGGTTTCTTCGCTGACGCTTAGGACATCTGCAAGATGGGATGTGCGTGCAGACCCCCCCTGAGCTCTGAGAGTTTCAAGAAGTTCAACTTCTCTATGTGTCGCATGATTTTCAGTGTGGGGCATGAGCAATCCTCTCTTTTAATTGACGGGTTCAGGCCAAATTGTCCAGAGGATTCGTGCGAAAATATGTGTTTTTGTGGGCTAACAGACTATTTCAAAAGAATGACGACGCCAACCGCAACGACTGTTGCGGCGAGGATACGCCTTTTGATCGGGTGTTCCCCCATCACGAAGACCCCGATCAAAGCCGCAAATATGACAGAGGTTTCGCGCAACGCTGACACGACGCCGAGGGGCACCAGTGTTTTTGCATAAAGAACCAGCCCATACGCAAGTCCGGACATGATGCCGCCTGCAAGAGCCAGCAGAGATGTGCGCGTCCCAAAATGGATCAGCCGTTTGGGAAATCGAGCTAAGACGAAAAGCGGCACAAAAATTTCGGCGACAAACAGCCAGCCGATATAAGAAACGGGGCTGCCCGAAACCCGAATCCCGATCCCGTCGACGATCGAATAGGCCGCGATGAACATCGAGGTGATGACTGCGGCGACAATGGGGCGCGAAGACGTGTTTGTTTGCTTAAGCGCAAGGATCAAGATGCCAAACGAGACGACGATGATACCAACCCACGCCTGCACCGGCAGTATTTCAGCGGCCCAATACTGCGCCCCCAAAGCAATAAGAACCGGCGCAAGTCCACGTGCGATAGGGTAGATCAACGAAAGATCACCCAGTCGATAAGACACATTCAAGGCGTAGTAGTAGCCCCAGTGGATGACGGTTGATGCAATTATAAACGGCCACGCCTCTGGTGCCACCATCGGCAAGAACATAACAAGGATCGCGCCGGGGATGACATGCCCCATCGAGATGTATGCAAGTGCGGCAGCACGGTCGCGCGATCCTTTGACCAGCGCGTTCCACGTCGCATGCAGAAGGGCTGCAAACAGGACGATGGAAATGAGTCCGGTGCTCATTGAGCTGTTTCCTGTTTTACAAAAGTTGGTCAGATCCGCAAAAATGGCGGAGCCCCAGAGCTCCGCCAGTCAGGGTAAATCTAGGTCTATTCGACCCAAGGCAGTGAATACGTTTTGACATTCGTGAAGAATTTCATCGCTTCTGTTACGCCTTCTTTTACACCATTGCCGCTGTCTTTGATCCCACCAAAGGGGGACGTTTCAATGCGGTAGCCGGGTTGTTCCCAGATGTTACAAGTGCCGACGTCCAGGCCGTTAATATAAGAAATCGCACGGTGCAGATCGTTGGTACAAACACCCGATGACAGGCCAAACTCGGTCGAGTTGGAGATTGCCATGACCTCCTCATCATTGTCGGGCACACGCACGATTGGGATGATCGGACCAAAGGTCTCTTCCATCACCAGTTCACACTCATGTGGGACATAATCGATCACAATAGGCGGCAACAACGCGCCCTGACGACCAGGGTGATACAAAATTTTTGCACCTTGCTTTTCCGCATCCAGAACGCGGTTCTCGAACAGTTCGGCCGCCTTTGAGTGGATCACGCAGCCAAGTTCGGTTGCAGGGTCTTGCGGGTCACCAAACTTGATCTTCTTGGCTTTTTCCAGAACCAGCGGTACGAATCTATCGGCAACGCTTTCTTGCACCAAAATGCGTTTGATCGCGGTGCAGCGCTGACCGGAGTTACCAGTCGCACCTGCGACCGCGATGGTCGCTGCTTTTTCCAGATCGGCATCAGACAGATCGTTACAAATGATCAGCGGATCATTTCCACCCAGTTCAAGCGCCTGACGTTTATAACCAGCCTTGTCAGCGATAATCTTGCCGACAGGAACACCACCGGTGAAAGTGATGATGTCGATGTTTTCGTTTGTGATCATCTCGTCGCCGATATCCTGCGGCAGGCCCGTGACAACCTGAAACATCTCAGGGGGAAGGCCGGCTTCGTAAAGAATATCTGCTAGCGCAAGGCACGTCAGCGGCGTGAGTTCGGTTGGCTTGCAGACCATGCAATTGTTGGTGGCAATCGAGGGCGCAATTTTGTGGCTGACCATGTTCAGCGGGTGATTGAACGGCGTGATCGCCGAGATGGCCTTTACCGGCTCGCGCTTGGTGAAAATCTTGCGGGCTTTGCCGTTATGGGTCAAATCGCACGAAAAGATTTCGCCGTCATCGTTTAAAACCTGCGCCGCTGCAAAGTCATAAACATCTTGCGCTCGCTTGGTCTCGTAGATTGCATGCTGGTGACAAATCCCCAGCTCAAGCGTCAGCCATTTGGCGAGGTCTTTACGCTTCTCTCCGATAAGTCGGCCTGCTTTTTTCAAGATCTCGCTCCGCTCATAGCGGGTCAGCTTTGACTTGTAATTTGCAGCAATCTCGAACGCCTTGCGCGCGTGTTCCGCTGTGCCCGCAGGAACAGTGCCCACAACTTCGTCAGTGTAGGGATAAAGCACCTCGATGACGTTGTCGGTAAACACAACCTTACCGCCGATACGCATGCCTTCGTTACGAATTTCAATCTTTGTCATTTAGGGGTCTTTCGTTTTAAAGCGCCGCAGCGGTTATTGCATAAAAGAGCGCATCGAAGTTTCGCAGGACGGGTTTGCTTGGCAAATCAATTACGCGGTTTACGATGAAAGGCACCACTTGTTCTGTCAGGCCACCGTGGCTGCGCAGGGGTTCATTGAGCGCGGCCAAATCATGACGACTTTCAGATGTGCCGATGGTCATATTTTCCTTCGAGATCATGACAATATCGCCAATACGATCCGCAGGAAGTTCAAAACGCTCGACCGCCTCTTCCTTGGTGACAACCTCGAGGAGTTCTTCGCGGGCGGCCAGTCGCGCGATAATATCGCCACCATCTGTGCCTTCGGGCAGGTAAGCAGTGGCGAACCCGCCAAGCGCACCGTGGTGCACGACATAAGGGTCGGTGATCGGCAAAATAACACGCGCAGCAGCTTCACCAAGCCATTCGTCCAAGAGGTCTTGAACATAGATGACGGCAGGGTCGCCATTTGCGTCGTGCTTTGGCTTCATGCCGTGATCCGCCGTCACAACGATTGCTGCACCCATCGCGTCCAACTCAGTCAGGTATTTGTCGAACATTTCGTAAAACGATTTGGCTTGCGCGTCGTCAGGGGCATATTTGTGCTGCACATAGTCGGTCGTGGTCAGGTACATGACGTCTGGGCTCCACTCCTTGAGCAGCTTCACACCAGCGGCGAAGACAAATTCTGACAGCTCAGCCGAGTAGACCTCTGGTTGAGCCATTCCCAGCCATTTGCTCGCTGCGTCTTGTCCGTGAATGTCTTTGGTGGATGTGCCTGATTTTTCAGCTGAAAAGCAAACAGCGCGGTCTTCGTCAAATTTCAGACCCGCACCCAACAAGGCACGCAATTTGTCCTTGGCAGTGACAATCGCGACCCGTGCCCCAGCCTCATAGAACTTTGAGAAAACAGTGGGGGCCCGCAAGAACCGCACGTCGTTCATCATGACTTCTTCACCAGTGCCCGGTTCATACAAGTAGTTGCCGCAGATGCCGTGCACGATCGGCGGGCGTCCTGTCGCGATGGACAGATTGTTGGGGTTGGTGAAAGATGGAATGACCGAATGCGCCAAACGGTCTGTGCCAGTTTCGCGCATACGTTTCAGCGTTGGCATTAACCCATCGGCAATCGCCTTGGTCAGATACTCCGGCTCGCACCCATCAAGGCAGATAGCAATCGCGCAGGTTTTGGGGACAGGATATGTGCGATCGTTCGCGACAACGGGAGAAGAGATGGTCATTTTCGTTCCTTTATTGCCTAAGCAGTAAGTATTTTGCGTTCTTCAAGTGCCGCGGCGGGTGGCACCGCAGATAGAACACCCATATGAGTCAATGCATCACCGGCCGCTTTGACGACCTTATGCATAACGTGATCGTCCATCTGGCCAATGCAGCCGACACGGAAAGTATCAACCACGGTTAATTTGCCGGGGTAGATGATAAACCCCATTTCTTTCATCGCCTCGTAGAAACCCTTAAACGAGAACTTCGGATCAGCAGGGCAGAAGAAGGTAACGATGATCGGAGACTGCCAACGATCATCTAGCAGGGTTTCAAACCCAAGCGCGCGCATGCCGGACACCATTGTATCGCGGTTGCGGTGATAGCGTCCACCGCGACCCGCAACACCGCCTTCTGCTTTGTGCCCCTTAAGCGCCTCGATAAAGGCGGCCACCACATGGGTTGGCGGCGTAAATCTCCATTGGCCGGTTTTTTCCATCGCTGACCATTGGGCCTCGACGTCAAGTGATAGGGAATGGCTGTTGCCCTTAGCCGCGACAAGTTCATCCGTGCGGGCGATCACAAAACCAAAGCCTGGAACGCCTTCGATGCATTTGTTTGCCGAAGACACCATCGCTGCATACTTTACGGTCTCTGCCTCGAGCGGGATGGCGCCAAAGGCTGACATGCTGTCGATCAAAACCTTGCGTCCTGCTGCGTGGGCGGCATCGGCCAGTTCTTGGACAGGGTTCAGGATACCCGAACTTGTTTCACAGTGGATGATCAGGACATGGCTGATTGCCGCGTCTTGGCTTAGGATTTCCATAACTTCATCACCGCGTGGCGGCAGATAGTCGCCCTTGTCCAACAGATGATAGTTTCGCCCAATACATTTCAAAGTTGCCGCAGCCCGCAAGCCGTAGGCCCCATTGGCCAATACCAGTACTTTGCCGTCTTTGGGCACAAACGACCCTAACATTGCTTCGACACAATAGGACCCTGAACCCTGAATTGGCACGCAATCATACGCGTCAGAACCGGGCCCAATCAGGTCGAGCAATCGAGATCGCATATCCCGGGTCATTGCGCGAAAGTCATCATCCCAGCTGCCCCAATCTCGCAACATGGCTTCTTTCACTTCGTATGATGTCGTAAGCGGCCCCGGCGTCAAAAGGTAGGGTTCGCCTAGCTTTGGTTTCGGGATGGGAGAATTTTTCATCTGAGTGCTCCGCCGCTGGGGATATTTGACGTGAATTTGGACCAGCACGGTTCATATGTAAAATCCACAATGCTTATCTTTCGATAGATTTTTTTGATGGATTGAATGCGCTGAAATAGTCGGATTTCGCGGGGCAAAAACCGTGTCGTCCGCATGACCTGCGTTGACGTCTGTGCATGGCACAAAAGCAAAAGCATGGCTTTGAATCATACAAAAAGACATATATAAACAAAAGAAGACACACACAACGTTTGGCGCACAAGATGTTTTGCGCCTATTTGACCCTTGAACGCATATCGACTTGGCTGACGCTCGCTTGCATCAGTTGGCCAAGGGACAGACCAAAAGGACGGGATATTCATGGACGCCGCAACATTGTTTGAAGACGGCCATCATTTCGCTGAACTCGCAGCTGAACTGGCCAAAGGTTTTTTTTGTAAACCCATCGAGATTTCGTTCAAGCAAGATCAAAGCCCAGTGACCTTTGCAGATCAGAGCATCGAAAAACAGACACGCGCGGCGATCTTGGAAAAATATCCTGATCACAGCATTCTGGGCGAAGAATACGGAATTGATGGATCAGGTCAGGATAATTTGTGGGTTATCGATCCAATTGACGGAACGCGGTCTTTTTTGTCTGGCCACCCACTTTTTGGATTTCTGCTCGGGTATCTTGAGGCGGGCGACCCGAAACTTGGCATTATTGGTATGCCGGTATTGGGTGAGATTTACTGCGGGATTAAGGGAGCAGCGGCAACATGCAATGGCGCTGAAATCCACGTATCTACACAGACGAACCTTGCCGACGCCATTCTCTATGTGAACGAGGGCGAGAAAATCTATGATGCGCATCCGACCGTTTTTGCAAAGCTAATGCAAAGCGGACAAACGCGGCGGTTTGCATATGATTGCTATCCACACGCGCTTCTTGCGGCAGGGCATGTCGATGCTGTGGTCGACTATGATCTGAAGCCTTATGATTTTCTTGCACTTGGTCCGGTCGTCGAAGGGGCAGGGGGGATCATGACAACATGGACAGGGCAAAAACCTGATCTGACCTACGAAGGTCCGATCATCAGTGCCGCGACGCCAGAGCTGCACGCGCAATTGGTCGATCTCTTACAGCTTGAGTGTTAGGTCCAGACAGAGTATTATAGTTATACCTTAAATATAAATTTTTGTGATGGCTTTCCGACATGAGATATACGCAACTTCGTGCCTTTCATAGCGTTGCCCTTTACGGTGGGTTTTCGCGTGCGGCAGATAGATTGAACCAAACTCAGCCAGCGCTTTCTGATCAGGTCAAACGGTTAGAGCAGGCCCATGACACGCTTTTGTTTAGGCGCGAGAAACGAAACGTTTATTTGACAGAAGCTGGCGCGGGCCTGTTTAGGATGACTAAACAATTCTTCGAGATTGAAGATAGCATTGGCGAATACCTTGATCATTCAAGTGCTACCGTAACCGGGTCGCTGCGCATCGTGGCTGATTCAGCATTGCATGTGACCGATGCGATCAGCCATTTTCGTCAGAACAATCCCAAGGTTTTTGTGTCGATCAAAACCGGCAATACCAAAGAAGTGCTGGCCCGTTTGCGCAATTATGATGCCGAAATCGGTGTCGTTGGTAATATGCAGCCGGCGTCTGACTTCACTGCATTTGATATTGGGCGGGCCCCGATTATTGCCATTTCTGCCAAGAACTATCTCCCGAACGGCCGCACCGAGATCGCCTTTAAAGATCTGTCCAAATGGCCCTTGGTTTTTCGCGAAACGGGATCTCGGACGCGCTCAAATATTGAGGAGGCAGCGCAGGCAATGAAGGTCCCGATGAAACCAATCATCGAAGTGGATGGTCGCGAAGCGATGCGCGAAATCGTGGCATCGGGGGCGGGTATCGGCTTTGTCTCGCAAGCGGAACATAATCACGATGAACGCTTGCAGCCTATTAAGATTACCGGCATTGAATTGGAAATGGTCGAAACCCTTGTTATCCTAAAAATGCGCCGTGATTTGCCAATGATACGTACGTTCATGCGATCCGTGCGGGAGGTTGGCTAATATGTTCAAATGCAAGACACTTGAACAACGCAAGCGCATGAAAAGGGCAAATAATGTTAGCATCTGAGCGGCACGCAATCATTCTGGCCAAATCCAACGCAAAACAACTGTGTCGACGCGTGCCTTGACAGAACACCTTGGCGTCACACGCGAAACTGTACGCAAGGATATCGAGTAACTGGCCGAACGCGTCAAACTGCGACAGATCAGGGGTGGCGCGACACAAATTAGAGCCCAAGAAATCCCGATGGCAAGCCGGACCCAGTTAAACGCCAGCAGCAAGACCCGGATTGCGCTTGCCTTGGCGGCCCAAATTCCAGATGGATCTTCGTTGTTTCTTGATAACGGGTCATCCACCTTTGCTTTGGCGCAGGCGCTGCACGCTCGCATGGACCTGATGGTCTATACAAATGACTTTGCGATTGCCCAACAGATTGCACTAAACTGTCGTGAATTGATTATGTTGGGTGGCAAAGTCGACACCCAAGAAATGGCGACGATCGGCATCGAAACAACCGTACAGATCAGCCAATATCACGTTGATTTTGCAGTGGTAAGCGCAGGCGGGTTGTCTGCAAGAACGCTGTTAACGGATTTTAGCAAAGAGGCGGTCAGCTTTCGGACACAGATGCTTTTGAATGGGGGCACGCGATTTGTGATCGCGGATCATGCAAAATTTGGCGTTGTAGGGCAAATGGCGATGCCAACGCCGCCCAAGGGCACATGCATTATGATGGATCAACGCCTAGATCCCGAGGTTCTCAGCGCGATCACGCAAAACGGAATGATCTTTCAGATTACCGACTGATATTTCAACCATTGCATAATTTTGCAAAGTATTGAAATATTTTGTCAGTTCATAGCCTTTTGGAATCGTGCAATGTCAAAATCTTTTCCCCAACGTGCGCAATACGTCATCATCGGTGGCGGTATTGTCGGCTGTTCGGTGGCGTATCACCTCACAAAGATGGGGCATACGGATGTTGTGTTGCTGGAACAAGGACAGTTGAGCTGCGGTACAACATGGCATGCGGCGGGTCTTGTTGGGCAATTACGAAGCCAGCCAGCCATGACCAATCTGATCCGCTATTCAACACAGCTTTATGCGGATCTTGAGGCTGAAACAGGGTTGGCGACAGGTTGGATGCAGTGCGGGTCCGTCACTGTCGCACGCACTGATGACAGAATGACAATGCTGATGCGCACAGCCGCTGCCGCCCGTGCCCAGGGCGTCGAGGTGGATGTTCTGACCCCACAAGAGGCAGGCGATAAATGGCCAGTGATGCAAACTGGTGATCTGAAAGGCGGGATTTGGATGCCCGGAGACGGTAAGGCCAACCCGACCGATCTGACACAGTCTTTGGCAAGGGGTGCACGCAATGGCGGTGCGCGGGTTATTGAGGGCGTGAAAGTCACCGATATCACCACAAAGGATGGCGCTGTAACAGGGGTTGTAACGGATCACGGCACAATTGAAGCTCAAGTCGTTGTCAATTGTGCAGGTCAATGGGCCCGCGAGATTGGCAAGATGTGCGGTGTGAATGTCCCGCTTCATTCCGCCGAGCATATGTATATAGTGACCGAGCCAATGAAGGGCATTAAACTCGACCTTCCGGTTTTGCGCGACCCAGACGGTTATATCTATTTCAAAGAAGAAACCGGCGGGCTGGTGATGGGCGGGTTTGAACCTGAGGCAAAACCGTGGGGCATGGATGGCATCCCTGAAAAATTCCAATTCTCATTGTTGCCCGACGATTGGGACCAGTTTGAAATTCTTTTGAATAACGCGCTGATCCGTGTGCCGGATATGGAAACCGCAGGTGTTCGCAAATTCTACAATGGCCCCGAAAGCTTCACGCCTGACAACAACTATTTGCTAGGTGAAGCGCCAGAACTGGTAAATTTCTTTGTCGGCGCTGGCTTCAATTCGATGGGCATCGCAAGTGCCGGTGGTGCTGGGCGTGCGCTCGCTGAATGGATTGTGGAAGGTGAGGCGACGTCAGACCTGTTTGCCGTCGACATCCGCCGTTTTGCCGATTTTAACAACAATCCGAAGTGGTTGCACGACAGGGTGAAAGAAACCTTAGGCCTGCATTATGCAATGCCATGGCCGAACCGGGAATTGGACACAGCGCGCCCGTTCCGCCGTTCGCCGTTGTATGACCGATTGGCCGCGAAACGGTCAGTATTCGGATCAAAAATGGGCTGGGAAAGGGCAAATTGGTTCGCGCCCGAAGGCACAAAGGCAGACACCGAATATAGCTTTGGACGTCAAAATTGGCACGCGGCAGTGGCAGAAGAACACAAGGCGGTGCGTGAAGGCGTCGCCGTGTTCGACCAAACATCCTTTGCCAAATTACTGGTGCAGGGGGGCGATGCCTGCACTGAACTTAACAGAATTTGTGCCGCAAATATCGACGTGCCGATTGGCAAAACTGTATACACGGGCCTGTTGAACAAACGCGGCGGATTTGAAAGCGACTTGACAGTCATCCGCACGAAGGTAGACACGTTTTTCATCATCACTGGCTCGGGGCAGGCGGTGCGCGATGCCGACTGGATTTCGCGCAATTTTGCACGCGGTGCCCATGTGTTCATGACCGATGTCACATCGGCGTGGTCTGTTCTGGCACTTATGGGGCCAAAATCCCGCGACGTGTTGGGCGCATTGACCAAATCCGATCTATCGAACGACAGCTTTCCCTTTGGCATCTGCAAAAGCATCGACCTTGGCTATGCCACCGTGATGGCAAACCGCATGACCTATGTGGGCGAGTTGGGTTGGGAGCTTATTGTTCCAACAGAATTTAGCGTTGGAGTTTATGACGATCTGATGCGGGTTGGTGCCGATCATGGTATCCGCGACGCGGGTTACTACGCGCTGGACGGTCTGCGGATCGAAAAAGGCTATCGCGCATGGAGCCGCGAGTTGACCCCTGACATCACGCCACTACATGCCGGTCTGGGCTTCGCGGTAGATTTTGACAAAGCAGGTGGGTTTATCGGAAAAGACGCGTTGCTTGCTGCGAAGGCTGATCCTGATCACCTGAACCGCCGCATTATCCAATTGGTGTTGAACGATGCCGATGCGCAGATTTGGGGCGGTGAGGCCGTGCTTTGCGACGGCGCTGAAGTCGGCGAGGTCCGGTCAGCGGGCTATGGGCATACCCTTGGCGCTGCGGTTGCATTGTGTGACGTCGAAGTTGGTCGCAAGATTGATCAGGCATTTATCGAGAGCCACAGTTTTGTCATTGATCTGGCGGGCCAACATATCAAAACTACCGCATATCTGCGCACGCCTTATGATCCAAAATCAGAACGGGTGCGCGCCTAGGATGCGTGAATTCCTTTAGCAAAATCTACAGGCACGCTGTTTGACGTCAGCGACGTTTTTAATTACGTCAGAGGCGATATTTGATCTGTTTCAGCGGTACCAAATAATATAATGGTCTATATGGTCTTGTCCAGTTTACGTTCCGGTCTCTGAATTGGCGTTGTCAGACAAACTTGACGGTTTCGAGGTCGGTCCGTATTTTGGTAGATGACAACATGTTCTCCCTTCAAATACTTCAAGACTTCACCTGAAATCATCCGATTGGCAGTGATGTATTACATACGTTACCCATTGAGTTTTCGTCAGGTGGAAGAAATCTTGCATGAACGTGGCATTGATATTTGCCATGAAACTGTACGGTTTT
>JABITU010000302.1 GCA_018668195.1 Tateyamaria sp. | reverse complement strand
GATGATCTCAGGGCTCGTTTTAAAGTACCTGAATGGGGAGTGTTTTGTCATACGGAGAGGCTACGAGACCACCCTGCCCGTCTCAAGCTCGTTTTGTCTGACAGTGCCCCGAAGCAAGGTCGCTATCCCAATCCGGGATCCGGTTTGCATCGGCGATGGTCTCTAGCGAAAACAGGATGTCGTCTACGGGCGCTGTAAAACTGGTCATGTCTGCTGTCCTAAACGGTAACGCCCAACAGGCGCATGGCGTTTTCTTTCAAGATGAGCGGGCGCACTTCGTCACGAAAATCTGCCTGATCGAAGGCATCGAGCCACTTTTCCGGGGCGATCATCGGCCAGTCAGACCCGAAGAGCATTTTGTGCTTCAACATCCGGTTCGCGTATTGGACAAGGATCTTTGGGAAGTATTTCGGCGACCAACCAGACAAGTCGATGTAGACATTCGGCTTATGCTGCGCGATCGACAACGCCTCTTCCTGCCAAGGGAAGGACGGATGCGCGAGGATGATCGGCATGTCGGGGAAGTCCACGGCCAAATCATCCATATACATCGGGTTGGAATACTTGAGCCGCATTCCGTTGCCGCCGGGCATGCCCGAGCCAACGCCGGTTTGCCCCGTGTGGAACAATGCGGGCTTTCCGGATTCCGCGATGGCCTCATAAAGCACGTAGGCGGACCGATCGTTCGGATAGAACCCCTGCATTGTAGGGTGGAACTTGAACCCCTGAACGCCGTGGTTCTCAACCAAATCACGGGCTTCGCGCGCACCTAGCTTGCCCTTGGCGGGGTCAATCGAGGCAAACGGGATCAGGATGTCGTCGTTCTTGGCGCAGGCGTCGGCGACCTCATAGTTGTCATAGCGTCTGTAGCCGGTTTCACGTTCTGAATCGACGGGGAAGATCACCGCTGCGATATTCGTGTCGCGATAGTGCGCAGCGGTTTCGTCAATGGTTGGCGGGTGCTGCCAAGGGGCGCCAAAGTATTTGGCCATCGAGCTTTGCAGCTCGTCATAGCCGTCATCCGCATGACAGCCACAGGCCTCTTCGGCGTGAGTGTGAAAATCGATCGCCCGAACATTTGCAAAATCTACCATGTTGTCCTCTTCATACCCGGATCAATGCCGGATCTTCGTTGTCGTAAAGCCGCTCAAGCAAATCAGCCCGGCGCATCATGATTTTACGCGGGTTGAGCGAGCCTTTGTCCGTAATTTCTCCGTCCTTCAATGACGGCGGTTCGGCCAGAATGATCGCCCGTGAAATCCGTTTTGCGGATCCCGATGCGGCTTTTGCCATTTCGACCAATCGGGCGTCGATCTGACTTTGCAGCACCGGATCAATGACAGCACCTTCTGACGTGTTGTCGCCGTGCACCTGATCGGGATGGGGAAATACAAGCAGCCCGATAGTGTCTCGGTCGTGCCCGCATATCATCACGTCTTGGACCAAACCGCGCAGAGCATCTAGCGCGTCTAGGCGAAGCTTACCGGCCTGCACCCATGTCCCTGTCAGGAGCTTGAAGTCCTCGGACACGCGCCCATCGAAGGCCAGACCTCGGTTCGGATCCTCGGTGTTCACAAAACGCACGGCATCGCCGGTGATCAGATAGCCACCGTCATCAAACGCCTCGGCGGATTTGACCGGATCATTGTGATAGCCGGTCATGACATTGGGCCCTTGGACCCGCAGCTCACAGCGCATTTCATCATCTGGCGACAGCTTGACCGCGGCCCCCGGCAACGGAACCCCGATCACGCCGGAACGACCAATGGGTTCATGTACCATGAGGGTCGCTGGGGCCGTCTCGGTCATGCCCCAGCTAGAAATCATCAGCGGCAAGCGACCGCGCACTTCGATCGCCATTTTCTCGAGCCGGGTCCAAACATCTTGGGGCAGCGATGCACCCGCATAAAAAATCAAATCAAGATCGCGGAAATAGGCCTCTCGCAGTGCGGTATTGGTCTCCATCTCGTGGACCAGCATGGAAAAGCCAACCGGCACGTTGAACGCGAGGGTGCCAGCGCGTTCGATGATGTTGCGCACGGTGCGATCAAAATACTTCTTGGTCGGCTTGCCGTCATCAATGACCAGCGTTCCCCCATTAGCGAGCATCATGTTCACGTTGTGCGATCCGCCGAAAACATGGTTCCACGGCAACCAGTCGCAAATGCGCGGCGCACGTTCGGTAAGGAACGGCAGGACGGCCGCCATCTGAGCCTGGTTGGCGCACATCATCAGCTGCGTCGTCAGAACGCCTTTTGGATCAGAGGAAGAACCTGACGTGAAGAGGATTTTGGCGATCGTGTCAGGACCGGTCTGTGCCAACAGCGCATCTGCATCTTGGTTCGCGTCACCGTCTACAAGGCTGGCAAAGGAGGTCACCGCTCCGGGGGCACCGTCTGTCCTTGTCGCTACGATTTCGACCCCATCCAATTGCGGCAAGGCCAACGCTGCGGCGTAGAGCCTGGCATCATCCGTGTAGGCCATCGCCGGGCGTACCTTGTCCAACACATAGATCATTCGCCCATGCGCTTCGTTAATCAGCGAGTACTGCTCGGCCAGTGGAACCGTCGGCACACCGGCGTATTGCGCACCAAAAGAGAGCAAAGCATGGTTGACCGAATTTCCCGACAAGATCACGATCGGCGTATCTTGTCCCAAATTGCGCGCGCCCAACGACGTCGCGATTCTGCGCACGGTTTCAAGTGCTTGCTTGAATGTAACTTCTCGCCAACCGGCCTCGGTTCGACCGGCCAGAAAGACGTTGTCAGGCGTTGTTTCGGCCCAGTTGTGAAGCCAGTCCGCCGTCCGATCAACAACCACCCCCATAGGGATATTTGACGACATGATCAGATCACTGCCTTCGCGCACCATTCTCACGTCGTGCGGCAACAAGTTGAGGCCGGTCTGCTTATCAATCAATGTTCTGTCTCCAAATTCGTTTTTGGGCTCTTGGTTGCCCTCGCCAGAAGACCGTGAAGCGTCGCGACCTCTTCGTGGCTCAGGTCGCTAAGAAGCGCCGCTTCATGGTCTTGCACGGCCCTTTCGACCTTGTCCCAAAGGCGCCGACCTGCTGCCGTAACCGTAAGCGCATTGGTGCGCCGATCACCCTTGACGGGTTTGCGCTTTAGCACCCCGGCGCGTTCAAGTTCATCGACCACTACAACCACGCCAGAGCGCTTGATATTCAAGACATCCGACAAGTCGGACTGGGAAATCCCCGGACAGGAAATGACCACCGCAAGGGCGGAAAATGTTCCAGTGCGCAGGCCAAACGGCTCAAGCGTTTTGGCCATATCCTCTTGGATCAGTAGATTGGCACGTTTCACCCTGTAGCCGACAAACTGGCGCAAAAGCGTATCATTTGCCGAATTTCCCGACGTCTTGGGTGCAGTCGCATTGGTTTTTGAAAGCGGCATTTGCTTCTCCTGATTCATCACCCTGGCTTTCGAGCTTAGCGAAAGACAGGTTTGCGTTTCTCAAGAAATGCCTTGAGCCCCTCTTCGGCGTCCGCACTGGTCTGAGAGACCGCTGCAGCAAGGCTTTCAGTGAAAAGACCGTCGCTACGCGCCATGTCTGAAATGCGGCTGATCGCTTGTGTCATCATGTAGTTGGACAAAGACGCGTTGTGGGCGATGCCCTTGGCCAGTTCACGGGCCTTGGCAAGCGCCTCGCCTTCGCCAACGGCGTAATGGGTCAGGCCCATTGCAAGGCCTTCTTCTGTGCCGAATTTGCGACCGGTCAACATCATCTCGCACATCCGGTCCGCGCCCAATATGCGGCCAACCCGAACAGTCGCGCCACCGCCAACAAAGATACCGCGGCGCCCTTCGGGCAACTGAAAAATACAGGACGGCTCCGCGATACGCACGTGGGTCGACGCCGCTAGCTCAAGCCCGCCACCAATAACGGCCCCGAACATCGCAGATACCACCGGTAGACCGGACATCTGGATCACATCCATGACCCGGTGCCAGTTGCGCGAATGGCGCATGGTACCTTCCGCGTCGCGCGCGACGTGTTCCGACAAATCCAAACCAGAGCAGTAATGCCCAGCCGTACCAGTCAGGATCACAACACGCACACCCTCGGGCGGCTTTGAGAAGAACGCATCAATCGCGTCAAGCAGTTCATCGCACATGGCGTTTCGCTTGGCAGGACGATTCATCGTCAGCGTCGCAACAGGCCCGTCGATATCAACGAGCAATACAGTGTCTGGGGTTTCGGTCTTTGTCACAAAGGCTTCCTTATTTAATGGGCATGCGCGCGGCGGCATCAAGGCGGATTACAGTTCCGTTCAGCATTGGGTTCTCGACAATGCTTTGCGCAAGCTGCGCGTATTCGTCAGCGTCGCCCATGCGGGATGGGTATGGGACAGCCTTAAGGATCTCTGCGCGAATATCATCAGACAAGCCCGCGCTCATGGACGTCTCAAAAAGGCCAGGCGCAATCGCCATGACACGAATGCCAAAACGCGCAAGCTCTCTCGCGGCGGGAAGAGTCATCGACACGATTCCGCCCTTGGACGCAGAGTAGGCGGCCTGCCCGATCTGCCCGTCTTCGAAGGCGACGGATGCAGTATTGATGATCACGCCGCGCGCATCGTCAGCACCCGTCGGGTCAGCGGCGGCTATCGCACGCGCTGCAATATTCATAACCGTATAGGTACCCAGAAGATTGACGCGAAGCACCTGCTCAAAACTGTCGATGGTCAGTCTGCCATCCCGCGGCAAAATACGGGCTGCAGTGCCTATGCCCGCACAATTGACGACAACACGCGGAGTGCCCTGCGCTGCTTCAATATCGCGGAACGCAGCCTCAACGGCTGTGCTATCAGAAACGTCGACTGCATGAGCGGAGCCACCAACTTCGGCCGCGATGCTTTGCGCCGCTGTTTCGCTGAGGTCGAGGCACGCAACCACAGCACCCGCCTTGGCAAATCGGCGCGCGGTGGCAGCGCCTAAGCCGCTTCCAGCACCAGTAATAGCAACGGACATATCCTGTAGAATCATTCACTCTCCTCCTGAGCGAATTAAATACATCACAGAACAGTTCAGTCAATGAACAATTATAATATAATGCGCCATAGATTGTTCAAAATCCACTGAGAATTGCGGCCCTTCTGGGCTAGCTATGAGAAGCCAAGGCCACTGCAGCGTCGGACAGGGCCGCGAGAAACAAGCCAACAAGGGCAGGGGTGTTTTCCTCAGACCGGGCCATGATCCCAACCGCGCCTTCCGTCGACCGCATGTCGATGTCCAAAGCCACAAGTCGCCCCGCATCCAAGTCATCGGCCACAACACCGCGCGAGATGAACCAGACCGGGTGCAACGCCCCCAAAGTCATCGCTCGTCCCAGTGCGCCGGAAACACACTATTTCCTATCGCCGAACAAGGCCATCCCTCGCGACAGCCTCAGCTGCGCCAATAGCGGTCGGATAGCGGCAGCGTCGGGGGGATAGATGACTAGGTCTTCTTCAATCTGCTCAAGCCGCGTCGCATCACGTCTGGGATGATCAGGCGCGACAATCGCGACCACACTCTCGGCATAAAGCGCGGTGAACGAAAGGCCACGCATCGATTCGGCGTTACCCAACCGACCAACTACAAGGTCGAGCTCTCCGCTGCGTAGGCAATCGGTCGCATCGGAAATCTGTGGCAAGATCACGTCGATTGGTACGGCCTAGTTTGCGGGCCTAAGCGCCTTTGCCATCAGGGCCAAGACTTCGGCTTTTTCGCTTTCAGATAAGTTCGGTAGAATTCGAGACTGCACTGCCTGAACGACCGGCACCAGCATTGCAAGCGTGGCGTCGCCCAATGGTGTCAGGCTCACTTTGAAGGCACGTCGGTCCTCATTATCAGGCACACGCGTGACCAGACCTTTTTGTTCGAGCCGTTTGATCACGCCACCAATCGTCGCTCGGTCATAGGCAATGCGCTTTGCCAAGGTCGCTTGGTCAAGACCCGGGGCCTTGGCCAACGTGGACAGCGCCGCAAACTGAACCGAAGTGAGATCGAAACCGGCAGCCTTGGTATATTCAACGAACGCCGCAGTAGATTGCTGATGAAGCCTCCGGATCATGTGGCCCGGCAGGTCAAAAAGGTTCAATTCATCAGTCATGTCTGCGGTTCGCCTTGTAGTATGTATACTTACCGTATTGACAAGCGCGCCATCTGTCCAGTATTTAGTAAGTGTAAATACTAATGTAGAGTGCGACATGCAGTATCATCTGAACGGATTTTCCACTGGTAACCCGGCCGTTGCTCAATCTAACAAGGGCGTAGCAGACAAGAATGATCCCGTTGACGTGCTAATCGTCGGTTGTGGCCCCGCTGGCCTGACCCTAGCGGCGCAGCTTTCTGCATTCCCCGAGATCAAGACGCGCATCACTGAACGCAAATCTGGCCCGCTGGAATTTGGCCAAGCTGACGGGATCGGGTGCCACTCTATCGAGATGTTTGAAGCCTTCGACTTTGCTGAAAAGGTGCTTAAGGAAGCTTATTGGGTGAACGAAGTTGCCTTTTGGCGGCCGACTGAAGACGGCACTGGCCTGCGCCGAGCCGACCGCATTCAGGACGTCGAGGATGATCTGTCCGAGATGCCCCATGTCATTCTTAGTCAGGCGCGGGTGCATGATTTCTTCCTTGACATTATGCGCAATTCACCGAACCGACTGGAACCCGACTATGAACATGAGCTGATCGACCTAACCACCGATTCTGACGCCGATTATCCTATGACGGCCACGTTTAGCTGCCCCGATGGGACAATCGAAACGATCCGTGCCCGATATGTCGTTGGCTGCGATGGTGCTCGCAGCGTCGTGCGCAAATCCTTGGGCCACGACCTAAAAGGTGAAGCTGCTCGCCAGCTATGGGGTGTGATGGATGTTTTGGCGGTGACAGACTTCCCTGACATTCGGCTAAAAGCTGCGATCCAATCGGCCGACCACGGAAGCGTTCTGATCATACCGCGCGAAGGCGGCTATTTGGTCCGCATGTATATCGAGCTGGATGAGCTTCACGGTGACGAACGTGCCGCCGACCAGGGGGTCACGCCAGAGACGCTGATTGCGAAGGCGCGCGAAATTTTAGCCCCCTATACGATCGACGTGAAAGAAGTGGCCTGGTGGTCAGCCTATGAGATCGGTCAGCGCGTCTGTGACGCCTTTGACAATGTCCCAGATGCGGAGCGCACCAGCCGTTTCCCCAACGTGTTCATCGCCGGTGATGCCTGTCACACCCATAGCCCCAAGGCCGGTCAGGGGATGAATGTCTCGATGGCGGACACCTTTAACCTCGGCTGGAAGCTGGCAGCGGTTCTGCGTGGGCAAGCAGCTCCGGCACTTCTGCATACCTATTCCGAAGAACGCCGCGCCAAAGCCAAAGAGCTGATCGACTTTGACCGCGACATGGCCCGCCTGTTCAGCGCCAAGCCCAAGAACGCCGATCAAGCGGCCCAGTTCCAGAGGTATTTCAAAAAACATGGGCGCTACACGGCTGGCGTGGAAACCCATTATGACCCATCGATGATTACGACCTCGGGCGACAGCCAAGCCCTTACGACGGGCCTGAAAACCGGGATGCGGTTCCACTCTGCGCCCGTCATTCAAGCCAGTGATGGGAAGCCTGTGCACCTTGGCCACACCCTCAAGGCGGATGGTCGCTGGCGTATTATCGCCTTTGCAAACGACACCGACATCGGCCAAGCCGGAGCGGACATCGCCGCACTTTGCACCTTTCTGACACAGGACCCGGACAGCCCGGTGGTGAAATACACGCCAAAGAGCGCGGATATCGACGGCGTCATCGACCTGCGGGTGGTGTTCCAAACTTCCCACCACGATCTGAAAATCGAAACCCTGCCGAGCCTGCTTTTGCCGACCAAGGGGTGCTATGGGTTGATTGATTATGAAAAGATCTTTTGTCCGGATTTCAAAAACGGCCCCGACATTTTTGACCATCGCGGTATCGACCGTAAGATCGGCGCCCTTTTGATCGTGCGCCCCGATCAGTTCATCGCCAAGGTTCAGCCCCTCGATGACAATGCAGGACTTTCGGCCTTCTTTGCCCCGTTCATGGTGACGCAAGCTTAGGCTGGCACGCACGCAAACCTTCTCGGCCCGATGTTGCCCTATACTGGGATCACCCAAGGGTGACCTCAGAAGGCATCAACTCTTTGCTTACGGCGCATCAAAACCTATTCGAAGAAAGTCGCGTTGCGTCCGCCAACCACGATATCGAAATCATAGGCTTCTTCGACGTCCGCCGTGCCCGTTTCGCGAGGCTTGCCTAGATTGCGCTCAAAGGCATCGCCCATGAGGATCGCCATCGGATCGGTGGCGTTGTTCGGCTCGCCCGGGAAATACATCTGCGTGATAAGCCGCGAAGAGCCGCCACTGATCGACATGTGAATATGCTTGGGACGCCAGCGACCGATGTCAGGCCTTGCAAGATAGGCACCCGGGCTAATGGCCCAGAACCGATAGTGGCCCTCATCGTCGGTCAGAACCCGCCCTAGCCCAAGGTGGTTTTCGTCCAGTTGCAGGCCCGAATGATCCTCGATGTGCCGATAACGCCCGTAGTGATTGGCGCTCCAGACTTCTAGCAGTGCGCCCGCAACGGCGCGGCCAGATGCGGTGCGCAGGCGGCCGGTGACTTCGATCGGCACGCCAGCGGCGCGTGGCCGGTCTGGGGCCGTGCAGGTCATGTCCCATTCATGCGGGTTTGCTGCGTAGCGCGCTGGCACAACCGGCACGAAGCTTGCGCGCGCGACATCAGGGATCAAACGCAACCGCTGGCGCGGGGTGCGCTGATCGGATGTGTTATCCGTTGGGCCGACGCCCAGAATACGTCCTTGCTTGGCCATGTCTCAGCTCTCCAAATCGTCAAAGAAGGGGGTTTCATTGTCGCCAGCCATGATGATGTCAAAGACATAGACCTCGGCCCCGCTGGCAGTGCGCCCGTCGTGCCGCGCGATTAGTCTGGGGGCCTCTTCCCCCGCTGCCTGCAAAACAGGGTCACTTTCATTGCCGTCTTCGGTGTCGAAAAACACCTGCGTCACAACACGGTTGATCCCGTCCGAAAAGATTGTAACCGTGATGTTCGGCGCGCGCCCTGTGGCCGCACCTGGCATAATTGTCGGTAATTCATAGGCACCTGTCGCTGTACGCATACGGCCATAGCCATAGAACCAAGTGTCAATGTCTTCATGCCCTTCAGTCGCCGGAGTGCGGTAAACACCCTTGGCGTTGGCCTGCCAAAACTCCAGGACAACACCGTTGGCCAGCTCTCCGTGCCGGTCAAGCACCCGTCCCCGCAGGATGATCCGCATGCCCGATGCCTCGGTCACGAGGCCCGGATCGAGACGGGTCAGATTCTCTAGCGCCGGGTCGGCAAAATAAATCGGGAAGTACGGCCCACAGGTGTCTTCGTTCGTCGCTGGTAAAAGGTTTGATGCCGGGTAGATCATCGCCTATCCTCCATTGTCTTTGGTGTGTTTTGCAGATTAAACACATAAGAGAGCAACTCGGAAACCGATCGTCTATGCCCAAAGCGTCCAATCATGATGTCTATTTTATCCCCGGTTTGCACCGCGGCTTGAGAGTTCTCGAAATCCTTGGCGCCGCTGAGAATCCCATGTCGCTGAGCGATATTGCTCGCGCGATGGAACTGAGCCGGAGTTCCGCGTTTCGTCTCGTATATACACTGCGACAGATGGACTTCATCCGCGAGGCCGAGCAGGCCAATACCTACACCCTTGGTGCGCGCGTTTTGAGCCTTGGGTTCGCCTATCTGAACCAACAGCCGATCACAGCGATTGCGCGGCCCATTCTGGCCAGCCTGCGCGACGAAACGGGCGTTTCGACGCATCTGAGCGTGTTGGAAGGGGATGATGTCTTGTATCTTGTCAGCCACCAAGCTCGGTCGGGATATGTTTCGAACATGCGCACAGGCACCCGCATGCAGGCTTTTGCCTCTGCGATTGGCTGGTGCCTTTTGGGGGCGAAAAATGCCGCCGAACTGGATGCCTTTGCAAAAGGGCAAGACTGGCACCGTTTTACCGAACACACACCTATGGACGCATCCAGCCTTGTGGCTCGTGTTGCGCAGGCGCGCGATGCGGGCTTTGTGATTTCCAGGGGTTTTAGAGAACCGGGCGGGTCGAGCGTCGCCGTGCCGGTGCGTGACAATACTGGCGCAATCGTCGCTTGCGTGAACCTGTCCGGACCCGACAGCGGCTTTGATTTTGAGCGCATGGAGAGTTTTTACCTGTCCCAAGCTCAAGACGCCGCGCTGCAAATCTCGCGGGCCTTGGGATATCAGGGCAACTAGGCTCATCCGGCGATGCGCAGAATTTCGCGCGCCTCATCGGGGGTCGCTAATTCGCCGCCCAAATCACCGATGATGCGTGCCGCCTTTTCAACCAATTGCGCATTGCTTTCACAGTGCTGGCCCTTGGCGATGTGGGCTGTATCCTCCATTCCGATGCGAATATGTCCGCCCAGCAACCATGCCTGTGCCAGCATGGGAAACGCCGTGCGACCAATGCCAAAGGCGGCCCATTCAGTGCCTTCGGGCAACTGGCTGACAAGGTAGGCCATGGTTTCGGGGTTCGCGACCGCGCCAAAGCGCACCCCAAGTACCATCTGCACCATCAAGGGCGTCTTGAGCACGCCGCGCGCAACGAAATCCTTAACCATATGGAGATCGCCACTGTCGAAAATCTCGATCTCGGGCTTTACACCTGCCGCATATATCCGCTTGGCCATGATTTCGAGGTTGCGCGGCGCGTTTATGACCGATGCCTGCCCCGACCACATGGTGTTGAAATCCAACGTGCAGACATCGGGCTTCAGGGCTTCAACATGGGCCACGCGTTTTTCCGGCAGGCAGAGTGTTGAACCCTCCGCGGCGACTTTCGGGTCATCGTCGGACGGAATAAACCGCCCCCCTTCGCCCGTGGTCAGGTTGATCAGCACATCGGTGTTCTTGGCACGGATGCGGTCGACCAATTCCGTATAAAGATCAAGCCGCATGGACCCTTTGGCGGTTTCAGGGTCGCGCGCATGCAAATGGACAATGGCGGCGCCAGCGGCGGCAGCGTCCAGCGCCTGCTGGGCTATCTGTTCGGGCGTCACCGGCAAATGCGGGCTGATTTCAGGCGTCATCAGGTTGCCGGTAATCGCCGCCGTCAGGATCGTTTTGCGGCCCATCTTATTGCCCCAATACGTCAGCCACAGCCGCGCTCAGCGTTTCAACAATCAGGTCAATCTCGGCCTCGGTTGACGTGTACATGGGGGCCAGCAGAACGTGATCCCCGTTTATGCCATCAATGCAGCCTTGGGATGGATAGGTCATGACATCGCGCGCCTTGGCCGCAGCCCCTACTTTCATGGCGATCCCGTCGGCAGGGTCAAACGGCGCCTTCGTGGTGCGATCTGCGACCAGTTCAATGGTCCAGAACAACCCGCGCCCGCGAATGTCACCCACATGAGGGTGCTGGCCAACCGCCGAACGCAACCCCGCCTCAAGCTGCGCCCCGCGCGCGCGTACATTCTCAAGCAGGTTGTCGTCGTCAATCACCTGCTGCACCGCAAGGGCACCTGCCGTCGCAATGGCATGGGACATATAGGTGTGCCCGTTCCACAGCTTGCCACTGCCCGCTTTGATGACATCGACAACCTTTTCGGCGGCCAGAACTGCGGCAATGGGCTGGTATCCGGCCCCCAGTCCCTTCGCCATGGTCGTCAGATCGGCGGCGACCCCCTCTTGTTCCAGCGCATAAGTGGTTCCGGTCCGCCCCATACCACTCATCACCTCGTCAGCAATCAAAAGCACACCATGTTCATCGCAAATTTCGCGGATACGGGCCCAATAGCCCGCAGGCGCCGGTTGCGTCCCCAAGGACGCGCCCACAACAGGTTCCGCGACAAAGGCCATCACGGTCTCTGGCCCCAGGGCTTTAATCTCATCATCCAGAAGGTTCGCCATGCGTTCCGCAAATTTGGCCTCACTCTCTCCATCATGTTGCAGACGATAAGGATAAGGTGCGTCAATGTGATTGACCTCGATCAACAAGGGCGCAAAGGGGGCGCGCCGTCCCGCGTGACCGCCCGTCGCCAAAGCGCCGAGTGTATTGCCGTGATAGCTGGGTTTGCGTGCAATAATATTGCAGCGCGCAGGCTCGCCCTTTTCGATGCAATATTGACGCGCCAGTTTCAGCGCCGCCTCCATCGCCTCGGACCCTGACCCCAGATACATGACCCGCCCCGCACCCGTTCCATCGGGCGCACGTGCCACCAGATGGGCGGCCAGATCTTCGGCAGGTTTGTTCGTGAAAGACCCCGTATGGGCAAAGGCAAGCTGATCGACCTGCGCTTTGATCGCCGCGCGCACGGCCGCATTATCATGGCCAAGACAGGACACCGCTGCACCCCCACAGGCATCCAGATAGCGCCGCCCCGTGTCATCAATCAGATAATTTCCGTCCCCGCCAACAACAACAGGCAAGTCAGACGCAAGGTCCCGATGAAAAACACTGCTCTGCGTCATGGTACGCATCCTTTATGTCTTGTATATAAACGTGCGTTTTGTATATTAAACGATATGAGTTTACGCAAGGCATATTCATGACCCCTCCACTGCGCGGCATAAAGGTCCTCGATCTGACCCATGTACTGGCCGGACCGTTTGCCAGCTATCAACTCGCGCTGATGGGTGCGGACGTGATCAAAATCGAAGATCCCGCCAACCCCGACTGCGCGCGCGGGCGTGGGGCTGATGATGGGCTGAACAGCGCAGGGCTGGGCCTGAACTATCAGGTGCAAGGCGCCAATAAGCGCAGCCTTGCCGTCGATCTGCGATCTGTTGAAGGCGCAGACGTTCTGCGTGAACTGGTCTCAAGTGCCGATATCGTTGTTGAAAATTTTACGACCGGCGCCTTGGCCGCATTGGGACTGGGATACAGCGATCTGTCCGCGCTTAACGCGGGTCTGATCTATTGCTCCATCACAGGCTACGGCGACACAGGCCCGCAGGCTGATCATGGGGCCTATGACAACACCATCCAAGCCACCAGCGGCACGATTGCCCAATGCGGCGGAACCAAACCGGGCGTGTCTTTTGTAGACTACGCAACAGGGTATGCCGCAGCTTTTGCCATCACGTCCGCCCTGACGGGGCGCGCGCAATCGGGCCGTGGGACGCATATTTCCGTGTCCATGCTTGAAGTGGCGATGCAAATGATGGCCCCCGAAGCCGCCGCCGCACAGCGCGACGATCCTGTGAAACGCACCAAAGAAGCGGGCATCGCAAGCTATCACACAAAGGATGGCACCTTGATGCTTGGTGCGTTCCGCCCCGCCCAATACCGCAAACTGGCAGACCTTCTTGCCAGCTTGGGCCATGCCCTGCCCGCCTTGGCGCACATCCATGACTGGCCCGATGTCTGGGCCATTGATGAACCGACCAAAACAGCCCTTCGCGATATCTTTTTAAGTGCGGATGCAGACACATGGGTCACCCGCCTGCGCAACGCCGACCTGCCCGCCGAACGGGTCAAACCGCTGGCCGAGGCTGTCACCCTGCCCCAACTGGCCGCGCGCGGATATTTTCAAGCCAGCCCTGATGACACCGCCACAGCCTTGCCCACATCAGCCTTTCATATGGACGGCAAAGCCGCCAAGCTCCACAGATCGCCACCGCCCCTTGGGCAGCACAGCCACTCGATCCTGTCAGACATGGGTTTGACACCGGATCAAATCGCCCACCTTTATGAAGCAGGCATCGTCGTATGACCCATCTGAGCGCAACCCTTTGGACATCCCTGCCCGACGATCTGCATCATCGCGGCGAACCGTCGAACTGGGCCAAGATGACCCGCCCCGGTCAGGCGATGCATTCTTTTCTTGAGGCCGCGTTCTTTGACGACACCGGCACCATGTGGCTGTCAGATGTACCCTATGGCCGCGTTTTCACCATATCGCCCTCCGGTGACTGGACCATTATGCACCGCATCGACGGGGAACCGCACGCCATGCGTATCGCACCGGACGGGCAGCGCATCGCGGTTGATTACAAACACGGGCTGATCGAACTGACCGGTGAAACCACGTTTGATGTGATCAGTGGCGGCGGCGACGTCCCGTTTCTGG
>JABITU010000301.1 GCA_018668195.1 Tateyamaria sp. | reverse complement strand
GTTTAAAAGTTGTGCAATGCTTCAGAAATTTACCAGTTATCACGCCCAGATATACAACCACTTCAATCACGAAAGACATCTCGAAAACAGACAGACTTATAAGCAAAAACGCACAACCGCTCTCACAGAGTGGTTCAATTTCTGTGCCGCATGATGATTGACTTGAGGTGCCTTTTCGGGTGTTCAAGTTTGTCTGACAACACCTTTCAAGCTCAATAGAACCGCCGCTCTCGCTGAGTGGCGCCAACTCGGTAAGGCATAACGCGAACCTTTGCTGGGCATTCAGAGACTGGTTCGCATTGGTCTGAAAGCACCCTACACACCTGCGGGATTTTCGACCTCGCGGCCCATTGCTGCCAGATCCGAATACCGATCACCAATCCTGTGATGCGGACGCCCCCGGGTGGCGGCACCCAATGCAACAACCAATTCGTCAACGGCAGGAGCGTCGTAGATTGAAAACTGCACCGTCAGATAGTGGGACCGCCGGCCAGTATCGTGCTTGTCCATCAAGGGGATCTGGATCTGGGTGTTCGCCGGCCCGCGGGTATTGGTGAAGCCAAGATAGCTTTTTGCGCCCACTGCCTCGCGATAAAAGTTGCCGAACTGTAAAGTGTGGATGAGGGCTGAAGCGTGTTCGACTTCACAGCTGGTTCCCGCGATGCAGGCCTTGCCATATGCCTCAATTGCGTCACCTGATCCTGCAAGTGCAATCAGGCGGTCGGTTAACAGCGATCCCAGTACTGGTGCCATGCGGGTGATTTCGGGGGACAGGTCTTCGACAAATCCACGACCCGCCCATGGGTTTGTTACCACGGCGGCCACACCGATCATGCGCAAGACAGGGTCTGAGGCGCGGCCACCTTCGGTGTGAATGTCTTCGTCGAAAGTAACTATTTTTCGCAATTCGGGCAACATATGTATTCTCCTGTCAGATATGATAGTTTCGACGTCCAGTGACGGCGTGCACCACCCCTTCAACCTCGGTTCCGTGATAGATGCCAAAGGCACCGTATTGATTTTCTTGAACGTATCGGCGCAGCATCGAACGCTCCGCCGCGTCTCTTACCTGTTCAAGAGGCAGGGCGCTAAGCTCAAAATAGCGCATGCCCGCAGGGGCATCCCCAGCAATGACACCATGATATATGATACGTTGGGATGCGTCCTGCGTGTTCTGGTACACCGCATAAAGATGATCGAGGTCGGGCATCAGTCCAATGCCCTTGAGGTGATCAGACAACCCCTGAACCGACTGTGTCTGAACCGGAGCAGCGGGCACTGATATATGTCCGGAGGTATCTTCACAGAGCAAAATCTGATTCTCGCAGGCCAAAACAGCCCCCAAAGAAACACTGCCCGTTGATGCGGCTGCGCCAGCTAGAGCATCGTCCAACCCGATGTCGAAATAGGCACCTTTATAGTATCCGAGCGGCATGCCTTCGGAAGTCTCAAATTCTAACACCCGACCGATCAGGATCAGATGGTCGCCCGCATCCACCAGCCGGTGCCGTGCGCAGCTGAAACTTGCCAATGTGCGGTCAATCAAGGGAATATTCTGCGAATCGACATGCCATTTGGCGAGGTCGAACTTGTCGACTGATTGCGATGCAAAAAGGCCTGAAACCTCCTTTTGGTCTTCTGCCAGAACGTTGACTGCAAAATGATCTGCCTGCGCGAAGGTATCGCAAGACAGTGCCGCCTTGGCGATACACACCAACAACAATGGAGGATCAAGTGAGACCGAGGTAAACGAATTGGCCGTGAACCCGCGCGGCGTGCCGTCTGGCTGGCGCGTTGTGACAACGGTAACACCTGTGGCAAAGCTGCCAAAGGCGCCCCGTAGCGCGCGTTTGGCAGTTGGGTCCATTTCTTTGGGTGCCGCGAGGGTTTCCAACAAATTGTCATCTGCACCAAGCGCCGGAGGAGCGGACAGTGGGCCGTGACCATGCGTCCCAAAACGCAAAGGATTGGCGGCAATCGTCCACGGGTCTTGGCCCGCTACGGCGACCTTGGCCAGCATGCCACGGGCTGCAACATGGGGATCACTCAGAATGTCGGCGATCGTGTTCATTGGGCCGTAAGGCACCTCACCGCCCAGAAGGATGGTCAGTTCAACTTTGCTGTGAACTCCACTCCAACAAGCCACCAAAGCGTTTAGCTCAACAGCATTTGCAGACCTCGCCGCACGGGTTGCATAGCGGGGGTCATCGCCCAAATCCGGTTGATCCATAATCGCTGCCAAACGCCGCCAGAACGCATCATCCACAATGCCTAGCGCTATGTGACCGTCCTTCGCTGGAAACAGCCCGAAAGGTGCGAGGAAAGGATGGCCGTTGCCCTCAGGACCCGGCACCGTGCCAGTCATATCATGCAAGTAAACCATGCGCTCGCAGAGCGAAATCATCGCGTCATACATCGCGACATCGACAAATTGACCTTTGCCGGTCGCCTCGGCCTCGCGCAGGGCGGCCATGATACCAAAGGCCATCATCATGCCTGCGAAAATATC
>JABITU010000300.1 GCA_018668195.1 Tateyamaria sp. | reverse complement strand
GTAAAAATCCAGATGCTCTTGAAAGCGTTGGTGCAGCAAGCAACGTTGTCGCCGCAAACGCCCCAATAACGCTCCGGCGCGTTATGCCCATTGACAAGTCATCATCCATATCTCTGCATCGTCCCGCACGCCTGCCTATCCCATGATGTTACACGGGCTTGCCATCTCATCCCCAGATGCAACATAGGTATTGCATAATGCGAATCGTTAACCAAGTGCTGAATTTAGTCAGATAAAAGTAAGAAACATCTTAGGCAATTTTTCGCGCAAAAATTGATAGTTGTGTGTTACGTGACACGATCGCACGCATGAGTGCGTCAAAATCACCTAATTTATTTCGTTCAAGCCAATGTGAATCGACAAAGTGAACTTCTCTTTGGCATATGAGCGCATTAGTATAAAATATTCATGAGGGCGATATGCCGTTTAATATTACCCGGTTTTGCATGCTTGCTGTTGTTACGGTTTTAGCTTGGAAAATGGGTTTCGGGCTAAACACTGTAGCAGCTGCAGGCGTGGCATTCAAACAGGCTGTCGCCGAAGCGGCGGCCGGTGATCCCGATATCGCAGCCTTTTACAAGTCGAACGGCTATGAAAGTATCTGGACCGGCCGTTCTAGACGCGAACGGCAGCGCCGCGTGGCTCTGTTCAAGGCACTGACGCAATCTGGTAACCATGGGCTGCCAAGTGCACGTTATGATGCGACCGGGCTTCAGGCAAAGATGAGGGCGGCCAAGGATCCGCGTACACGTGGGTTGGTCGAGGTCGATTTAAGCCGGTCCTTCCTGCAGTATGCCCGTGATGTGCAAACGGGCGTGTTAGTTCCTGGCCGCATCGACAGTGCTATTGTGCGGCAGGTGCCGTACCGTGATCGTACATCGTATCTGGTGAGTTTCACCAAGTCTAACCCCAGCGGTTTCTTCAAAGCCTTGTCACCAGATACAATGGAATACACAGCGCTTATGAATGAAAAGCTGCGGTTGGAGCGGCTCTTGGCCAAGGGAGGCTGGGGCCCAAGAGTTTCGGCCAAGGTTCTTGAGCCCGGTCAATCAGGCGCTGCAGTGGTGGAGCTGCGCAATCGACTGATAGCAAAGGGTTTTTTGAAACGTTCTAACATCCGATCTTATGATGAGAACATTCAGGCTGCCGTTCAGAAGTTTCAACTGACCCATGGTTTGACCACTGATGGAGTTGCAGGTCCCAGCACGATGACTGAGTTGAACAGGTCGGTGCAATTCCGTCTACAATCTATTATCGTAGCGATGGAGCGTGAGCGCTGGATCAACCGCGACAGGGGTGAGCGGCATATCCTAGTAAACATCCCGGATTTCACTGCTAAGGTCGTTGATAATGGAAAGGTGACGTTTTCAACGCGTTCTGTTGTCGGTGCAAAGTCGGAAGATCGGCCGACGCCAGAGTTTTCTGATGTCATGGAGTTTATGGTTGTGAACCCCAGCTGGTACGTGCCTCGATCGATCGTGACTAAAGAGTACCTGCCTGAGCTTCAAAGTGATCCAAACGCAGTGAACCATATCGAAATAACGGACACCGACGGCCGCGTCATTGACAGAACTGAAGTGAATTTTGCGGATTACACGACGGATACTTTTCCTTTTGCGATGCGTCAGCCGCCCAGCAGGGGCAATGCGCTTGGGCTGGTTAAGTTCATGTTCCCCAACCGGCACAACATCTATTTGCACGATACGCCAGCTAAAAACCTTTTTGGCCGCGAGGTGCGCGCGTATAGCCATGGTTGCGTGCGTCTGGCTGATCCGTTTGACTTTGCCTATGCGTTGCTTGCCCTACAGACTTCAGAGCCAAAAGGTTATTTTCAGTCAGTTCTGGCCACCGGAGAGGAAACACAGGTAGATTTAGCAACGCCGGTCCCGGTGCACATCGTTTATCGCACTGCTTTCAGCACTCCCAAGGGCCACACCCATTTTCGGCGCGATATCTACGGTCGTGATGGGCGCATTTGGACTGCGCTTTCCAAGGCAGGGGTAGCCCTGCGCGCCGTTCAGGGGTAAACGGGTCCCTGACAAACGGGGACTGATGATGCAATACACAGTGGGAGAGATTGCAGCGGCAATTGAGGCAGACGCTGTCGGTGAAACTGGCCTTGTGATCTCTGCTCTGTCCGAGCCGGCAGACGCCGGGAGCGATGATCTGGCTTTGGCCAGCAATCCCAAATACGCCGATGCTTTGGCCAGCGGGGCCGCGCGTGCAGCATTGCTTTGGACTGATGCCGATTGGCAAGCGCTTGGCCTTAAGGCTGCCATTCTACCGCGCCGGCCGCGGTTTGCTCTATCGCGGCTAACGGGCATGATGGACTTGGGTCAAGGATTTGGCAGCGGCATCCATCCCGGCGCACACATAGATCCAACGGCCAAAATTGGCGCAAACGTGACCATTGGCCCCGGTGCAGTCATCGGGCCCGACGCTGTGATTGGCGATCGCAGCGTCATCGGAGCTCTGTCATATGTCGGATGGAAGGCGCAGCTGGGTTGCGACGCCTACTTGCGCGAACATGTCAGTATCGGCGCAGGGGTCATGATCGGCGTTGGGTTTATAGCGCAGCCAGGCGCACGCATTGGTGGCGACGGCTTTTCTTTTGTCACGCCAGAAAAAAGCGGTGTCGAAGCTGTGCGCGAAACCCTTGGTGAACAGGGCGCAACAAAAGCACAGGCGTGGTCTCGGATCCATTCTCTGGGTTCTGTTGTGATCGGTGTTGATGTAGAAATCGGCACAAACACTGCTATAGATAGCGGCACAATCCGGCCCACCAGCATCGGCGACCGAACCAAAATCGACAACCTTGTACATATCGCGCACAATGTCGTTATCGGCATGGACAATCTTTTGTGTGGTCAAGTCGGCATCGCGGGATCTGTCACTGTAGGAAACAATGTGGTGATGGCGGGGCAAGTCGGTGTCTCTGACAACTTGACGATCGAAGACCGGGTTGTTCTGGGTGCGGCAAGCAAAGTAATGAGTTCTGTACGCGCAGGCAAGGTCATGCTTGGTTATCCGGCCACAGAAATGCAAACTCAGATTAGCAGTTACAAATCACTTCGCCGACTGCCTCGGACACTGCAAGACTTTGCAGAGGTCAAGAAAGCGGTTTCAAAGTTAGTCGGCAATGACTAAATCAACCGGGACAACGGTAAAAGGCATTCAGCATGAGCGTTACGGACAGGGTCATCGCGATAATCGCTGAACAGGCGGTGCTTGAGCCATCTGACGTGAGCAGCGACAGCACACTAGAAGATCTTGGCATAGACAGTCTTGGGTTGGTTGAGTGTATCTTTTCTATCGAGGAAGAGTTCGACATTTCCGTACCTCTCAACGCCAATGTTACAACCGAAAGCAACTTTGACGTTTCAAATGTCAGCTTAATTATTGCGGGCGTTGAAAAATTACTTCAGGTGCAAAAGGGCTGATGCACCGCGTTGTTATTACTGGCGCGGGTACGGTCAACTCATTGGGCCATAACGTCGCTGATACACTTGCCGC
>JABITU010000299.1 GCA_018668195.1 Tateyamaria sp. | reverse complement strand
GGTCGTGATCGGCTTCCAATGGGCGCGTTATATGGGCGGGTTTGGCAACAAACGCTAACCCGACGTCGCGCCCCAAGTATGTGTTAGGGAAGCGATGAACGCCGATGTGAAAATTGACAAGACCCAAATTCGCAATGCAGCCACCGTTATTGTGCTGCGCGATCGCACAACATCCCCTCGTATTCTAATGGGTCAACGCGGTTCAAAAGCTGTGTTTATGCCCAACAAATTCGTCTTTCCAGGTGGCGCAGTTGATGCAGGTGACAGCGACATCGCCTTAGGCACCCCCCTGCCCGACCTGTGCCACGAGCGGCTAAAGGAAGACAGCAGCACAGATATGCCCAACACATTGGCCATCGCTGCAATTCGCGAATTGTTTGAAGAGACGGGGCAAATCCTAGGTCACAAAGAACCTTGGACCAGCGAAGTGCCAGAGGATTGGAAAGACTTTGCAGCCTCAGGTCACACGCCAAGTGCTGCAGGCTTACAGTTTGTCTTTCGCGCCCTCACCCCTCCAGGGCGGACGCGTCGTTTCGATGCACGCTTCTTCTTGGTGGATGCAGATGAGTTGACGACAGACCCGGATGATTTTTCCGCTGCATCAGATGAGTTGTCACATCTGCAATGGGTTGCGCTGGATGATGCGCGATCCTTTGACATGCCTTTTATAACCGAAGTCGTCTTAAGCGAGATTCAGGCACGCGCCGCGGATCGCAATCCACCTGAGAGTGTGCCGTTCTTTAAAAACAATAATGAAGAGAGCTTGTTCTTGCGTCTACGCGGCCATCTGCCAACCGATTGATCAGGCCAGAACGACCATTCCCAAAACAGACATACCCAACACGGCCACGCCGATCCATTCGCGAAAGCTGATCTTTTCCTTGAAGAACAGCACTGTCACCAGCAGGCTAAAGATCAATTCGATCTGACCCACCGCTTTGACATAGGCCGCATTTTGCAGCGTAAACGCCGTGAACCAACAGAATGATCCCGCCATAGATAAAATGCCGATCCAACCCGCAACGCGGCGTGCCTGCCAAACTGCAGATATTTCACCCCGCTCACGCGAAAACAGATAGATCGCCATGCCCGTCAATTGCATCGATGTCACCACCGTAAGCGTGACACCCGCACGGCCCCAATGATCCGTCATATCCAATTGCAGCGATGCACCACGATACGTCACCGCAGACACGGCAAACAATGCACCAGACAAAATGCCAAGACCCGTAGCGCGGTTGAACATCATGCGCCAATTCCACGCCTCTATTTGCGCAGGCGAAGACAGCAAAAGTACGCCGATCAAACCCAAGACAATCGCGCCCAATCCCTGCCAAGATACCTGATCCCCAAGGACCACTATCCCAACCAGAACTGCCAAAATCACCTCGGTTTTCTTGAACGTGATCCCCACCGCAAAGTTGCGGCTTTTGAAAACCAACACCACACAGACCGTTGCCAGAACCTGTGCCAAACCGCCTGTCGCCGCATACATCCAGAACTGTGGTGAAAGATCAGGCCAAGCTTGCCCCGTTTGGTTCAAGTACAGCGTTGTCAGAACCACAATAATTGGCGCGGAATATAGGAACCGTGCAAACGTCGCGCCGGTTGCAGATAATGTCTGCTTGGCCATGACCTTTTGCAACATAAAGCGTAGCGTTTGAAACACTGCCGCAGCGACCGAAATGCTAATCCATAAACTCATGGGCTGTCTTTGGCGGCTTCTTACTCAGAAGGCCAGAGCGGATGCTGCACGGGGTCTTTCGCCTTCACAAAGTAGCGTGCGATCACCTGCGCGTATGAACGATAATTGTAATCCTCGTTGAACCCGTCATAGCTTTCTGCATTGTCACGATACAGCCGGGGCAAATTGTACCACGCGACCTGAGGGTGTAGGTGGTGCACAGCGTGCAGATTGTTGTTCAAGAACAAGAACGCCAACGGACCTTTGTCGTCGATAATAACTGTACGGGCCGTTGAATACTGGTGAGCGCGGTGCTCTAGGAAGGTCCGAATTTTCAGGACTGACATAGCGAAATAACAACACATCAGATAGATCCAGATCGGCATTGGTGACGTGACAACAACCGTGATCACCAACGCACTGCTCAGAAAATGGATACCCCATGCACCTATGATCGCACGGTTGCCTTGGCGCATTTCACGCCAGTCACCGCGCATGAACATCACTTGGGACATCAGTGGCCCAATCAACATCCGCCCCAACAGCGCGTTGTTCAGCTGCATAATCCGTTGCCGCCATGGCGCCATCCTTGCCCAAACGGCAGGATCACAAAAATTCGTTTCGGGATCGTCATAAGGATCGGTCAGGCGTTCATCGATGTGGTGGGCCAGATGCGTGTCGCGAAACCTAATGTAGGGAACAAGTAACCCCAAAGACACCGTCGCCAAACCATCATTCACCCTGCGCGATGCAAACGGATGCCCGTGCAGCGCCTCGTGGCTGAGGGAGGATTGTAAAACCAGCACCAGGGTCAGAACAACACCAGCCAACAACATCGAAACCATTGGCAGCACGAACACCCCAATCAGCCACAACCCCCAACACGCCAACCACAAAAAGAAAGTGGGCCACTCAATCGCTTTTACAACTGCCGGCTGATCGCTCATGCCACGCTCCTAAACCTTCGGGTCTGGGTTTTCGGTGTGCCCATCGACGGAAATCACCTGCCCCGACACCATGCGCGCACTGTCTGACCCCAAAAACACAGCCATATCTGCAATGTCCTTGGCCGTCACAAAGGCCCGCATCGAGGTACCGGCGGCATAGCCTTCATACACCTGCTTCCGCGTCATGCCCTTGGCTGTGGCCTCACGCCCCAACACACCTTCCATGCGGGGCCCTTCAACTGCCCCCGGACAGATCGCATTGGCACGGATGCCAAATGGGCCCAGCTCCATGGCAAGTGTCTTCATCAATCCAATCATGCCCCACTTGGCTGCGGAATAGGCCGCGCGGTTGGGGTATCCGTAAATACCTGCCGTTGAGGACGTGATTGTGATCACGCCGGATCCTGCGGCCTTCATCATGGGGGCCGCATATTTGCTGGCCAAAAACGCCCCTTCCAAATTCACGCTCACGCACCGCTGCCACTCGGACAGATCAATGTCCTCGACCAACGCGGTTGGCCCTGCAATCCCTGCATTGGCACATAAAACGTCCAGCCCATCCAAACGCACAAACAACTCGGCCATTTCTGCCTCATTGCTGGCGTCACAGCGCACAGCGATCCAATTGGACGGGACATCAGCCAAGGCGGCTTCGTCAACATCCGTCACCCACACGTCAAAACCTGCGGCGTCGAACCCCGTGGCCATCGCGTGGCCAATCCCCGATCCACCCGCCGTCACAAGGACGCGTTTCACGGACGTTGACCAACAGCGCGCCCAGCGCCTTCAGGTGTTCCAAGTGCGCCATGCGCTGCCGCAACACGTTCAACGGCCGCAACAATTGCGTCACTTGGGTCAGAGGGACGCCGGGTTTCCAAGCTGACGTGCAGCAAGAAATGTTCGCCAGTCGCCAACAGTCGATCACCCTCATACATTTCATGCCACAAGTGCATCTTTTTGCCCGCACCCATCAACACTTGGGTGCGCACTTCGATCAATGCGCCTGCAAGGGCTTCATCCACGTGGCGGATATGGGTTTCGGCGGTAAAGTAACTGCC
>JABITU010000298.1 GCA_018668195.1 Tateyamaria sp. | reverse complement strand
CGGCCATTCTGACACAGCCCGATACGACGGTTCTTATCGAGCCGGATTTGCAAGGCCGGGTTGACAGCTTTGGCAACACCATCATTGAAAAACAGGAGGCCGTATTTTGAGTGCCCCAGAAACATGGGACTTGTCCCGAACGGCTCTGCTGACGATTGATCTGCAAAACGACTTCATCCATCCTGAAGGCGCTTACGGCCGCGCGGGGCAATCAGCGTTGGCCATCGCAGCCCTGCCTGGTCGTGTCGCCCCATTGGTGGCCGCGCTCCGGGCAAAGGGCGGGCGTTACTTTTCGGCCCAGTTCACACTGGTGCCCGACCGCGACGGAGAGCCCTTGATCGCGCCTCACCTGAAAGAGCTGCGCCCTTTTCTGGCCAAGGGCGATTTCGCGCCAGGCTCCTTCGGGCACACGGTTGTGGACACGCTACACCCTGCGGATTTTGTGATAGAAAAGGTGGCCTATTCCGCGTTCTATCAAACCCGTCTGGAATACATCATGCGCGCTATTAGCGTGGATCATCTGATCGTTGGCGGGATCGTGACCAACGGCGGCGTCGCCTCGACGTTGCGCGATGCGCACCTGCGCAACGTCGAAACCGTGATGCTGACAGACGGCTGTGCCGCGTTCCGGCAAGACGTGCATGAAGCCACGCTTTTGTCGCTTAGAACTGTGACCCACCAGATGAGCTGCGCCGCTGCGCGCGAATGGTTGGAGGACGCAATATGAGCCTGAAAGCACGCCTGCAACAAAGCAATATCCTCGTGGCTCCCGGTGTCTATGACGGGCTCACTGCCGCGATAGCAACAGATGCTGGTTTTGAGACCCTTTATCTGAGCGGTGCGGGGGTCGCATACACGCGGCTTGGTCGCCCTGATATTGGCCTCAGCACGTCAAGCGAGATGGCAGACACGATGGCACTGATTGCCGATCGCACGGCTTTACCTGTTATCATTGATGCCGACACCGGCTTCGGAAATGCGCTGAACGCCCAAAGAACCATGCGCCTGTATGAGCGTGTGGGGGCAGCGGCACTACAGCTTGAAGATCAGAGCTACCCCAAACGGTGCGGACATCTGGCAGATAAATCCCTGATCCCGACTGCAGAAATGGCCGGAAAAATTAGCGCAATGGCGGATGCGCGCGCCAGTGAGGAAACCCTGATCATCGCGCGCACTGATGCCATCGCCGTTGAAGGCTTTTCGGCAGCATTGGATCGCGCCGAGGCATATGTTGAGGCCGGAGCAGATGTACTTTTTGTCGAAGCGCCGCAGAACCGCGCCCAACTTGAAGAAATCGGAACACGGTTCGCGGGCCGTATCCCGCTGCTGGCCAACATGGTGGAAGGTGGTGCCACCCCGATCACCGACGCAGATGACCTTGAACGCCAAGGGTTTTCGATTGTGATTTTTCCGGGCGGTATTGTCCGTGCAATCGGGCGCACAGCGCAGGACTACTACAAGAGTCTCCATGCGAACGGGTCAAACAAGCCTTTTGCAGACCGCATGTTTAACTTCGATGGTTTGAACGATGTGATCGGCACCCGTGAACAACTCGAAATCGGGGCACGGTATGATGCCAAAGATTGATGTTCTTGCCCCTCGAAGCGCTTACGATATCGAATGCGAAACCCTGATCATCGGCGCGGGGGCATGTGGTATGGTAGCAGCCTTGTCTGCGCACCAGCAAGGCGAGCAGGTTCTGGTTGTCGAAGCGGATGCCGTTCCCAGCGGCTCTACGGCTTTATCAGCGGGGCTCATACCTGCTGCGGGAACATCTATCCAGCGGGCCGCCGGTATCAACGACAGTGCCGAATTGTTTGCCCGCGACATTCAAGCCAAGGCCCAGGGCGAGAACGATCAAGCTCTTGTTGATCAGATTGCAACCGATGCGGCTGAAGTCATCGATTGGCTGGCGCAGGCGCATGGTTTGCCGTTTTCAGTCGTGAGTAATTTTGACTATCCCGGTCATTCGCGCAGGCGCATGCACGGCTTGCCAACACGCTCCGGCGCAGAGCTGATCGACGCTCTGCGGGCGCGGTGTGAAGCGCTTGAGATCGACATCATTTGCGAGCGACGGGCCTTCGCGCTGTTCCACGAGGCAGGCGAAGTCACGGGGGTTGCCGTCTCAACACCAGATAACACTCAGGAGACGATCAAATGTGCGCGTCTCATTCTGGCATGTAACGGGTTTGGCGGCAACCGTGAGTTGGTCGGGCAGCACATGCCCGAGATCAAATATGGCCTGTGGTTTGGCCATGACGGAAACAAGGGCGAGGCGATTCTTTGGGCCGATAAGATCGGGGCGCAGGTCACCCATCTTGGTGCATATCAAGGGCATGGCAATGTCGCCCATCCCCACGGCATCCTGATCACTTGGGCCGTCATCACCGAGGGCGGCTTTCAAGTGAACAAGGACGGGCGGCGCTTTTGGAATGAAGCGCAAGGATACTCAGAAGCCGCGCGCGCCGTTTTATCCCAGCCCGATGGTGAGGCCTTTGCGATCTTTGATGAACGGATTGCAGGCATTGCCCGTCAGTTCGAAGATTTCAAAAAAGCCGAGGCCGTGGGCGCAATAAAATCCAGTAATACCCTTGAAGATTTGGCTGAGCAACTTGGGCTACCGGCGCAAGCCCTGCGCGAAACACACGCAGATCTGCCCTTGGGCGAGACTGACGGCTTTGGCCGAACATTCGGTGACGTGCCTTTGTCTGCACCTTACGTCGGGGTCCGCGTAACCGGTGCCTTGTTCCACACGCAGGGTGGCCTAAAGACCGACACATCCGGTCGTGTCCTAAAAACGAGTGGGCAAGCGTTCAGAACCCTGTTCGCCGGTGGCGGTGCCGCTTGCGGAGTTTCTGGCAGCAATGACAGCGGGTATCTGTCCGGCAACGGGTTGCTTTCGGCGATGGTACTGGGAAGAAATGCTGGCAAAGCGGGTTCAGAACTCCGCTGAAAACGGGGGCAAACTCACGGAGTGAGACGTAAACTCAACTTCGTTGCAGTCAATCTATCACGAAGCACAGCGCCTTTTCCTTTTGGGCCGATCGTGGCAAATGACACATACCTCATCACCACCGATACGTTTACCAACTCGCTAAACGCCACCCCAGGTCACCGGCTACGTTTTTGGACATAGGACAAACCAAGTTTCTCCAACACACGCGGTATGCCCTTTTTCATCGCAAAGAAGCCCTTCGTTGCATGTGGCCATGCGACCGTATCAAAGGCGCGGCGGACTTGAAATAACTTGATCCCTTCCGCCTGAAGGGCAGGTTCCATAGCCACGAGTTTCGTCGCAACGGGCCCGACCGGAGCATAGCCTGTTACGACGGTCTTTAGATTGTGTGTTTGGCAGGCAGCAATGATGTCTGCCGCCCAAATTTCGTTCTCGATAATTTGCGCACCCGTACAGGCATCGCGTGTGGCATCACGGGCAAATGCCTGCGCGATACTTCCAATGGGAAGCAGCGACCTGCCTGTAGTCGCCAGCGCGCCGATCTTTGCTGCATGGGGGTGCGGTAATGTCTCTTCCACTTGCATATCATCCTCAGTCACCAAAAGCAGGTAGTCGCCTGTGATTTCTGCGGATGTTGCTGCATTGGGCAAAGGGTGGCGTTGATGATCGGCTTCCTCGGACAATGGCTCAACCTGTGTATTCAGTTGATGCAAAGGGGAAAAACGCTGATCCGTGAATTTGGATATGTTGGAAACCCGCGCCACATAAGGTCGGCCCTTGGTTTGTATCCCCGCCACCCAGCGCCATGCGAGCGTGTTGGACGCAGGATCGCCGTCCATAAGATGTCGCAGGAAAAAATCAGCCCCCAATTCCCAAGGGAGGCCAAGCGTGAATATCCAAATTGAGGCAAACCACATCCGCGCGTGATTGTGCAGATAGCCGGTGGTCAGCAATTCCTTTGTCCAATCATCAAAGCCATCAATGCCTGTTTCTCCGGCCATAGCGGCTGCATAATTGGCAGCGAGACGGCGATCTTTGCCCGCGCTTTTCAACTGCCGTAATAGCCCCGCCTGATAAGCAGACCAAACGGTTGGGTGGTGTTCGAGCCAGCCTTTAAAGTAAGTGCGCCAAAAGACCTCATGCACGAACCGCTCTGATGCGTTGAAAGAATGCGCGTCCAAGGTGGCGGTGAGAACTTCGGTTTCAGTGATCAATCGGTGCCGTATCCACGGCGACAATGCGGAAACATTAGCGCGATGTTCCGGTCCAAGGTCGTAGTTGCGGCACCGATCATATAAGTCACCCGTCCGCTCCGCAAATTGCGCCAGTCGCGCAAGGCCCGCTGCCCGTGTCGGTTTGAAATTCGGAATTTCTAGCTGTTGGCTGAGGTCAGCAATGATGGCTTTGGTCTTCATAGCTGGGCCTTAGTTTTCGGATCGTGACAGGCGCGGTATGGCGTAGGGAACGTCGCGCTTGTAGGTTGCAAAATCTGCGCCATACCGTTTGGTAAAACGGCGTTCCTTTAGTCGCGGCGCCAAAAGGCAATAGGCCGTCAGTGCAATCGCTAAACACAATTGATCGGGCGTCCAAACCGGCACGGTCCATGTTGTCAGCGCGAAGGACACGTAAATAGGTTGGCGGATCACGCTGAACAAGCCCTTTGTGGGCATCTCTGGAAACACCGGTTTGATATTTTGTGCCAACGACATCCATCCCAGTGCGCCCGATTGCACTTCTGCGCCCGCATCGTAGCTGGCCCAGATTAATAACAACCAAGACGCCGCATAGAGGCCACAGATTATGGCAAATGCAACACCTTCGGCTTGCCACCAAATGATCCCGCTCGGTGTCCAAAACGCAAACAGTGCGAGCAACTGAACAGAAGCAATGATAGCATAGGTCGTTGTCGCGAGTGTCGGGCCGAATGCACGCGGTGCCAGTTTGGCCAAAACCTGCCCGCCACGTTTTGACAGCAAAAGCGAATGGGTCAGCGGGAATTGCAGGGCCAAGACTATGTTTGCAAATATCGCCCACGGTGCGGGCACGCGGCCAAGGCTTTCGGACATACCGAAAAACATAGCAAACATCAGAGCAAGAACGGCTGCAGCGAATGTCACGTGGCAAATGAGCCCATAAAAGAACGCGATGCCAATGCGCGCCGCCCCGTTTGGCGTACGGAATAGTCCAAATATAAGGGCAAGAGATCGGCGCAATGGGCGTGTGTCGGACATTGTCATGAGCTGTAACGTAGGTGGCATCCGGCATGCGTCTAGTGCTTCAAACTGCGACGTTTCAACCATTGCCAAGACCACGAGGGCGCTATCTCTGCCCTATGGAATTGGATTTGACGACACCTGCCCAACCGCCACGCACCGCCGATATGGTGTCGCGATACATGACGCTGACCAAAGATGTGATGCCAAGGCTTGCACGCACGACGCACAGCGACTGGCCCGTGCGCAATGACCATTGTTTCCAGCGGATCGTTTTGGACACGATTTGCGGTGGTGTTTGGTACGATCATCTTCACCGTCCGGCATATAAAAACCTGACATTCCAACAGGCGGAACGAGCAGTGTGGCTTTGCGATAAAATCATTGCAGGTGACGTAAATCTCGCGGCGCTTGACGCGCAATCACTGGTCTGGCGCGGAAAAGAAGGCCCCGCGAAGTTGCTAGGGCAAGATGGCCGGGCGCGCTATTGAAGAATTAGTGTTGTTTGCGGGAGCCTGAAGCCACTGACGTCTGCCTGACCCAATCGATGGCAGTCAAAGATGTATACACCAAAGGCTTTCTGGTGAGTAGCTTTAGAGTGAGTTAAAGCGCGTGAAGGGTGGAAACCGGAAGTTCGCTGCGGGTGCGAGGTCAATCCTGTGGCTTCTTGGGAGCAGACATTCATGGTTGATTGGCATGACCATTTCGGGGTCGCGCCTTCCCGCCAACTTTTAATCGAACTTCGTCGAGTTGGAATACGGTGAATGGGGCCAGCTATCGTGAATGAGGTCG
>JABITU010000297.1 GCA_018668195.1 Tateyamaria sp. | reverse complement strand
CTCTTCATTGTCTTTCTCATCGTCCACTCCTCGGTGGTTACGATGAGCAACAAACACTCTCTTAGCAAATCACACTATTTGGACCCACAGGCGCTGACGTCAGACAGGATGCACCCGAACCAGACCAAATTGAAAAAATCGTATCGCACTTTCATTCAGCAGGCCCCAAGGTCGCCTGTTTGCAGGGTATTTTAGACTATTACAACAGCACACAAAACTGGATCGCCCGCTGTTTCACCATCGAATACGCAACGTGATGGCGTTTATTTCTACCTGGAATCGAGCGTTTAAACATGATGCTGCCATTGGGCGGCACGACACTGTTTTTTCGGCGCCATATACTCGAAGAATTAGGTGGATGGGACGCCCATAACGTCACTGAAGATGCAGATCTGGGCGTGCGTTTGGCGCGTAAAGGCTACAAGACCGAACTGGTTTCCACTGTCACTTATGAAGAAGCAAACTGCAAAGCTTGGCCTTGGGTCAAGCAACGGTCACGCTGGCTGAAAGGGTTCCTAATTACTTACTTTGTTCATATGCGCCGCCCCAGAAGGCTGTTGTCGGATTTGGGGTTGCGACGCTTTTTCGGGTTTCAGGTCATGTTTCTGGCAACAGTATTGCAATTTGCCAGTCTGCCGCTGCTTTGGACCCTGTGGATGCCGATGATTGGCCTGCCGCATCCAATGACAGCCACTTTTGGTGACATGGTTGTCGTGCCCGTCACGGTGCTGGTTATCGTGACAGAGGTGATCGGCATTGTGCTGGGCCTTCTCGCACTGTCCAAAAACGGGCATCGAAACCTGATGCCGTGGGTTCTTGTAATGCCATTTTATTTCATTTTGGGTGCTCTGGCGAGCTACAAGGCACTCTATGAGCTGGCGCTTAACCCGTTCTACTGGGACAAGACACAACATGGTTTGCAGCCTACATCTCTTCCTTGCGCGCCTCTGCATCCTGCTTCAGACGAGTCATGAAAGCGACCGAGATATGATCGCGCAGGGCCTGACCCGAAGCGACTGAATCCTTGGCCTCGATGGCGGTGACAATCGCGTCATGTTCACCCTGAGCGATCTTTGTGCGTCCTTCAGCCGCGAGGGACGTCGTAGACATCAGCGCCATTGTGCGGTGCACCAAATCCAGCTGTTGCACTAGGTGGCGGTTGTGCGATGCCAAATGGATTTGCTTGTGAAACCGTCGGTTTGCAATCGCTAGTTTTGGTGGGTCATTAACCAACGCGTGGTCCTGTTCGACCATATCACGCAGAATTCGAACTTCTTCGGCGGTAGCGTGCTGCGCTGCCAAGGATGCGGCCAACCCTTCTAGTTCGCGACGCACCACATAAAGCTCGGACATCTGGTTGTGATCTAGTGAAGCGACGATCAGACTGCGGCCATCGCGCGACAGCAAAGACTGAGTCTCAAGCCGTTGCAACGCCTCACGTACCGGCGTTCGTGAGACACCAAACCGTTCGGCTAATTCACTTTCGACCAGCCTGTCGCCTGGTCGGTAACTGCCAACGTCAATCGCCTCCAGTATCAACGAGTAGGCGTCTGTTGGTGTGGCGCGTGCGGTTGCCATAGGGACCTCGGATGTCAATTTCCTTTCACACTATGGTGTCTCAGTGACGACTGGCAAGCCCAAGGTCATTGGTTCCTTGCGGCGCGCAAGTACAAAGGCTTGCACCATGCCAATCGCGTGCCTAATGCTGATGACATGTCAAACACAGAATTTTCTCATGTCCGGGCGTGGGTCTTTGACCTAGACAATACGCTCTACCCGCCCGCTGCACGGCTTTTCGACCAGATCGAAATCCGCATGACAGCCTATGTAATGGACGCACTTGGCGTATCCGAAACCGAGGCCAACCGACTGCGTGTGCACTATTGGCGCACGCACGGCACCACATTGGCGGGGTTAATGCGCGAACATCAGGTTGATCCGGCCCCCTATCTTAACGAAGTCCACGATATCACGCTGGATCATCTTGATCCCGATCCGGTGCTTGCGGCACGCATCCGGTCATTGCCAGGGCGCCGCATTGTTTACACCAACGGCTGCGCGCCCTATGCCGAACGGGTTCTGGCCGCCCGCGGCCTGTCAGATCTGTTCGATGCGGTCTACGGGGTTGAAAACGCGAATTTTCTGCCGAAGCCCGAGCGACAGGCCTTTGAGTGTATTTTTGCCATAGACGGGCTAGATCCTACCCAAGGGGCAATGTTCGAGGATGAACCGCGCAATCTGGCTGCTCCGCACGCCATGGGGATGCAAACAGTGCACGTGGCTGACAATCCTCATCCCGCCGATTTTATCCACCACCACACCGCCGATCTATCCGGCTTTCTTGCTCGATTACAAGGGTAGGACAGGATGCCGCTTTGGCACCGCCCGCGCGAGGCATATGTTATCCAATATAGGAGAAAACGCATGGCTGACAGCACATCCTGTGACATTCTAATTTCTGGCGGTGGCATCGCTGGCCTTACGGCTGCGGCAGCTTTTGGCACAGCCGGTTTCGACGTGATTTGCGTGGATCCAATGCCACCCATTACCGAACGGGACGTCGAGGGATCAGACATGCGCACCACCGCAATGCTGCAGCCTGCACGCGACGTGCTGACTGCAGCGGGCGTTTGGGACGCACTTTTCCCACATGGCGCAGCCCTTAATGTCATGCGGATTGTGGATGCAGGTGGCCAAGATGGTAGTCCCCGTGACATCAAGGAATTCCGCGCTGCGGACGTGTCCGACCTGCCTTTTGGCTGGAACCTGCCCAACTGGCGACTGCGGCGCGAACTGGTGGCCAGACTGGCCACCCTGCCGAATGTCGATTTTCGCCCCGGCAGCGCAGCAGAAACCCTTTTCACCCGAACAGCCGAAGCGCGTGTAGGTCTAAGCGATGGGACACGCATCAAAACAAAACTGGTGATCGCTGCAGACGGCCGGGCCTCACCGATGCGGCAAGCTGCAAGCATCGACGTTACGACAACGCGATATGGACAAAAGGCGCTGGCCTTCGCCGTCACGCATTCAATTCCCCATGACAACGTATCGACCGAGGTTCACCAAACTGGTGGGCCTTTCACGTTGGTACCCTTGCCCGATCACGAAGGACTGCCATGCTCTGCCGTAGTGTGGATGGATGATGGCCCACTGACAACCACGCGCTTTGATTTAGATGTGCCCGCGTTCGAGGCCGAGATGTCGGCCCGCAGCTGCCACTTGTTCGGGCCGCTTTCGCTTGTGTCCCGCAGGACCATCTGGCCCATCATCAGCCAGCGGGCACATCGAATAAACGGCGTGCGCTTGGCCCTCATCGCCGAAGCGGCTCATGTTGTGCCCCCAATCGGAGCGCAGGGGCTGAACATGAGCCTCGCCGACACGGCCATATTGCTGGAGTTGGCGCAAGCACGCCCCCAAGGTCTGGGTGATGCGCAGATGCTCGACGCCTATCACAAAGCCCGGATCGGGGATATACGCATGCGTGTGACAGGGATCGACCTGCTCAACCGCGTAAGCCAGGTCAAATCTCCGGCATTGCGCGATGCACGCGCCTTTGGGCTGAATGCTCTGCACGAGGTCAAACCGGTCCGCCGAACGCTTATGCAACTGGGCCTGGGAACGCGCAGGGCTAGTTAAGCCCCACGCAAATTGCGCACCAGCCCTCTACAGCACCTGATCAACGACGCGCTTTAGACGCGCAAGCGTACCCTCGACATTGTATAGTTTATCGAGGCCAAACAGACCAATGCGAAAAGTCCGGAAGTCCGCAGGCTCATCACATTGCAATGGCACACCGGCCGCTATCTGCATGCCTTGGGCGGCAAAGCGCTTGCCGGTCTGGACCTCTGCATCGGATGTGTAACTGACCACAACACCCGGCGCGCCAAAGCCATCAGAAGCGACCGAAACGATGTCCTTGTCGGCCAGCATTGCCCGCACGGCATTGCCCAATTCCCATTGCGCCTCTTTCAGGCGCTCAAAGCCATATTCGCGTGTCTCAAGCATAGTGTCGCGGAAATCTCGCAGCGCATCTGTCGGCATGGTCGCGTGATAGGCATGGCCACCGCCTTCATAGGCCAACATGATCTGGTGCCATTTTTTGAGGTCGATGGCAAAGCTGTCGGATGTTGTTTCGTCCAGACGCGCCACAGCGCGGTCTGACAGCATCACGAGCCCCGCACAGGGAGACGCACTCCACCCCTTCTGAGGGGCAGAGATCAGCACATCCACGCCCAAGGCACGCATATTGATCCACGCACAGCCCGACGCGATGCAATCCAATACCATCAGCCCACCGACTTCATGCACGGCTGCCGCCATCTTCGCGATATAATCATCGGGCAGGATCACGCCTGCGCTGGTTTCCACGTGCGGGGCAAAAACCACGTCGGGACGTCCCGTTTGTATGGCTTCGACCACGTCCTCGATCGGGGCAGGAGTAAAGGGTGACGGTGCAGAGTTGCCGGTCTGACACGCCTTGAGAACGGTGGTGGACGCCGTCAGATCACCAGTTTCAAAAATCTGGCTCCACCGGTAGCTGAACCAACCATTTCGCACCACCAAAACATCGGACCCGCGCCCGAATTGACGGGCCACCGCCTCCATGCCGAAAGTACCGCCGCCGGGCACGATCACAACGGCATCTGCAGCATAAACCTCTTTCAGCATTCCCGAGATATCATTCATGACCGCCTGAAAAGCGCCGCTCATGTGGTTCAGCGACCGGTCGGTGAAAACAACCGAAAACTCTTCAAGACCTTGGGGATCAACGGTATCAAGCAAGGCAGCCATTTTTTAGTCCTTTCTGCGGTTTCAGTAAAACATAGCGCCCCACAACGATTTGGGCAAAGTCTACTTCGGTACACAATTGCCGCCAATTCTTATCGGTTGTCACAGATCGGAACGATCAGAGTGGATCGGCACCCAAAGGACCCGGGCGGCTCTCTTCGCTTAGCAGGACGTTGGCCTCAACCTCACCCGCGCCGGGCAAGGTCATGATCCGACGCCGCAAAACCCGCTCAAAGTCTGGCAAATCCCGCGCGACGACTCGCAAGCGGTAATCATAGAGACCCAAAACATGCTCTACCGTCTGAACCTCGGGGATCGCGCTGACAGCACGTTCGAAATCCTCAAGGCTAACGCGCCCCTTAGTCGCCAGTTTGACCCCTAAAAAAACGGTTACGCCAAATCCAAGCGCTTGTTGATCAAGCTGCAACCGCAAACCTCGCACAACACCTGCATCACGCAGCCGTTTGATACGCCGCCAAGCAGCGGGCTGCGAAAGGCCGCATGCCCGCCCAATCGCACCCGCCCCCTGCGCCGCATTCAGGGACAACTGACGCAAAATGGCGAAGTCGATGTCATCCAAATCCATCACAGCGGCAAGGCCTCGTCACTTTTGATCCGCGCCACATGCATCAGCGCTTCGATATCTGCAATATGTGGCAGCGTAAGGATTTTGCTGCGATAAAGGTGCTGGTAATGGGCCATATCCCGAGCAATCACCGAAAGCCGAACGTCTACTCGGCCGAGGAATGTTTGTATTTCGATCACCTCTGGTACGGCACGCGCAGCATCGATGAACTGATCAAAGGCACTGCCTTGTGTCTTGTCGAGGGTCACGCGCAATGACACTTCGACTACGTACCCTAAGGCCGCCCAATCGATCACCGCGCGCACCCCCCGTACCACACCCGCCTCGCGCAACCGCGCTTGACGCCGCGCAAGTTGGCCAATGCTCACGCGTGCACGCTCCGCCAGTTCCGCCGGAGACAAATCTGGCGCTGCCTGCCACTGGCGCAGAATTCGACGATCCGTATCATTAAGCATGATTTTTTCAAATTTCTCCAAATTAATGAATGAGTATATACCTCATGTAATGAAATTAGGCGAAAAGCAACCGTGCAGAACCGCGCTCGCGCTCGTATAAACACGCCAGACATCAACCCGGAGGATACTCTATGCGCGTTTATTATGACCGCGATTGCGACATCAATCTTATCAAAGACATGAAAGTGGCCATTCTTGGCTATGGCAGCCAAGGCCACGCTCACGCACTGAACCTGCGAGACAGCGGCGCTAAAAACGTCGTCGTCGCCCTACGCGAAGGCTCGTCTTCGATCGCCAAAGCTGAAGGTGAAGGCCTGAAAACCATGGGCATCGCAGAAGCGGCCGCATGGGCCGATCTCATCATGTTCACAATGCCCGATGAGTTGCAGGCCGAAACTTACAAAAAATATGTTCACGACAACATCCGCGAAGGCGCGGCAATTGCATTTGCCCATGGCCTGAACGTTCATTTCGGTCTGATCGAACCCAAAGAAGGTATCGACGTGGTCATGATGGCCCCCAAGGGCCCGGGTCACACTGTGCGCGGCGAATACGTGAAAGGCGGCGGCGTGCCCTGCCTTGTGGCGATTGACAAAGACGCCTCGGGCCGTGCACTCGAAATTGGCCTGTCCTACTGTTCTGCGATCGGCGGCGGTCGTTCAGGCATCATCGAGACAAACTTCCGCGAAGAGTGCGAGACTGATCTGTTCGGCGAGCAGGCGGTTCTGTGCGGCGGTCTGGTCGAACTGATCCGGATGGGCTTTGAAACGCTTGTAGAAGCAGGCTACGCCCCCGAGATGGCCTATTTCGAGTGTTTGCACGAGGTAAAACTGATTGTCGATCTGATCTATGAGGGTGGCATCGCAAACATGAACTACTCGATCTCCAATACAGCAGAATATGGCGAGTATGTCTCTGGCCCGCGCGTTCTGCCCTATGATGAAACCAAGGCCCGGATGAAAGCAATTCTGACCGACATACAAACAGGCAAGTTCGTGCGTGACTTCATGCAGGAAAATGCTGTGGGTCAGCCATTCTTCAAAGCGACACGCCGGATCAACGACGAGCACCAGATCGAAGCCACAGGCGAGACACTGCGCGGCATGATGCCGTGGATTTCAGCCGGCAAGATGGTCGACAAGGCAAAAAATTAAATCGACGTGTTCGCGTTGGGAAAGGCCGCTGCAAATGCGGCCTTTCCTGTTTTGGTCAGCTAGGGTCAGGACCCATTAATCCTGTGTTGCCAGTTCTCGCAAGGCAACAAAGCTATGACTGGATCGTCTCGAACAAGTAAATTTGTGCAGCTTGCCATCATACCGCATCAGCCTTGTAGATGATCGGGTTGGCAAAAGTATGACATCAACTCGGGAAAGAATCGCACAGCGCTGGGGGCAGAGACATAAAGCGATATGTGAAAAGCCTGGCTCTCCTAAATCTGTCTGAAATCAAATATTTCAACGTGTTAGGTGATGCGTTATGTTTCAAGTATTTCAGCAAACGCTATAAGGAAGAGCCGGATGATTGCCATGATTTTCGAGGTAAGCCCAAAAAGGGCCATCAGACACGATCTCTTAAGCGGGCCGCGACACTCAAAACGCACATTGCTGACATCCCTAGATTCATTTCCATTGAATGGGTCGAGAGCATGATATGCTAGAATCTGGCAAGCGGTTATCACTGTCCTTCTGGGAGAGTGAAGAGGCGCTGACACATTGGCGCAAGCTGCCTGAACACCGTTCTGCCCAAAGTGCCGGGCGATACATCCATTTTGATAATTACCGGCTAAGGGTTGCGGGTGTGCTGCGCGATTACAGCATGACCAAGCGGGATCAAGCACCAGTCGACAGCAAGGCGTTTCATGACAGATAACCTGCACATCACTTGGAAAAGTTGGTTCATGGTGGCCGCTCTTGGCCTGACGTGGGGCGGCACTTTCATGGTGACCGAAGTTGCTTTGACCGGGATTACACCATTTTGGTTGGCTGCGGGGCGGATCGGGTTTGCCGCAATTCTGATGACGGTAATTTGGCGTGCACTGGGCGGAAAGCTGTTTGCTGCCCCCCCTGCCCCAAGGACTATTGTTTCGGTCGCAGCGATTGGCGGCGTCAGTACCGCAATCCCTTTCATGCTCTTGGCCTGGGGCCAGCAATATGTGACATCGGGATTTGCCGGAGTATCCATGGCTTCGGTCGCGCTAATCGTGTTGCCGCTGGCGCATTTCTTCGTTCCGGGGGAAAGAATCACATGGCGCAGGGCTATGGGTTTTACCATCGGGTTTTGCGGAGTTTTGATATTGATTGGCGGACAGGCTTTTGAAACCTCCGGAGCCAGGCTGGAAACCGCAGGCCGCATGGCCTGCGTTTCTGCGGCGTGTTGCTATGGTATATCCAGCGTGCTGATGCGCCGCTTACCAGCCGTGGACCCAATTGGCCTGTCGACAGTTTTGCTAATCATCGCAGCAGGCCTTGTCATTCCAATCGCTTGGGTGGTGGAAGGACCACCACCTAAGCCAGACGAAAATACTCTGATTGTCATTGCGTTTCTCGGTTTGATACCAACGGCCGGCGCCAGCATATTACGGGTGCTGGTGATCAGAAGTGCCGGGCCAGTGTTCATGTCCCTGACCAATTACCAAGTGCCTGTTTGGTCTGTTGTGCTGGGTGTGTTTCTATTGAACGAGCCCGTACCGCCCAGCCTGTTGTGGGCCATGGCCCTCATTCTTTCCGGTGTTGGGCTAAGCCAATATGGCGCTCTGCGGCGTTTGGTTTTTGGTACAAGCAGGTAATCTAGGTATCTATGCTTATCGCGACTTTGCTCTTAACCCCCACGGGATGCGACGTCGCTTATTTCAGCTGGCCGCTGTACCAACAGCACTTTCAACCGTGCTCACGACATGCTCGACACTGGCATTCAGAAGCGCTTCGTCCTCGCTTTCGGCCATCACACGGATTAATGGCTCGGTCCCGGATTTGCGGATCAAAAGCCGGCCATTACCACTAAGTTGAGCTTCTGCTTCGCGGATCGCTAATTTTACGCTGTCCAGTTCCAAAGGAGCTTGACCCGCAGAAAACCGCACATTCTTCAATAACTGCGGCACCGGATCAAAGACATGCAAGACCTCACTTGCGCGCCTGCCTGATTGCACCAGTTCGGCCAGAAACTGCAAACCGGCCATTAAACCATCGCCCGTCGTGGCGTAATCTGTCATCACAATGTGACCCGATTGCTCGCCACCCAAGTTAAAGCCGCCCTGACGCATGCGCTCAACAACATATCTGTCGCCCACATTGGTTCGTTCAAGTCCGACGCCGTGCCCCTGCAAGAACCGCTCTAACCCCAGATTAGACATCACCGTCGCAACCAGTGCACCACCTTTGAGCCGCCCTTCGATGGCCCACCGAGCCGCCATCAGACCCATGAACTGGTCGCCGTTTCCAACCCGGCCGTTCTCGTCAAGCAAAGTGACCCGATCCGCATCGCCGTCTAGGCAAATCCCGACATCAGCACCATGCGCGACCACCGCCTCGGCCGCAGTCCGTGGCTTAGTCGAACCGCAGCCCTTGTTAATGTTGTGCCCATTCGGTGTCACACCAACTGGGATGACAGTGGCCCCCAACTCCCAAAGTGCCTCAGGGGCAACCTTGTAAGCGGCGCCATTGGCGCAATCTATGACAACTTTCAATCCATCCAGCCGCATCCCGCGTGGAAATGAAGATTTTACGCGCTCGATATAGCGGAAACGGCCGTCGTCAATCCGCTTTGCACGGCCAATTTCTGTAGCGTCGACCCCATCGACGCCCGTTGCCACAAGCTCTTCGATCTCTGCCTCTGCTGCATCGCTCAGTTTATAGCCGTCGGGGCCAAAAAACTTGATTCCATTATCAGTGGCCGGGTTGTGGCTGGCCGATATCATAACCCCGAGATCCGCGCGCATCGACCGGGTCAACAGGCCAACAGCAGGTGTCGGCACCGGCCCAAGCAACAGCACGTTCATGCCCGTTGATGTCAGCCCCGCTGTCAGAGCGTTTTCGAACATGTAGCCCGACAGGCGCGTATCTTTGCCAATAACTACGCGGCGCGCGCTGTTTCCGTCACGCTTGAAATACCGCCCAACCGCAGCCCCAAGGCGCAAAGCCATTTCGGCAGTCATAGGCGATAAGTTGGCTGTGCCGCGCACGCCGTCAGTACCAAATAAATTTTTCATCCTAATTCTTTGCCACACAGGCACGCCAAAGCGCAATGGCCTGTGCGTGTTCGGCAATGTCATGCGCACGTATGATCTGAACACCCTGCGCTAATGCAGAAAGCGCCACCGCGACAGACCCCGGAGCCCGCGCGGCCGCATCCGGCACATTGCCCAGTGTTCCAATGAACCTTTTGCGCGAGGCCCCCAATAAGATCGGAACACCCAAGCCGTGAAACAGGCTGATCCGCTGCAACAGAGCAAGATTATGATCCAGTGTCTTTCCGAACCCAATGCCTGGATCAGCAATGATTTCGGTCTTGGGAATGCCCAAATTTACCAATGCCGCAATGCGGTCACTGAGAAAATCAAACACATCCAGCAGAACATCATCGTACTGAGGATCATTCTGCATCGTCTGCGGATCCCCCTGCGCGTGCATAACGCAGACGGGGACTTTGTGCGCCGCGCACAATGGGGCAAGATCAGGATCAAAACTGAAACCTGATACATCATTAACCATAGTAGCACCGGCCTGCAGCGCGGCTTTGGCTACGGCAGCTTTGCGTGTATCGATTGAGATTGGGGCTGCTACACCCGCAGCACGCAAGGCTGCGATGACAGGTGCAGTGCGGGCAATCTCTTGATCTGCGGCGACAACCGAAGCGCCGGGACGAGTAGATTCTCCACCAATATCAAGAAGGCCTGCTCCGGCTGACAGCAGCGCCTTACCGTGTATCAACGCAGCATGTTCGGTTGCGTGTCGGCCGCCGTCAGAAAAGCTGTCGGGCGTCGTGTTCAGGATTCCCATCAAGGTCGGGACATCCGATTGGTGATCAAATCGCGCGCGTTCTTCGCCGTTAAGGGCCGCAGCAGGGATGACCTGCGCAGGTCCATCGCGTGACAGCACTTCGACGTGCTCAAACCAGCATTGGCCAAATTCCATCGCGGAAGCAGTGCGGCCGGGTCCAACATGCATCACGGGGCGAAGATAACGGCGCACGGGCGCGGCTCAGCGCGGCGCCTGATCGGCGGGCAAGCTCCGCAGATCAGCAGGCTTACCAATGGCCGCATCATCGTCGATGACAAGCATATCGCTCGCGTCAAAAGTGGCAGCAAACCACGACGCAAGCGCAACCGCATCAGCCCCCTTTGCCGAAGGCCCATCAACCGCATCCAGAACGATCTTGGAAGGCGCCCAAACGCATATTTGCCCATTACGCATTGCCCAGTCGAGTTCTGTTCGGCTGTCGACAACTTTGCAGCGCGCATCATGTGCCGCCAGCACCCAAGCATTCTGTTCAATGGCCAGCAAATCGATGCGTCGTTGTGCCAACGGATGGACCGAGTGCGGCACTGGCGCGTTGGCGGGTCCGACGCAAAAAATCAACGGGCGGCCGAGTTGCACAAGCTGATCGATCCATTTCCCCAAATGTGGAGATGCAATCGCCGCGTTTGATAGATAAACAAGCTTGGGATGCAAAACCTCGGGTTCGACAGGCTCAACCGCCAAAGAGGCAGCCGCAGCACGACTTCGCACGATTTCAACACCCAAAGCACCCGGCCCACGATCCAACTTTTCAACGCGCACAAAAACGCGCACCGCTTGGGGCTCGTTCAAGATACGCTCAGCCACACGTTCGGCCACTGTTTCCAACAGATTTAGGCGTTCGTCGGCCAGTTCATAGCCAATCGCCTCTGTCACCTTGTCATAACTCAGGATGCGATCGACATCATCGTCGATCGGACCGGTCAAGGCGCGCACCTCGACCACAATATTAAAGCATACGCGCTGCGTCACACCACGCTCTGCTTGGAATGCACCAATTTCGACATCGACCGTATGGTCGCGCACCGAAATCCGGTCGAGCAGTTCAATTTCTGCTGTAGCCTCAGAACGGTCCGTGGGATGAGAAAATGCGAGTCGAATTTCAGACGCCATAATGGCAGGCCCCTTAAGACAGATGTTTTGCAGTTATTTTAACCCGCGGCGAAAAATGAAACGGCTCGAAGTCGCCGTCGAACTGCATGAAAGCGTCACACGATCGACTCAGTTGGACGCCGTGCGATAGGTGTGGCGATAAAATAGATGTACGCCGATATTTGCCGTTTTGGTATAGACTCTGCTCCATCTTGGGCGCACCGCCCTCGTGTGGTAGTGTGTGGCACCGTCTGTCAATGTAGGCGCACGGTTATCCAGCACGGCACGCGCCACCTTGGCCACGCGTTCATAGGCAAGCGGCTCAGCGATGTTCTCGGGCTTTCCATCGCACGTGTAGGTGAATTGGCATTGGTACTTACGGCCTGTACCCTGGTTGATTACACCACATACGGAAGAAGGAAACCGTGTGCTTGCGACGCGGTTGACGATCACTTCGGCTACTGCAAACTGGCCTTTGACTGTTTCGCCCCGCGCTTCGAAATACAGTGCTTCAGACAGGCATTTCAGATTCTTATCACCGGCAGGCTCGGGCTGAGCATCAATCCAATCCAAAGAAAATTCTACGTCTATAGACGTTTCAGGACGGACCATTAAACTTTGCAAACGCTTCGAAGAGATGCCGCGCAACCCTGCAACTTCGGCCTCTAGCATGGTCGTACCCAAAACTGTATCTGCTGCAACAGCAGGGTGTCCGGCGGTCACAACAAGTGCAAGCACACATTTAAAAAAGTTGCGCATACCACGCCCTACGATTGCCAAGTGAGGCGCCATTAGACCCATTTTAACCAAACGTCTAGCTTAGCGGCGAAAAGGTCGCAGATGGTCAGAAAAGTCCAACAGCCCCTAAACGGCACTCTACAGCCTTTAAAGCGTGTTTTTTGAATTCAATCTAACTCAGGCAACAGACCATCTGTTCGATCGAACCGAGGAGCAAGATATTTTGTTTCTGATCGAGCAAAACATGCTCTAAGTCGAACGTTTAACATCACCGTCATGCTTGATTTTGCTGGATATAGCCAATTGTGCCGCCGCGAGCCGGGCAACCGGCACGCGAAACGGAGAGCAGGACACATAGTCAAAACCAGCCGCTCGACAAAAGGCAATTGATTCAGGATCGCCCCCATGTTCACCACAAAGCGAAAGGGTAATGCCAGGCTTTGCCGAACGTCCACGTTGCGAACCCAATTGTAGCAGTTCTCCGACGCCATCGATATCGAGCGAATGGAAAGGATCCTCGTCAAAAACCTCTTGCCGCACGTAATCCGACATGAAACGGCCGGCATCATCACGGCTAAGACCATAGGTCATCTGCGTTAAATCATTGGTTCCAAAACTCAGAAAGCTGCAATGTTGGGCAATGTCGCCAGCCCGAAGCGCGGCGCGCGGGGTTTCTACCATGACACCCAAACGATAGGTGAAATCAGCGCCCTTTTCAGTCCGCACGGCTGCCGCGACCGCATCTACTCGGGTTTTAACCAGTTCAACTTCGCGTTTGGCACTCACCAAGGGGATCATGATCTCGGGCACAACCGGATCACCGTCCCTGCTGGCTTCAATCGCCGCTTCGAAGATGGCCCTTGCCTGCATCTCATAGATCTCGGGAACGGTCACCCCCAAACGCACACCGCGCAGGCCCAGCATAGGGTTGTATTCTGCCATCGCCTCGGCGCGACGGGTCACATCCGACAATGGCAGGCCCAATGCATCAGCAAGCTCACTCTGGCCGTTGCGATCGTTAGGTAGAAATTCGTGCAAAGGCGGGTCAAGCAGACGAATGCAAACAGGCTGTCCTTGCATGATCTTAAACAGTTGAATGAAATCTGCGCGTTGCATAGGCAGTAGGCGTTCCAGAACTGCGCGCCGGTCATCGCTCGACACGGCAAAGATCATCTCGCGCATAACAGTCAAACGCCCGGGTTCAAAAAACATGTGCTCTGTCCGGCACAGCCCTATCCCCTGAGCCGAAAAGTTTCTCGCAGTCCGAGCGTCAGCCGGAGTGTCTGCATTGGCGCGGATTTCGATGTCACGCTCGGTATCTGCCCAGTCCATCAAGGCCTGGAAGGCGTCATCAAGTGCGGCTTCTTGCATTTCTGATGCACCAAGAAGAATTACGCCATTGCTGCCGTCAACTGTGACGACTTCACCAGCCGGAATAACCCGCCCATCCTGGGTCACCAATTGGCTCTTGCGAGTCTGAAACCGTATGTCACCAATACCGACCACGCATGGCAACCCAATACCACGCCCAATCACAGCTGCATGACTTGTGATGCCTCCACGTTCTGTAATGATCGCCTTGGCCGCGTGCATGCCACGAATGTCTTCGGGCGAGGTCTCACGGCGCACGAGGATGCAATCCTCGCCCCGCGCAGCACTGGCCTGCGCCTCGTTTGCGGTGAACACCAAACGTCCGGTGGCCGCACCCGGACTGGCTGCGATACCTGTGCCAAGCACATCACGCTTGGCCGTGCTGACAACTTGCCGGTGCAGCAATTCGTTCAGCGTGTGTGGCTCAATGCGCATAAGCGTCTCTTGGATCGGAATAACGCCATCGCGCGCCAATTCAACGGCGATCCGGACAGCTGCACGCGGCGATCGCACCACACGCACGCCATCCAGAATATGCAAGTTTCCGTTCTCAATTGTGAATTCAACTTGCATCTCTTCGCGCAAGCGTTGGCGCATCAGTTGGGCATGTTCCACCACCTGCGCAAAGCAATTAGGCACCAATTCTTCGAAAGACGGGCCACGAGGATCGCGCGTTATGAACAGACTAGAATCCCCAAACAGCGCATCGCGTCCCTGACTTTGGCGCAGGTAGCGCCCAGTAATTTGGGGATTACCGGTCGTGGAAGATACCAGTTGCAGCACGCCCGATCCACTTTCGCCGTGACCGATTCCAAAAGCCATCTGTTGCACGACCAACCCCAGACCAGCGTCCGCTGGCGCGCCCTTGGCCTGCCGGAGCAGCCGGGCAGAGGTGCCTTCCCACGCGCGCGCCATGGATTTCAAAACGCCGGCCAATTGCTCGGCGCGGGTCGCAGGAAACGGACCTTCAGTTTCGTTGGTATAAGCTTCAAGGACCTGTTTTAAAGCATTGGGCCCCTCGCCCTGCACAGAATCGAACATGTCAGGGTCGAGCCTGTCGACATGGATCGCATAACTTTGCACAAAACGGGTGAACATCGCCGATGCCGCGTCCGTGCCCAGTGTCCCACACAGGGCCTCATAACGGCCATTGTTCATGCCAATATTTAGGATAGCGGATGGTCCACCCCAATCAGGGTCTTCGGACGAAGGGCGCACACAAAGGAGTGCGTTTTGCGGAAATTGCTGCAAAATTGCTTCAAGATCAGGGAGATGGCCACTGGCGATATCGTGTACAGCTGCAAACGACAAAGCCACGGTTCGCGGCACAGGCAAATCAAGCCGCACCAATCTTTGCAAACATTTTGCGCGTCCCCCATGGGTCGCGGTCGTGAGTGGAGCGACAGACGTCACCAGTGTTGTGTTCGGAT
>JABITU010000296.1 GCA_018668195.1 Tateyamaria sp. | reverse complement strand
CTGCATAAATCCGCGCCCTGTCCACCCGCCGGATCCAAGTGCGATCTTGGATTGGGTGATGTGATAGCCGGCACCTAGTGGGTCGGCGCTGGGGTCAATGAAGGTGTCGATGCGGCGGTATTGGTAGTTGTTGAGTAATTGCCAACTTGTTTCGCGGCTTTGGAAAACAGCCACGATCAGGCCGACACCCGATGTGATCACGGCCGCGAAATAGGCCCAGTGTACGCCCGCAAGAAACATGATACCGCCACCGGCCATGACCAAAAGGAGCGATGTCCCAAGGTCGGGTTGTTGGATGACCAACGCGGTTGGCAGCAAGATGATTGCAATGGGCAGCAAGACCCAAAGAGGGCGCGATTTCTTTTCGGGCGGCAACCAGTCGTAATAGGCGGCCAGAAACATCACGAGTGTGATCTTCATCAACTCGGAGGGTTGCAGGCGCATGAACCCAAGGTCGATCCAGCGTTGTGCGCCTTTGCCTTCTTCACCGAATAGATCAACTGCGATCAAAAGAATGACGGTTATGCCATAGCAAAACAACGCGATGCTGCGCCAAAACCAAATGGGGGTCATTCCAATGGCGACCATCAGAACCAAACCAACGGCAAAGCGTTTCATTTGCGGTTCGGCCCACGGTTTAAAACTGCCACCTGCCACGGAGTAGAGCATAAGGAAGCCGACACAGGCGACCGAGCTGAGCAATACTGTGAGGGGCCAATTTAGGAACAGGATTTTGCGCAGGCCCGTGGGCGTCGATTTTACAGTGTACTCAAGATAACTCATGCTTTGTCATCGTCCTGAGTTTTGGCCACTGGGCGCATTTTCGCGAGGCGCTTTTGTTGGCTGCGGATACGGCCACGGTCTTTGGATGGGTATGCCTCTAGCGGAGGGGGGCCATCGTATAAAGCCTGAAGCGTGATGTCGCGGGCGATCGGGGCTGCGGCTGTTGAGCCGCCGCCGCCGTGTTCTACGATAACGGCAACAGCGTATTTGGGATTGTCTGCAGGTGCAAAGTCCACGAATAAAGCGTGGTCGCGCCGTTCCCATGGCAAATCTTCGTTGCGTACAACGCCGGTGCGCCGTTCAGCGGCGGAAATGTTGCGCACTTGGCTGGTGCCCGTTTTGCCAGCCATGCGCATGTTATCAACAGTGATGCGGCTTTTGTTGGCGGTGCCCCCACGGTCATTGACCACGGCAAACATGGCTTGGCGCATTTTCTTTAGGTTATTTTGATCAACTTTGAGCGGGGTTCCTGCGTCTGACGCTTGTTCAATGCCGTCTACAGATTTAACCAGCCGCGGTGTCACTTCGCGCCCTGTGGCAAGGCGTGCGGTCATCACGGCCAACTGGAGGGGGGAGGCGAGCATATCGCCCTGTCCGATGGATGCGTTGACCGTGTCACCGATCACCCAGTCTTTGTCGTGCACGCGCTTTTTCCATGCCTTAGTTGGGGTAAGTCCACGGGCCACTGCCGACATTTCAACGTTGTGGCGCACGCCCAAACCAAAGACGTTGGCCATGGTGGAGATCTTTTCGATCCCGACCTTGAGCGCCAAGTCATAGTAGTAAACATCGCAGCTGCGTTTGAGCGAGTTCTTTAGGTCAACACTGCCGTGCCCTGAGCGTTTCCAGCAGTGGAATTTGCGGTCCGCCACTTCAAGGTGACCGTTGCAACGGACGGTGTCGTCTGGTCCGATAATGCCTTCTTCAAGGGCGGCCATTGCGGTGATCATTTTGAATATTGATCCGGGGGGATAGGTTCCCTGAACCGCTTTGGACGCCAGAGGCCGGAATTTATTTTCAGTCAGTTCGCGGTAATCTGCAACGGAAATGCCGGACACAAACAGATTGGGATCGTATGTCGGGGCCGATCCAATTGCGACCAGATCGCCAGTTTCACAATCGATCACAACCGCGCCGGCGCTTTCGCCGTCGAGGCGCGCCTGCAAATAGTTCTGCAGTTTTGAATCGATAGTTAGCTGAATATTGGCACCCGGTTTGCCTTCACGGCGTCCCAGCTCGCGCATTTCGCGACCGGCGGCGTTCACCTCGACCTGTTTGTTTCCTGCAGACCCACGTAGACGATTTTCTTCTTTGGCTTCCACGCCGACCTTGCCGATCTGAAACCGTGGGATGCGTAGTAATGGATCGGGATCGTCGATCCTCTTCATGTCGTAATCGCTAACGGGGCCCACGTATCCCAAGATATGAGCAAAGTCTGAGCCCAAGGGATAGACACGTGACAAGCCGACTTCTGGTGTGACGCCTGGTAAGGCGGGTGCATTGACAGAGACGCGGCTGATATCTTCCCACGTCACGTTGTCTGTTATGGTGATGGGGTGAAATGGGGCGCTGCGTTTGATCAATGCAACAGCGCGTTCAATGGTTTCTTCGTCCAGATCGATGATTTGACTGAGGCGCGCAATTACGGCCTCTACGTCGCGGGTGTCTTCACGCACCATCTTGATTTGATAATTTGGGACGTTTTGGGCCAGCTGAACGCCGTTGCGATCAAACACCTCGCCGCGAGCGGGCGGTATCAGTTTGAACTTGATCCTGTTCTCTTCGGCCAATGTCCTGAATTGATCGGCCTCATTGATTTGGAGGTGACGCATACGTGCGGCCAAGCCACCGACGAGCACAAACTGAAGCCCACCGACAACCAGTGCACGGCGAGACATTAAACTTTGGTTCGCCTCGTGATCTGCGTTTTTGCGTTTCAAATGCGGCCTCCGCGTGCGTCCATGTCCCCTGGGACACCCTTGCGCACACCCATAAGCACGTGGGTCGCGAAGACAATCACGGGGTAGTAAAGGATCGTGGTTATCGTTTGGATAAGTTGTGATCCTAGGTTCGGTTGCTCAACCAACAAAATGGCCAAGATGATGCGATATAAAATAGTGGTGCTAGCCAGCAATGAAATGACGATAGCCCATTCGGTTGCAAAGTTCGATGCACGTAAACGTTTGGCGCGATTTTGAAGTTTTTCACAGCAAAGTAGTCCCAAAAAGGCCCAAAGACCGGGGGGGCGCTGTAGCAATAGGTCTGACAGCAAAAGCATCAGGCCTATTAGGATCACAGGGACATATACGGGTTTGCGCGCTGACCACGCGAAGGCAAAGCCCAACATCAGATCAGGTGTGGCCCAAGGGCGTGACATCGCGCTGAGGGGGAGAAGATGGATGAACAAGGTCGCCAATCCTAGCACGACGAACCAACCACGCATGATCCAAATTCGTGATGATTGGTCTTCACTCACTTGCAGGAACCCCTTGACCGTTTTCAGGCGCTGGTGTGCCGTCGTTGGCGGTCAGAACATTTGCGATGTCGGTCACGGGTTCTGTCGGGTGACTGCGCAGGACCCGCAGGAATTTGAGACGTTCATAGTCCGCAGCAAGGCGCACCCTTAGGCGGCCACCGGGATCAGTGACCACTTGCCCGACAACCAGCCCTGCAGGAAAAACTGCGCCATCCCCTGAACTGACAATACGGTCACCAGGCCGGACAAGATCGGGACTTTCGATGAAATCGATGGGTGGTGTGGCACTGTTGTCACCCGCAACAATGGCGCGTTGGCCAGAGGGTTGAATGGTAACAGGAATACGGCTGGATGCATCAGTGAGCAAAATCACACGGCTGGTATTTTTCGCAACACCGGAAATGCGACCCACGAGACCAATGCCGTCCATGGTGGCCCAGCCATCCACAAGGCCATCCCGTGCACCAACGTTCAACAGTACAGATTGGCGAAAGGGCGAGCCGCTATCGGCCAGAACAACACCCGTGATGAAGGTAAGGCGGGGATCAAGGTTGACGCTGTTGAGGTCAAGCAGTCGGGCGTTCTCTTGTTCAAGCTGAAGCGCGGCTTCTTTCCAAGCTTGCATTTTGCGCAGCTCACGGCGCAGCTCTTGGTTTTGTTCGGCGATACGGTTGTAGCTTTGATAATCGCGAAACAGGTTCACGGTGCCTGTTAAAGGGGCCATGGCCCAATCAAAATTCGGAACAATTCTGTCGGTTACTTGAGCGCGAAACCGTTCAACCCGTGGGCTGTCGATGCGCCAAACCAGAAAGGTCGCAAGCAATACCAAGTATACAGCAACCAGAATCAACCTGCGCAAAGGGCGGGTGTAATCCTGATTGTTTGATCGATTATTGGCCAAGGCGGTTGTGTCCTACGGTAGTCAGCCCTTGCGTGGGTACTTGGAATGTCCAAGATTTGACCGTTTGTGGCAAGCGCTTAGGGCTAAGTGGGTGATTGTATCAGCTATCGTAGTCGATAGCATGACGCAGCTGTTTTTCAAATTCCAGCGCTTTGCCAGTGCCCAAGGCCACACAATTCAACGGCTCATCTGCAATTGAAACCGCAAGGCCGGTTTGCTCACGCAGAGCCAAATCCAGGTCACCGAGTAAGGCCCCGCCCCCTGTCAACATCACACCACGATCAACGATATCGGCTGCAAGGTCTGGTGGAGTGGTTTCAAGTGCAGCCATAACTGCTTCGCAAATTTGCTGAACCGGTTCTGCCAAAGCTTCGGCAATCTGTGCTTGGGTGATTTCAATTTCTTTTGGTACACCGTTCAGCAGGTCGCGGCCACGCACTTGCATGGATGTGCCACGCCCATCGTAAGGCATACGGGCCGTGCCGATTGATTTTTTGATGCGTTCCGCTGTTGTT